>JBBPZC010000053.1:0-16062 GCA_038199275.1 Actinomycetales bacterium
ATTCTCCGCCCAGGGCCTCGTTCAAGTTCTGCCAGAAGGAGTTGTCCTTCATGGCCGGGGACATGACTTCGAAGGTTTCCGAGAGCACGCTGACCGGACCGGCCAGCGGCTTGGCTTTTGTCGATGCAACTGACTCGGGCATGTTCAGGAAGCCGGCTTCCAAACCGTCAGCATTGCCGGGCAGCTCGGCTTTCACACCGCCGAATTCCTTGTAGGTGGGCAGCGTGACTGCTTTGGAAGCGACAGCCCCGCCACCGCCTGTGGCGGCGTCTTTGGCGCCACAGGCAGACAGTGTGCCGGTTAGCGCCACAGCCGCCACGGAGATGCCGGCGAGTCCCAAAAAGTTGCGCCGGGATACTCCGGCACTGTTGACGGAACGCTTCATGATCGTTACCTCTTTCATTGGTTTTGCTTCTTTTGGAGTGGGAAAACATGGAGTAAAGAAAATTGGTGGGTCAGTCAGCCCTTGACGGCGCCGGTAATGACGCCCTTGGTGAAGTGCTTTTGCAAGAAGGGGTAGACCAGCAGGATGGGCAGCAACGCAACAACCACGATTGCCATCTGCATCGACTGCGGTGGCGGTGTTGTTGAAATACCCAGTGCGTCTGCCATGGGGCTGCCTTGGACAACGTAGTTGCGCAGCACGAGCTGGACCGGGTAGAGCGCCTTGTCATTGATGTAGAGCATGGCGTTGAAGAATGCGTTCCAGAATCCCACGGCGTAGAACAGGCCGATGACGGCAATGACGGCCTTGGACAGTGGCAGGACCACCTTGCGCAGGATCATGAAGTCGCTGGCTCCGTCAATGCGGGCCGCTTCAATGAGTTCGGTGGGGATGTTCATGAAGAAGGAACGCATCACCACGAAGTTGAACGCTGCGAAGGTGCCGGGCAGAATCAGCGACCACACCGTGTCCAGCAGGCCGAGTTGCTTGACCATGAGGAACATGGGGATCAGCCCGGGTGCGAAGATCAAGGTGAAAAGCACCAGGAGTATTACGGGGCGTCCGAACATGACGGGCCGTGAGGTGGCATAGGCCATCGTGATGGTGATGAACAGCGCCAGGAATGTTCCCACCGCTGTAATGAACGCACTGACACCCAACGCCCGGAACATGAAATCCCCATCGAAAATGGTCCGGTAGGCGGCCAGGGTCGGATGAGTGGGCCACAGCACGAAGCCGCCTGCATCCAGCAACTGCTTCTCATCGGCCAACGAGGTGGAGACCACCAGCAGGATGGGAATGACGATCGTCAGCGTGATGCCGCCAATGATGATGCCCTTGATCGCGTTGTACAGCGGTGAGGCCGGCTCTTTCCAAGCCGGGCGCTTGGGGTCGAAGCTCAGCCCGGTGCGACGGCGGCCCGCGGTGCCGCGTCGGTTAATGGTTGCAGTCATGATTTTCTCCTTGTTTCAGGCAGTCGACCCGGGGGCCTGCTACCTGACCTTCTTCTGGAAGATGCCGGGCTCGCCCATGCGATGTGCCAACGCGTTGGCTCCCCAGATCAGCAGCGCGGCGACGATGCCCTTGGCAAGTCCTGCGGCGGCACCCATGCTCCAGCCGCCACCAACCACACCGGCAAAGTATGTGAAAGTGTCGATGACTTCGGCAGCACCGGCACCCACGGCATCGTGCTGGAGCAGGAATTGTTCAAATCCAACGCTGAGAATGTCACCAATGCGCAGGATCAACAGCAAGATGATGATGGAACGCAGCCCGGGCAGGGTGATGTGCCACATGCGCCGCCAGCGCCCGGCACCGTCGGCGGCTGCTGCCTCGTAAAGTGAGCCGTCAATGGAGGCCAAGGACGCCAGGAAGATGATCATGGCCCAGCCGGATTCCTTCCAGACAAGCTGGATGGTGGCCAACAGCGGGAACGTATCCGGGTTGGTCATGAACGGGATTGTGTCCCAACCCAGGTCGCGCAGAGTGTTGTTGACCAGGCCTGCCCCGCCCAAAACCTGCTGGAACAAGGCGATGACCAGGACCCAGGACAGGAAGTGCGGCAGGTACACCAGCGACTGGAACCAGCGGCGGAGGTTGTTGCTGATCAAGGAATCAACCACCAGGGCCAGACCCAGCGGAACCGGGAAGAACAGCACCAACTGCCACACGGCCAGGACCATGGTGTTACGCAGTGCTACCCAGAAATCGGGGTTAAAGTATAGGTCCACGAAGTTCGACCAGCCCACCCATTCACTCCCGGTGATGCCCAGAAACGGCTGGTAGTCCTGAAACGCGATGACGTTGCCAAGGATCGGAATATAGAAGAACAGGGCCAGGAACAGGATGCCGGGAACCATCATGATCAGCATCTGCTTGTCACGGCGCACCCGTGTCCGCCACGAAAGGTGGCGCACCGGCAGCCCATCGTGGGTAGCTGCAGCCTTGGCCCGTTTCTTCCGGCGCGGCATCTTGGCAGCGGGCGGAGTGCTGGGGGCATCCACGGCAGGCTCAAGCTGCGCCGCGGTCTCCTGTTGCGTCTGACTCATCAATTGCTCCTGGTTCTGTGGCACCGCCCTGGCCTTGCTGCATCGCTGTGAGCTGCGATACTGTCCACGACGTGTTAACCGTTTAACAAAAATAGGTGAGAGGAGTCACATGTGCAAGTGCATGACGTGAACGAGTCAGATAGTTGCAGGATCAATCACAACGTTTAAGGTGTGCCAACGGCCGCAAATTCGCCGTGACGGCGCGGAAGTGGCGCTACAAAGCGCATGCGAAACAGGCGCTCGGCTGGGTCTCAGAAATATTTTCTGCACACCCATGTGGCCGGGCGTGTCACGGGCGCTAGGTAGAAATGACCAACACCATGCCCCGCTTCGGCTCAACAGTGATGGCTTCACCGGCGGCAAAGAATCCGCCGGGTTGGAAGCCGGCCACCTCGGGCGCCCTCACCGCCGCGCCGGCCAGGTGTGCATATTCCGGGGCGAATTCCAGTGTGACGGAAACCGGCTCCGGGGCCCAGCTGGCAAGAGCGGTCACCAATCCAGCGGGCGTGATCCACGTCGTCGCCAAGACGTCAGGGTGGCTGGTGCGCACCAGCGGCTCATCGGCCCAATGCCCAACCATCGTGGCCTCCGCGAGGCCGTGCTGTTCCCACAGTTGCCACAGCGGGCGGTTGTCCACGCGCGGGGCCCGGCCAGTCATGCCAAAGACCAGCCCGCGCCACGGGTTGCCGCCGCCTTCGAGCATTTCGCCCATGAGCCCGAAGGGGATGCCCGAGACTTCCACGAGCCAATAGGCAGGATCGGTGTTGTCGTAGTCAAAATACTCCCCCAACCACAGCCTGTCTGTGTACGGCAGCTGCTCCATGTACATGTTGGCCGAGGACGCGAAACCATCCCGCGGGTTGTATTGATTGGCCGAGTGGATATCGATCTCAGGGTCCTGACAGCGCGCAGCGAGCACCTTTCGCACGCGCTTCGTGCCTGCCCTGTCGTAGGCGATATCGTCAAGGTAGATCCCGTCCAGCCCGGTCTTGCGCGCCAGCTCATCCAGCCCGCGGATGTACCAGTTCTGCAGGCGCGACTCCCCCGCCGTCACCACGGCAACATCATCCACGTTGGGCGCATACCAGGCCGAAACATAGTTCGATCCGGCGTGTTCCTGCGGCCAAATGTGTCCCTTTCCCGGGCCGTCACTGAAGATTTCGGCGCCCAACGTGAGCATGGGCAGCAGGTCCGGGCTGTGCGCCGTCAGTTCGCGCACGGTGTCGTAGACCTTGACCTTCATCCCCGCCTCGTGTGCGTCCGCCGTGTACTTCGCCAGCGCATCCGCGTGCAGCAGCGGGTCATTGATGAATGGCGCCACTTCACCGGCATGATGAATGTTGATGACGCTCGCCCCGGTCGCGGCAATATCCGCCACCGGGCCCTGATCGTGGAAGTAGCGGTTGCTCAGATGCCGGGCCGGATTGATCGGCTTGAACGGGGTCAGCAGCAGGCGGAAGCCATGGTTCAGCTCTTCCCCAGCCGTCATGACGCGAGCACCGCTTGTTGCCTGAAGTACGACGGCGGCACTCCCGTCCGCGCCGTGGCCCTCCTTGAGCGTCACCCCGGTTTTTTCGGTGGTTTCGGCACCGGGATTGGTCCAAGAAACAGGGGCGATGAGCGGCTTTTCGCGATAGAAGTTGGTGTTCAGGGGCCGTTCATAGTTGTCGTCGCGGAGGGAAATCTGTATGCCAATATTGCGCTCTCCCAGCCACAGGGAATCTTGGTTCTTGGCTGCAACGTCCCACTTCCAGTCAATGCTCTCCGGTCTCTTTCCGCCGGGGATGCCCAGTCCCATGGCGTAGGGCACCGCTTCTGGAAGCAGCGCCATGCTCAGGGCGACGTCGTCCAGTGCGACGGGTTCAGCACCGTCTGGCACCGCAAGCCGGACAGCGAACTCTGCAGCACCGTCGGCCTCCAACTGGCCTTGGACTGTGATGCGCAAGGGAGTCCGGGTACTGCTCCAGTGGCACTCCCAGCCGGTTCGGGCCGGGCCAAAGGTCTTGAACTCCAGGGGCGCATAGGTCCACTCAACCATCCCCTGGGCCAGGTGCGGCACTACGCTCAGCGGCGCCTGCAAGAGCGTTCGGACGGGGCCGTCGACGGCCGTCACGGCAGAGGTGAACGTGGAGGAAAGCTGCGCTGGCAAACCGTTGATGCCCAGTTCCATGGTGCGGCCCAGGATGGACAGCGTCCGGTTCGCCGCATCCACTCTAACTTCCGTAAAGGGCGCCACCAGCTCATCATCCTGGGCCAAGGTGGAGTTCAGCCAGGACAGGCGCCTTAGCTCGCGCGGGTCGCCGTATCCTCCGGCGAGAATGTCGGGGTCGCTCTCCTGCGAGACTTGCAAACGGAGAGGGATTTCAGCCACCCCCTGCTCACCCGTGATGCGTATGAGCGCATTCACGGTGGACCCTCCGGCATCAGCCGGGACGGTGACGATGACCAGCAGCCCCTGGACCCGGCCTTCGGCAACATCCAGGGTCCGGGTGAATCCCGCGCCCAGTCGGTCGACGCCGCTCGTGTTCAGACAGCTGGCCTCGACGGAGGCACCGTTGACCGAAGCCTCCACTGTGACGTCGACGCCGGACAGCCCGCTGTGGGTGTACAGGCCCAACTGCAGCACGAAGTCCTCACCGGGCTGGGCCTGGCCAGTGACGGTGTGAACCCGGTCGGGACGCCCCGCCACCGCGACCGGCCCCTGGTGCACCCAGTGTGCGGGTAGGTCAGTCTTCATGGAGATGGGGTGGCGGCGGTCCTGGGCGAAGATCATGAACGGTGCCCCACCATGGCGTTCGTGCAGTTCCACCAGTTCGCCGTCGGTGGCGGTGAAGTTCATGGGCGCAAAGCTGTCCCATTCACTTGCCGCCTCGTAGCGGAGGGCCTTCGCCGCGGGCCAGACGCTGTTGGTGACCTGGCGCGTCCACGTGGGGTCCGCCGTCGGACGGGCCGGGAGATATTCTGCCTGGGGGTAGTAGGACGAGCCACCCATCGCGTACGGCAAATAGTGGAAGTGGTAGCGCCCGGCGCCATCGATGGGTTCAAAGGTGAACGTCCCGGCGGCCGCGCTGATATCCTGCGATATGACGTTGTGTACTCGTTTGCCGCTGGCCGCGGAGACGACGATGGTGTCCACCTTCTCCGGACTGGCATCCTGGCGCCGCCACGGCAGGGTGACCTCGAGCGCCCGGGTGCCTGCGGGCAGTTTCCCAGCTTCTACGACAATCCTGTGATTGCCGTACAGCAACTTGTCCCAGTCGCCAATGCCGCACTCCAATTCGGGATGCAGACGGGCGGGTGGGGCCAGGCTGGTGGTGGCGGATGCTGCGGCGGAAATCGTGGCGAATGTTGCTGAGACCGGGCTGGGCATGGGATGCGGCTCCAAGGGTATCGACGGTGATACTCAATACTTGCCTGAACTTTTGTGATTGCAAAACGGTATTACGAATCATAATCACTGATATTGGGCACTCCGTTAATGCCCCGACGCACCGCCCAACGCAGAAGAAGCCGCAACCTTGTGGGGTTGCGGCTCCTTCCGTTCGTGAGGGGAGGCGGCGTAGCGTCAGCCCTCCACGCCCAGTGTCTTCAGGATCAGCTCGCGCACGCGGGCCGCATCGGCCTGTCCGCGGGTGACCTTCATGACGCCGCCAACAATGGCGCCAACGGCCTGGACCTTGCCGCCGCGGATCTTGTCCGCAACGTCGGGCTGGGCTGCCAATGCTTCGTCGATCGCGGTCTGGAGGGCGCCGTCGTCGGAAACTACGGCCAGGCCGCGCTTCTGAACAACCTCTGCGGGAGTACCCTCGCCCTCAAGGACGCCGTCCAGCACCTTGCGGGCCAACTTGTCGTTGATGGCGCCGGAGGCGATGAGCTTTTCAATTTCCACCACGACGGCGGGGCTGACGCCCAGCGCAGCGGGGTCGACGTCGGCCAGCTTGGCACGGCGTGCGATCTCACCCATCCACCACTTGCGGGCAGCGGCGGCGGAGGCCCCGGCGGTGACGGTCTCCTCAATTTCATCCAGGAGGCCGGCGTTGACAACGTCGCGGAACTCGAGGTCCGTGTAGCCCCAGTCGGCCTGCAGGCGCTTGCGGCGCTCGGCCGGCGGCTCGGGCAGGGTTGCACGGAGTTCCTCAACCCATGCGGCGCTGGTGACGATGGGCACCAGATCCGGCTCCGGGAAGTAACGGTAGTCGTCGGCGTCGGACTTGGGGCGCCCGGACGTGGTGGACTTCGTGTCCTCGTGCCAGTGGCGGGTTTCCTGCGTGATGAGCACACCGGAATCCAAGACGGCGGCGTGGCGCTGGATCTCGAACTTCACGGCGTTTTCGACGGCGCGCAGCGAGTTCACGTTCTTCGTCTCGGTGCGGGTGCCGAACTTTTCCTGGCCGTAGGGGCGCAGGGAGACGTTGGCGTCGCAACGGACGTTGCCGCGTTCCATCTTGGCGTCGGAGACACCCAGGTTCTTCACGATCTCGCGGATCGCCGCGACATAGGCCTTGGCCAGTTCGGGTGCACGGGAGCCCACGTTTTCAATGGGCTTGGTGACAATTTCCACCAGCGGCACACCGGAACGGTTGTAGTCCACCAAGGAGTAGTCGGCGCCCTGGATGCGGCCGGTGGCGCCACCCATGTGGGTCAGCTTGCCGGCGTCTTCTTCCATGTGTGCGCGTTCAATTTCCACGTGGAACACGGTGCCGTCGTCGAGCTCAATGTCGATCCAGCCGTCGTAGCAGATGGGGTCTTCGTACTGGGACGTCTGGAAGTTCTTGGGTGTGTCCGGGTAGAAGTACTGCTTGCGGGCAAAGGTGCAGTGCTCGGCAATCTTGCAGTTCAGTGCCAGCCCGATCAGGATCGAGGACTCAACAGCTTTTTTGTTGACCACGGGAAGCACACCGGGCAGGCCCAGGCACACTTCGTTGACGTTGGTGTTGGGGTCATCACCAAAGACGTTGGGTGCGGAGGAGAACATCTTGGTCTTGGTGTTCAGCTCAACGTGCACCTCGAAGCCGAGGACGGGATCGTACTTTTCCATGGCTTCTTCGAAGCTGAGAATGGTGTCAACGCTCATTAGTTGGCCTCCTTGGCTGCAACGGTCTCTTTGGTCCCGACAAGCTCGACCAGCGACGGCGCCTGGTTCAGCATGGGGCCTCCCCACTTCTCTTCAAGCAAGGCTTCGAGCACGGCACCAACACGGTAGACGCGGGCGTCCTCGCGGGCCGGAGCCAGCAGCTGGATGCCTACGGGCAGGCCGTCTTCCTCGGCGAGGCCGCCGGGCAGGGTCAGGCCCGGAATGCCGGCAAGGTTGGCCGGAATGGTGGCAACGTCCTGCAGGTACATGGACATCGGGTCATCCAGCTTCTCACCCAACTTGAACGCCGTAGTGGGCGTGGTTGGGGAAATCAGCACGTCAACCTGGGCAAACGCGGCCTCAAAGTCACGCTGGACCAGGGTGCGGACCTTCTGGGCCGAACCGTAGTAGGCATCGTAGTAACCGGCGCTCAGGGCGTAGGTGCCCAGGATGATGCGGCGCTTGACCTCGTCACCGAAACCGGCGGCACGGGTGGCTCCCATGACGCGCTCAATGGTGAGTGGCCCCTCGGTGGGCAGGGTGCGCATACCGAACCGGACGCCGTCGAACTTGGCAAGGTTCGAGGACGCCTCACTGGGCATGATCAGGTAATAGGCACCGAGCGCGGAGCCGAAGCTGGGGCAGGAGACCTCAACGATTTCCGCGCCGGCGTTGCGCAACAACTCCACGGACTCGTTGAAACGCTGCTCGACGCCGGCCTGGAAACCTTCGCCGTGCAGTTCCTTGATAATGCCGATTTTCATGCCTGCAACGTTGCCAATGCGAGCGGCGTCAGCCAGCCCGGTGGAGGGGTCGGTCAGGGAGGTGGAGTCCTTGGCGTCGTGGCCGCCAATGACTTCCTGCAGCAGTGCCGAGTCCAGCACGGTGCGGGAGACCGGGCCAATCTGGTCCAGGGAGGAGGCCATGGCGATGGCACCGTAACGTGAAACCGCGCCGTAGGTGGGCTTGACTCCGACGGTGCCGGTGACGGAGCCCGGCTGGCGGATGGAGCCACCGGTGTCGGTTCCCAATGCCAGGGGTGCTTCGAAGGATGCAACAGCTGCGGCCGAGCCGCCGCCGGAACCGCCGGGGATCCGGTCAAGGTCCCACGGGTTGCGGGTGGGCCCATAGGCCGAGTGCTCCGTGGAGGAACCCATGGCGAACTCATCAAGGTTCGTCTTGCCGAGCATGGGCATGCGTGCGGCACGGATCTTCTCAATGACGGTGGCGTCGTAGGGGCTCATCCAGCCCTCGAGGATCTTGGAGGCAGCCGTGGTGGGCTGGCCCTTCGTGACGATCAGGTCCTTAATGGCGATCGGCACACCGGCGAGCTCATGCAGCTCTTCACCGGCGGCGCGGCGGGCGTCAACGTCGGCAGCGACTGCGAGCGCCTCTTCGCCGTTGACGTGCAGGAACGCGTGGATGCCGCGCTCTCCGCCGTCGACCTCGGCAATGCGGTCAAGGTGGGCCTGGACCAGCTCAACCGAGGTGATCTCGCCTGCGGCAAGCTTCGCGGCCATCACGGCAGCGCTGGAACGGATCAATGCAGAAGCACTCATGGATTAGCTTTCCTCCAGAATCGCGGGAACCTTGAAGCGGCCGTCAGCGGAATCCGGGGCGCCTGAGAGGGCCTGGTCCACGGTGAGCACGTGGCCCACGACGTCTTCGCGCATGACATTGGTCAGCGGGATCGGGTGCGAGGTGGCGGGCACATCGGCCCCTGCAGCCTCGCTGACGCTCTTGACTGAATCCACAATCACGGCCAGCTCAGTGGCCATGCGGTCCAATTCTTCGTCGTTCATCTCAATGTGAGCGAGTTGCGCCAGATGCGCCACGTCGTCACGGTTGATCGCAGCCATGGATCTCCCTACAAAAAATAAATAAAGTGTGTAGTACTAGCTTATCTCGCATGGCACAGGATGAAATCCGGCCGGGTGGTCCCGGAGTTGGTGGCTGTTGGCGCGTGGCGGGCGGGTCCGGGCCACGTCTTTACTGCTTGCGCTGCTGTTTCCGCTATTGCTTGCGCTACAACTCCCACTACCGACTGCGCTGCTGTTTCCGTTATTGCTTGCGCTGCGCGCCTCTTCGCCGGGACCACAGGCTGGAACTCTGTGCGGAGAGGGCCAGCAGAACAAGAATGTCAACAGGCAGGCCGAACACGTCCCCGAGCAGCGTCACGCGTTCGCCATTGAAGAAGGTGATGGCGTACAGAATGATCGAAACGACGCTGAAGGCCATCGCGGCGATCCGGGCCCAGTTGCGCCTCTGATAGACAAACACGGCCAGCACCAAATAGGCGGCAAAACTGGCAGCGCTGACGATGACCACCAGATTCACAATGAGGAGAGCCACCGCGGCTTCGCTGCCCACCACGTTGGCGGTTACTGCCGTTGCCAGGCTGTTCCGATCTGCCAGCATCCTGGCTATTGTCACGATTCCCACCACCACACGCGCCCCCATAAGCAGCACGCCCAAGGCCATGGCTATGGGTCGCTGGCGCTGCCGGGCCTCCAATCGAGTCTCGGCGTCACCACCTGGCAGGGTCTGCACCGGCGGCACCGTGCGAATATCAAGCACCGGGAGGTCTCCATCGGTTTGAATGGTGTCCCCTCCCCCGTTGCGTGAGTGGTACCCGGTGGCGAAGTCCTTGATGATGCGCACTGACACTTCGGGATTGTTTTCCAGCAGCGACTCCACGATGTGGTCGCGTTCAATGTCGGTGTTGGCCGTGATCTTGTGGGTGATTTGCAAGGTGAACAGTGAGAAGCCCACAGCTTTGTCGAAGGTGCCCGCCGCCATCCAGTCGGCCTTGTGTCCGCCGGGCATGAGCCAGCCGTCTGGACATTTCCAAAACCGCACGTGGTGCCGCTTGGCCGGGTTTCCGGCCACCTCCTGCTGGTAGGCCACATCCTGTTGGCGGCCGAACAACAGCAGCGGGCTCACGGGAGCTTCGTCGTAGCTGCGCCGCAACAGCGTGGAGGTGACAATCCGCAGGCTTGAGCGAAGGGTCACTTCATCGGCCCTGATCCAGCCCGCGTGGAGCATGGCCGCATGCAGTTGCGTCTCGGTTCCCTCCGCCGCAAGATTGATGGGGTCCCCCAGCAGACCGTCGCTGGTCCGGGCCCGGCCAATGAAATAGTCGGGGACGTAAATTGCGGTCAGGATGCTGTGCAGACGCGGCAGCACCAGGTAGGCCAGGATCAGCCAAAACAGGATGAAGAACGGCACCATGTACCAACCGACGGACAAGGATTCCGAAAGTACCAGCCATGCCAGCCATAGTGCCGACAGTCCGCTCAAGGCAAAGACGAGGTTGTCCACGAACTTGTTTAGATAGCGTGGATGCATGGGGTGATGGTGGCGCCGTGGTTGCGGCCCCTCCATTGTCATAACACTCTCCCGCGATACATACGGCAATACTAACGCGGCGGATTCCGCCCGCTCCGTGGTGGCGTTGGGCCGTGGCTGGTGCTAAGGACCGGCGGCTACACGGCCATCCGGTACACGCGCAGCATCTTCCCGTTTTCCGGAATGGGCCAGTCCCGTTCGGGAACCCGGATAAAGCCCAGGCTGCGGTACAGGGCGTGGGCAGCTTCCCAGCCGTCGCCGGTGGTGAGACTCGCCGCCTTGATCCGGTCCATTGCCTTGGCCTGGTCCAAAATGTACTCGACGATTTTGCGCCCGGCACCGCTGCGTTGCACCGCCGGATCCACCACGAGCAGTCTGAATTCCAGTTCATCCGGCAGGGCGATGTCGGCCCATTCATCCCCGTAAACGGCCAGCGTTGCCGAAGCAATGACCACTCCGTCGCGTTCGGCCACGAGCATCGGCGCCGCCGCTGCCCGCTGCTCCACCGCCAAAATCTTGCGCATATATGGATGGTCCGGACTATCAAAGTACCCGGCCCCGAGGTAGGCGTCGGCAGTCACCCGGGCCACGGCGTCGTAATCAGTTGCGCTAATGGGACGGATGGTGGTGTCCGAACGGATGGCAATGTCCATGCTCTGACGGCTTTCTCACTGAATTCTGTGGCGCTTGCGCTCTTCCGCGGATTAATTCCCACGTCCGACGGCGCCCCTTGCCTCCCCAGTCTTCCGCACCCAGGTGCCGCGCGGGAAATCCGGCGGGTAGAGGAGCGAAACTGCAGCTGATGCGATGAATCCGCCGTGCCTGCAATCGCATCATCTGCTGTTTCAAACAGTGCGGGCCGGCGCGCACCGCATCTGCTGCCGTTTCATGCCACCTCGGCGCTGACAACAAGCATGGACAACACCACTGCGTTGCTTTCCAGCAGCTGCTTTCCTTCACGATTTCTTCTGCCCATGCTCGGCTCAGCGCGCCCCAACCCAGCGCGGCGCGGCCGTGCCCAGTCCACGCGCCGGCACATCAAATCCAGCATCAACACCGGAGATTCGGATCGCCGAGGGCAGTCGCAGGCCAGGCCCCCAGGCGGTTTCCTGGGCAAGCAGGTCCGTCGGATCCAGCGCCGGCTCGGGCGCTGTCGGATCTGAGGCAGCGGTTTGCATCAGTTCCACCGCCGTCCGCGCCAACGAGAGTTGTGCGTGGCGCACAGTTCCGTCGAGTCGGTCCTGCCATGCATTGACCGCGGCGGCGGCACACAAATACCCCGTGGCGTGATCGAGCGCCTGGACCGGCAGTGGCCGGGGCCGGTCGGCACCAAAATGCAGCATTCCGGCGGCAGCAATTCCACAGCTCATCTGCACGAGCGAATCAAATCCTCGTCTCTGCGCCCACGGCCCGCTCCACCCGTACGCGTCCAGTGACACCGAGACAAGATGCGGGTGGCGCTGGCCCAACTCATCCGTGGACAGCCTCAATTTATCCAGCGCCCCACCCCGGTAACCATGAATGAAAATATCGGCTCCGGCCAACAAATGATGCAGCGCCGCCATGCCCTCCGGCGTCTTCAGATCCAGCCGGGCGCAGCGCTTGCCAACCGTCAATTCAGCCTCGAGAACGGGTTCTTCCCAGCCGGGCGGGTCAATCCGCAACACCTCCGCGCCGTACGACGCCAGGAACCGCGTTGCCACCGGACCGGCAATGATCCGGGTCAGATCCAGCACGCGCACGCCAGCCAACGGTCGCGCCGGGTCGGCCGGTCGAGAGGCAGCCAGTCGAGAGACGGCCAGTCGGGAATCAGCATGCCCGGAAACCCCGAGCCAAGGGCCGCCGGGCTGAGCACCAGTGCGCCGGGATGGACCGCTCGTGCCGCCGCGGTCCGTCTGCCGCGGGGCAGTCCACGCCACGAGAGGTTCGGCAGCCACCGCGCGACCTTGCGGATGCGCACGCCACTTCTCTGCCGAACGCATCACTGCCGCGCAACCGTTTGCTGCGACCACCGCCGTTTCCAGGGCCTCCCCCTGCCAATGCTCGACGGCGGCAGCCACCGTTTCGCGATCGGCGGCTGGTTCCAGCCCGAGCACCGCCAGTGCGGCTGCCTTGTGGTGTGGGGCGTTGGTGTGGAGCCGGATCCAGCCGTCGGCGCAGCGGTAATCGCCGGCGATCGGGTCCCAGACTGGCGGCAAATCCCAACCAACAGGCGTGAACGACATGCCGAACCACAGCGAGGCAAGGTCCCGGTCAACGCTGACTTCGGGCGGCGGCGCGCCGTGCCGTTGGGCCAGGTCTGCCACGGCTTGGGCGGCCTCAGCCATGGCGGAAACAGCGAAGCCGGTGACATCAAACGCCGATGGCAACGCGCCTTTCCCTGTGATGATCATCACCGCATCCTTTCTCCCCAGCCGCTCCCGCCGCTCGCAAGCTCGCAGCTGGGCCCTCGCGGCCGTGGGCCCAGGCTCGACCAGCGGATCAATCAGTCGGCGCGAAGGCGCCTTCCAACCCGGGCACGCAGGCACCGGTCCACACCGAGAGAACTTCTTCGCGGGAGGGCAGCCCGTTCACGGCCGGGCTGAGCTCGGGCAGATGCACCCACGCCCCGGCCTCCGCGGCGATGAGCCCGCCCGCGGCGAAGTCGTGCTCGAACAAGCCGTATTCCAGGTAGGCGTCCACCGAACCGTCGGCCACGCCGCACAATTCCAGGGACGCCGCGCCTAAGCGGCGGACGTCGCCAAAGTGGTCCATGCGTCCGTCCAGTTCGGACACCAGCCGGCGCCGCACATCGGCGTCGTACGTCAGGGACGTGGACAGCAAGGTGCCGCCGCGTGCTTCCACCGGACCGTGCAGTTGGCGCATTGACTGGACACCGTCGGCCCGGATCTCATCAAGCCAGGCCCCGCCGCCGCGGGAGCCGAAGTACACCCGGCGCAGCGCGGGGGCGTTGACCACCCCGGCGAGCCATTCGCCGTCGGGCCCCATCACCGCAACCGACGTGCCGTAGTAGGCGATGTTGCGGATGAAGTTCATGGTCCCGTCCAACGGGTCAATGCTCCAGCGGTAGCCGGAGGGCTCGGCGGGCAGCGCCGGCGCCAGTTCCTCCCCCGTGATGACATCATGCGGGCGCGCATCAGCAATGACGGCCCGCACCGCATTCTCGGCGGCCACATCAAAGGCGGTGACCCAGTCGGCGTCGGACGACTTCTCCGTGGCACCAAAACCGGCCGGGTCGCGCACGGCCAGCACGGCGGCTCCGGCGGCGGCAGCCTTCAGGGCCACCTCCAGCAACTCTTGAAGATTGGCAGCATTCGTGGTCATGGAAGTCCTTTACTCGGTTGATTCTGCGGCGGGCCCGGAGGCGAGCAATTCCTTGAAAGCGTCTTCGTCCAGGACCGGGATGCCGAGGGCTTCGGCCTTGTCCAGCTTGGTCCCGGCAGCCTCGCCGGCCACCACGTAGGAGGTGTTTTTGGAGACCGAACCGGCCGCCTTGCCGCCGCGGACGATGATGGCTTCCTTGGCCTCGTCGCGGCTGAGCGTGGGCAGCGTTCCCGTGACCACAATCGTCAGGCCCTCGAGCGTGCGCGGCATGGAGTCGTTCACTGCGTCCGCCATGAGCACCCCGGACGCGGTCCACGCGGCAATGATGTCCTGGTGCCAATCCACCTCGAACCACTCAATCAACGCCTCGGCAATGATGGCACCAACGCCGTCCACATTGGCCAGCTGTTCGCGTGCATCGGGAGCCCGCAGCGCGGCCTGGATTGCGTCCATCGAGCCATACCGGGTGGCCAGCGCGCGCGACGCCGTGGGCCCCACATGCCTGATCGACAACGCCACAAGCACCCGCCACAGCGGCGCCTTCTTGGCCTTTTCCAGCTCCTCGTACAGCTTTTCCGTGGTCTTGCTGGCCACCGACGGCTTCTTCGCGGCCGCCTTCGTGTAGAAGTACGGGACCAGCTCAAACTTGCCCGTCCCCACCCCCTTGGCCCGCTTTTCACGCCACACCACGACGCCGGACAGGTCCAGTTGGGCGATGTCGAAGACGTGCGCTTCGCTCACCAGCGGGCCGGGGCCGGCCGGGGCGATGATCCCGCCATTGTCCGCCGGGTCGGGGCCGGGGCCGGCAGTCAGCGCCCGGGCCGCCTCGTAGCCGAGCGCCTCGATGTCAAAGCCGCCGCGGCCGGCCAGGTGCGCCACGCGTTCCGTGAGTTGGCTGGGACACGAGCGGGTGTTGGGGCATCGGATGTCAATGTCGCCATCCTTCGCAGGGGCCAACAAAGTACCGCAGGACGGGCAATGTGTGGGCATGACGAACTCGCGCAGCTCCTGCTCGCGGCCCTCGCGCAGCGCCATGACGGGCCCCACGATCTCCGGGATCACGTCCCCGGCCTTGCGCAGCACCACGATGTCGCCAATCAGGACGCCCTTGGCCTTGACCACGTCTTGGTTGTGCAGGGTGGCCATTGACACGGTGGAGCCCGCCACCAAAACCGGCTCCATGATGCCAAACGGCGTCACCCGTCCGGTGCGCCCCACGTTGACCTGGATGTCCAGCAGCTTCGTGTGGACTTCCTCCGGCGGGTATTTGTACGCCACGGACCAGCGCGGCACGCGGGAGGTGTGGCCCAGTTCGCGCTGGGTGGCCAGATCGTCGACCTTGACCACGATCCCGTCAATCTCATGGATCAGATCGTGCCGGTGCTCGCCGTAGTAGGCGATGAATTCCATGACCTCGGGCAGCGTGTCCACCACCTTGTAGTACGGGCTGATGGGCATGCCCCACGATTTCAGCAGCTCATATGTCTCCGATTGGGTTGCTGTGGACAGCCCCTCGCGGGCGCCGATGCCGTGCACATACATGCTCAGCGGGCGCTTGGCGGTTTCGGCGGCGTCCTTCTGCCGCAGCGAGCCGGCCGCAGTGTTGCGCGGGTTCGCGTACGGTGCCTTGCCGGTTGCCACCATCGCCTCGTTAAGCACCGTAAAGTCTTTGGAGTCGATGAACACCTCGCCGCGGATCTCCACCTCGGCCGGAAATCCGGTGCCGTGCAGGCGCTGGGGAATGTCCGTGATGGTGGCCACATTGTGGGTGACGTCCTCGCCCGTGGTGCCGTCCCCGCGCGTTGCAGCCCGCACCAGCACGC
>JBBPZC010000054.1:0-10586 GCA_038199275.1 Actinomycetales bacterium
ACCAGCGCGTGCTGGACCATTTCACGGCCGACGGCGCAGACCTCATCTTGGCGGGTCACACCCACGGCGGCCAGGTCTGTCTGCCCGGCTACGGCGCCCTGGTCAGCAATTGCGACCTGCCCACCTGGCGTGCCCGCGGCCTCAATGACTGGAATGCCTCCGGACATACGACGCCGGTCAACGTCTCTGCGGGCATCGGCACCTCCCGCACGGCCCCCTTCCGCTTCGCCTGCCGGCCCGAAGCTGTTGTCTTGACCCTGACGGCCAAGACGGCCAAACCGTAGCCCGCAGGGATCTTGATCCACGCCCCCCTTCCAGCGGATTTACCTGCAGACAACGTGGTGGAACCGCTCGATTTCGTGATCACGGCCCTTGTCCGCTATCCTTGAGAGGTTGCTTTTCCCAACCGTCACTGGTGGAGGAAACAGCGGATCGGGGTGTGGCGCAGCTTGGTAGCGCGCGTCGTTCGGGACGACGAGGCCGCAGGTTCAAATCCTGTCACCCCGACCATAGTATAGAAGGAAGCGACATCGGAAACGGTGTCGCTTCCTTTTTTCATGCCCGGCCGTTTTTCCTGTCCGGCAGCCAGTTCGAAACAGCAGCTGATGCGACGAAATCACCGTTTTCGTCGCATCAGCTGCAGTTTCAAATTCAGTAATGGCCTGAGCTGCTGTTTCGAATCGTCGCACGAACCCAGACACCGCATGTGCCGCCATTCTGTCTCCGATAGCGCCATTGGCCGCCGAAGCAAGTGGCAATCCACATGCCCCAGCCCTGCAGAGACGTGCTCTTCGCCACCCAAACCAGCCTCCAGCCACCCTGCCCCAAGGGCCAGCGGCTAAGATGAGGCGCATGAGTGACACACTGGCCCCGTGCCCCGTCTGCAACTGCGAATACACCTACGAGTTGGGTGAATTGCTGGTGTGCCCGGAATGCGCCCACGAATGGTCGCCCACCGAGGCTGCCGAGGACAGCGAACCCGAGGCGGTGGTCAAGGACGCCGTGGGCAATGTCCTGACCGACGGCGACACGGTCAGCATCGTCAAGACCATGAAGGTCAAGGGCAGCCCCCAGGACCTGAAAATCGGCACAAAGGTACGCAACATCCGCCTCATCTCCCCCGTCAACGGACACGACATCGACGCCAAGGTCGACGGCTTTGGCCCCATGAAACTCAAGTCCAGCGTTGTCAAAAAGGTCTGATCCGCCAGCCAGCGGGACGGGGTTGTTCGGGTGAGTTCCTGGTTTGAGGCGGTGCCGGCGTTTGCGCTGGCCTTGCTGATCCTTGCCCTGCCCGGAGCCGCGGTGCTGGCGGTGCTGCGCATCCGCGGACTCGCCGCGATCGCCCTGGCACCGGCAATTTCCGTCTCCATTATCGCCGTCAGCGCCATCGTCGCGCCCCTGATCGGCCTGCCGTGGCACCTGCCCGTGGTGCTGCTGGGCACCGCCATCACGGCCGCCGGCGCCTGGCTGGCGCGCCGCTTCATCCCGGCCCTGCGCACCGATGGTACCGTCCCGCCTCCCTGGGCCGGCACCGGAGCCACCTTCGCCGGTGTAGGCATTTCCCTGGCAATTACGACGGCGTTGCTCACCTTGGTTGCCTCGACTCCGGAACAATTCACGCAGGGCTACGACTCGGTCTTTCACCTCAATGCCACCGCCTATGCCGTGGAGCATGCCAATGCTTCCTCCTTTGCCATCTCGGGTTTCATCATGCCCAGCGGCAAAGCCGTCTTCTACCCTGGCGCCTGGCACGGACTTACGAGCCTGCTCATCATCCTCACCGGCATCAGCGTCCCTGCCGCCACGAACATCATCTGGCTGGCCGTTGCCGGCGTGCTGTGGCCGCTCAGTGGTGTGTTCCTGACGCGTGTGTTGTTTGGCCAACGCCGCATGCTGCTGGTCTTCGCCGGAATCCTGGCCGCCGCCTTCCCGGCGTTCCCCTGGCTGTTGCTGCAATACGGTTCCGCCTATCCGAACTCGCTCTCCAACGCCCTGGTCCCGCTGGGGATCGGCCTGGTGCTGCTGATCCTGCGCCCGGCCGTGCACACCGGAATGGAACCGGCCGCCGCACTGGCCATGGTGGTGTTGGTCCTGCCCGGTGCCGTGATCGCCCAGCCCAACGGCGTATTCAGCATCCTGTTGGTGCTGACTCCCCTGCTGGTTTTCCTCGTGTTCGCGTGGTTGAGGACGGGGTTCGGCAACGGCCGCCGCCATGGATGGCGGCGCGTGGGCCTGCTGTCACTGGCAATTGTTGTGGCGCTCGGCGCACTGGCTCTGCTGCCGCAGATCCGCAGCTTGTTCAACTATGTGTCGCTGGCGATCATGCCGTTCCCCCTGGCCCTGGTCCGCAGCGCCACCTTTGCCCCCGATCCCATCTGGTTCCCCGCGATCGTGCTGCTCCTGCTGGTTGTTGTGGGTCTCAAGTATGGGGCGGTCCGGCCCGGGCTGCGCTGGCTGTATGCCATCGTGATCCTCCTGGTGCTCACGTATCCGCTGACGGCCGGTACGGACTTTGGCCCGGCCAATGTCATCATGGCTCCGTGGTGGGACAACCCTGAACGGGTGGCTGCCCTCATGCCCTTGATCGCGGTGCCGTTGGCAGCGCTGGGCCTGGTCCATGTTGCTGATTGGGCCCGTCGCCGCCTGCCAACCCTTGCCCGGCGCAAGGGGAGCCGGGCCGCGGCGGTGGGGATCGTCGTCGTACTTGTCCTGGGGAATCCGGGCCTGTGGCAGATGAAGGACCAGGTGGGCCTCATGTATGAGGTGCCGGCCAAGCCGAACGGGCTGGCGCAGGTGGATGCTCAGGAGCTGGCGCTGATCCACCGGCTGGACCAGCTCACCACCAAGGATGACGTGATCGCCAACAATCCATACAACGGCTCGGCGCTGGCGATGGCGCTGGCGGGACGGACCATGCTGTTTCCGTACAGTTCACAAAGCGATTTGGGCCCGGAATTGTATACGCTGCGGTTCTGGCTCAACCGGGTCGGCCGTGATGTGGAGGTGTGTGCGGCGGCGAAACGGCTGGGGGTGACGTACCTGCTGGACTTTGGCACCGACTACATTCCGGCGTTCAAGAATCCGCGCTCGCTCTTCCCGGGGATCACGCTCGCTCCGGACTCGGACGCTTTCACGCTCGTTGCCAGCGAGGGCCATGCAAAGCTGTTCAAACTCACAAAGTGTGGCGGCGCACCAGTTTCCTAGCGACTTTGGACAGAAGCACAGGATGTATACGAGTTATTTCTGTTAGGTTTTAGCCAAGGTGCGGACATGCGGATCCGCCCATGGCATCCGCCACTTAGGTGATGACAAAAGATTGAGGAGCAGCGACGTGGGCAGCAGTTTTGGTGAACGTCTGAAGCAAGAGCGTTTGTCACGGAATCTGACCCAGGGTGAACTCGGCGGGGTCCTTTATTCGGCCAGCTACATTTCATTGTTGGAGAACGCAGATCGCGAACCAACCACCGAGATCATCCGGCAGTTGGCCACCCAGCTCCAAGTGGCGCCGGGCTCCGTTGCACAATGGTCGGAATCCGATTCGCCCGCCGACAGCGAATGTCTGCGGCTCTCACTGTGCGCACGGCAAAGTTGGGACATCCGGGACTACGCGGGTGCCGTTGCCAGCGCACAGGCCGCGGCCAGCCTTGCCCGCGAGGCCAACGCCACCATCACGTGGTGGAACATGACCTTCCTGACCGCGCACGCGATGCTTCGAGAAGGCAACAACACCGACGCCGTCACCACGCTGGAGACGCTGCTGGCCAATCAACTCACCCAGGGCAGCGACGCCCTGGCACTGCGCGCGCACCAGGTCATGGCCGCCGCCATGCTGGCGTTGGGCAAGCTGCCCGAGGCCATCACGCACGCCACCATGGCCGTGGAAATTGGTTCCGGTGACAGTCCCGAGGAATTCAGCGCCTACCTGCTGGCCTTGCAATCACTCATCGGCGCACTCACGGAAGCCGGACGCCTCGACGATGCGTGGGCGCATGCCACGGTGCTGGCCGAATCGATCCCCTCGGACACTCCGCCCCAGGTTGCCGGTGAGATCCACTGGGTGATTGGCAACGTGGCGTTCATCCGCAATGACACCCGCACCGGTTTGGAACATCACGGCAAGGCTGCCCGGCTGCTCTCCCCCACGGCGGATCTGTCCCGTTGGGCACAATTCAACAAAGCCACGGCCTGGGTACGCCTCAAGGCCGGGATTGTGGAGCCGGAGACGCTGCAGGCGATTGAACGCAGTGAGCTGGCCCATTCCGTCGTGGGTACCACGCCGGCAGAAAGCCTGGAAGTCGCGCTGCTGCGGGCACGCTGGAATCTCCTCAACGGAGATACGGAGAAAGCGCTGGCACTGGTGTCCGACGTCGAAGCACAAATCGACGAGCTCCCGCCGCACATTGCAGGCGACTCCGTGCTGCTCCTGGGCGACACGCTGCGGGCCTGTGGCAGGCTGGACGGAGCCCGCGACGCTTACGTCCGGGCCCGGGAACGGTACACCGAGGCTGGCGCATTCGACCGTGCCGAGGTGGCCCAGGGACATCTGGCCGAGCTGTAAGCGCGGGCCCTGTTGGCGCAGGTCAGGCCTGCGGGCCGGAACCGCGGGCCTGAACCGCGGATCAGGCCCGCCAAGTTCAGGCCCGGCCTTAAACCATGTCGCTTGTCAGACGAAGGTGGCGCCGGTCAGGCGTTCGTACGCTTCAACGTAGCGGGCGCGGGTGCGCTCCACGACGTCGGCCGGCAGTTCCGGCGGCGGCGTGTCCGAGGATCGGTCCCAGCCCGATTCGGCACTGGTGAGCCAGTCCCGCACGTACTGCTTGTCGAAGCTGGGCTGCGCCTGGCCCGGGGCCCACAGCCCTGCATCCCAGAAACGTGAAGAGTCAGGTGTCAGCACCTCATCGCCCAGGGTGATGACGCCGGTGGCCGGATCGGTGCCGAACTCAACTTTGGTGTCGGCCAGGATGATGCCGCGTTCGCGGGCAATCTCCTCGGCGCGGGAGTAGATCTCCAACGTCAGCGCACGCAGCGCATCTGCGGTGGTGGCACCAACGGTGTCCACCATGGTTTCGAAGGTGATGTTCTCATCGTGCTCGCCCACCTCGGCCTTCGCCGACGGGGTGAAGATGGCTTCCTCAAGACGTGAACCGTCCACCAGGCCGGCGGGCATGGGCAGCTCGCACACCGTCTGTGACTGGCGGTATTCAAGGAGCCCGGAGCCGGTCAAGTAGCCACGCGAGATGCATTCGATCGGGAACATTTCCAGCTTCCTGCACACCATGGCGCGCCCGGCCACAGCCGCGGGCACGCCGCCTTCCACCGTGGTGGCGACGAGGTGGTTGGGCACGTTCAGCTGCTTGAACCACCACAGGCTCAAGCCGGTCAGGATGCGGCCCTTGTCCGGGATTTCGCTGGCCAACACGTGGTCGTAGGCGCTGATCCGGTCGCTGGCAACCACCAGGACAACGTCATCGCGGCCGGCAAATGGGGCGTCAGCAGTAGTTAAACCAGGGGTGGGGACGTACAGGTCGCGAACCTTGCCGGAGTACATGTGGGTCCAGCCCGGCAGGGTGGGCGCGGCAGGAATCATGGATGTCATGGGCTTGGTCCTTAAGCCTGTGCGGCGGTGTTTGCGACGGTGATTTCCCCACGCGCAGCCTTCGCCGCGATGTCCGTGCGGTACTGGCCGCCTTCAAGGGAAATCTGTTCAATACCGGCATACGCCTTCTCGCGCGCATCCTCCAGGTCGGCGCCCAGGCCCACCACGGCCAGCACGCGGCCGCCGGCGCTGACAATGTTGCCGTACCCGTCGGAGCCGGTGCCGGCATGCAGAACCTGCACGCCGTCGAGCCGGTTCGCCTTCTTCAAGCCGCGGATCCGGTCGCCGGTGCGCGGTGCTTCCGGATAATTTTCGCTGGCCAGTACGACGGCGACTGCCGTCTCAGGTGCCCAGCGCAGCTCGTCGATGTCATCGAGTTGGCCTTTGGCCGCCGCCATGAGAACGCCGCCGAGCGGGGTCTTCAGACGCGCCAGGACGGCCTGCGTTTCCGGGTCACCGAAGCGGGCGTTGAATTCAATGACGCGGGTGCCGCGGCTGGTCAGTGCCAAGCCGCAGTACAGGACGCCGTTGAAGGGGGTGCCGCGGTGGGCCATGGCGTCGATGGTGGGCTGGGCAACGCGGTCAATTACTTCCTGGACCAGTCCGGCCGGGGCCCATTCCAGCGGCGAGTATGCGCCCATGCCGCCGGTGTTGGGACCTTCGTCGCCGTCGTAAATGCGCTTGAAGTCTTGGGCTGGGGCCAGGGGCACGCAGGTGCGCCCGTCGGCCAGGACGAAGAGGGAGACCTCGGGTCCGTCAAGGAATTCTTCAATGACCACGGTGCCGCCAACATCGAAGCAGGACTGGGCGTGGGCCAGGGCCTCGTCGCGGTCGTTAGTGACCACCACGCCCTTGCCGGCGGCGAGCCCGTCGTTCTTGACAACGTAGGGTGCACCGAAGGTGTCAATGGCGTCGGCGGCTTCCTCGGCGTTGACAGCCACCTTGGCCATCGCCGTGGGGACGCCGGCCTCAGCCATGACGGCCTTGGCGAACGCCTTGGAGGCTTCCAGCGCGGCGGCTTCCTTGCTGGGACCGAAGACGGGGATGCCGGCTTCGCGCACGGCGTCGGCAACACCTGCCGCCAGGGGCGCCTCGGGGCCCACCACCACAAGGTCGCTGTCAAGCTTTACGGCCAGGGCTGCCACTGCGGCCGGGTCATTGGCGTTGATGGCGTGCGTTGGCACAATCGCCGCGATTCCGGCGTTGCCGGGGGCGGCATGAACTTCACTGACGTTGGGGTCGCTGAGCAACGAGCGGACAATGGCATGTTCGCGGCCTCCGGGGCCAATGACTAAAACCTTCACCCCTCTAGCGTACTGGGCGAACGTCCCCGGGCCGTAAAGTCGCTAGTATGACACCATGATCCATACTTTCCGGGCGCACGACGCCGTTGAACTCGCCGTCCTGGAACGCAGCGGATTTGTGGAATCCGTGCACATTGGCTCAGCCGTTGTGGTGGCCGGGGACGGATCGGTTGTTACGGCATTGGGCAACGTCTCGGCCCCAATTTATCCGCGCTCCGCCATCAAACCATTTCAGGCGCTGGCCGCCATGCAGTCCGGAGTCCCGTTGCGCGGCGCCCAGGTTGCCATCGCCGCCGGCAACCACACCGGATCGCTGGAGCACATGGATGTTGTGGAGGGAATGCTGAAGGCGGCGGGCCTGACTGAGGCTGATCTTGGCTGCCCTCCCGCCTGGCCGTCCGATGCAACGGCGCGGTCCTGGCTGGTGCGCACCGAACGCGGCATGTCCCGCCTGGCCATGAACTGCTCCGGCAAACATGCTGCGTTCCTGTGGGCGTGCGTGGAAAACGGCTGGGACAAGAGCGGCTATCTGGAACCCAACCACCCCATGCAACGTGCGGTGCGCACCGTCGTGGAGGAATACACGGGCGAAACCGTCCAGCACACCGGCGTCGACGGCTGCGGGGCCCCCGTCATGACGGTCAGCCTGACCGGCCTGGCCCGCGCCTTCTCAACCCTCGCCAAGGCGCCGTCGGACAAGCACGCGAACGCGCGGGCGGCCACGATTGCCACCTCCATGCTCGATTATCCGTGGGCCGTTGAGGGGCAGGGCAAGCCCAACACGGTGGTCATGGATGAGCTGGGCATCGTCGCGAAAATGGGTGCTGAGGGCGTGCTGGCCATGGCAACATCCACCGGTGCGAGTGTGGCGGTGAAGGTTTTGGACGGCAACGGCCGGGCCGCATCCCTGGTGGGGCTGACCATGCTGGCCGCGTCCGGCGCGCTCGATGTTCCCGCGGTTGCCGAGGTTCTGGACAAGGTGGTCCCGCCTGTCATGGGCGGCGGCCACCGTGCGGGAAGCCTGCGCTTGGGGCAGGCCGTCAGCGCATTGTTGAACTCATGAGCGCCCGTCGACGCATTGATATTGCCCAGGGCCATGCCGCCCTGACCGCCTGGCAGGCAGGGGAACGTGCCCGCCCCGTGACCGCCATGGCCGTGCGCTTTGCCCTCGAGGAGTTGGCCACCCGAGCCCCCGGGAACTCGGTTGAGATCCGGGTGCCGCCCTTTGGCGTTGCGCAGTGCATCGCAGGCCCACGGCACACCCGCGGCACTCCGCCCAATGTTGTGGAGTGCGACGCCGAGACTTGGCTCGCGCTGGTCAGTGGCACTCTGGTGTGGGCCGACGCCGTCGAACGCGGCATTGTTGCGGCCTCAGGGCTGCGCGCGGATCTCTCCGGCGAACTACCCTTCTAGCGAACGATCCGGGATCGTCAACAAGCCCCATGTTTGGCCGGGTACCCTTGAAGATATGACTTCCCAGCCTGAAACCACTCCCGGAGAACCGCGCAAACTCCAGGTCCGCCGTGCCCCGAAGTATGTTCCGTTCCTGATTGCAGGAGCATTGGCCGGTGTCGCGACGGCGGCGATCTTCACCTTCATGTTTCCCCGGGATGGCGATTTCGCGGCGTCCAGCGTCTTTGGTCTGTTTGTCGTGTTGATGGTTCTGCCCGGCATGGGCTTGGGCGCCATTGTGGCCTTGGTGCTGGACCGGCAGGGCCGCCGCAAGGCCAAAAGCTTGCTCGTTGAATCCCTCCCGGATGACAACAGCAACACCGGGTCCGAAACGGCCTGAGCCCAAGGCACCGGCGGGCATAACGCAGGTCACAATCGGTTACGGCCCCGCAGCAAGACGTGAGACAATTCTCAGGTGGCACGCGGAGACGGAAAACTATCACATGACCTTTTGCCCGGCGAAAAGGGACCTCAGGACGCTTGTGGCGTTCTGGGTATCTGGGCCCCCGGCGAAGAGGTCGCCAAACTAACCTATTACGGACTGTATTCACTGCAGCACCGTGGTCAGGAATCGGCTGGCATCGCAACAAGCGATGGCAAGCGGATCAGTGTGTACAAGGACATGGGGCTCGTTTCCCAGGTCTTTGACGAATCCACATTGAACACGCTGATCGGACACATTGCCGTGGGCCATTGCCGGTACTCCACCACCGGCTCCGCCAACTGGGCCAACGCCCAGCCCACCTTGGGCGCAACAGGCAGCGGCACGGTCGCTCTGGCGCACAACGGCAACCTGACCAACTCCGCCGAACTCCACGAGATGGTCATTGAGCAGTACGGCGTGCCCACTGCCGGCGAAATGGCGCAGGGCAACACCACGGACACCGCCCTGGTCACCACCTTGCTGCAGGGCAAGGAGGGAAGCACCCTCGAAGAAACCGCCATGGAGCTGCTGCCCAAGGTGCACGGCGCATTCTCCTTCGTGTTCATGGATGAGCACACCCTGTACGCCGCCCGCGACCCGCACGGTGTCCGCCCGCTGGTCCTGGGCCGCCTGGACAACGGCTGGATTGTCGCCTCCGAAGGTGCCGCCCTGAACACCATCGGCGCAAGCTTGATCCGTGAGATCGAACCCGGCGAATTCATTGCGATCGATGAAGACGGTGTGCGCTCCCAGCGCTTCGCTCCCGCAACCCCGGCCGGCTGCGTTTTTGAATACGTCTACCTGGCCCGCCCGGATGCCACCATCGCTGGCCGGTCAGTGTACGAATCCCGCGTGGAAATGGGCCGCCAGCTCGCCCGCGAAAACCACGCCGACGCTGACTTGGTCATCCCCGTCCCCGAATCCGGCACCCCGGCGGCCATTGGCTACGCCGAGGAATCGGGCATTCCCTTCGCCCACGGCTTCGTGAAGAACGCCTACGTTGGCCGCACGTTCATCCAGCCCAGCGACACCCTGCGCAAGCTTGGCATCAAGCTCAAGCTCAGCGCCCTTGATTCCGTGATCCGCGGCAAGCGCATTGTGGTTGTGGATGACTCCATTGTGCGCGGCAACACCCAGCGCGCCGTGGTGCGCATGCTGCGCGAGGCCGGCGCTGCCGAGGTGCATGTAAAGATTTCCTCTCCGCCGGTGCGCTGGCCATGCTTCTACGGCATTGACTTCGCCTCCCGCGCGGAGCTCATTGCCAACGGTGCCGCCATTGATGAGATCGCCAAGTCCATTGGTGCGGACTCTTTGGAGTACATCTCCGAGGACGGCATGATCGATGCCACGAACCAGCCACGTGAGCGCCTGTGCACTGCCTGCTTCACCGGCACCTACCCCATTGAACTTCCCAGCAGCGACCGTTTGGGCAAGAACCTGCTCGAACGCACCACCGCTGGCAACGCCACCCCCTCCACCGGTTGCGATCCGGGTCCTGATTCGGAAATGGAAAAGCTCCTGACCGATAGAGACCGCACCGCAGCTGACGGTTCTTAAGAATTCCGTAGAAAAGAGACGCCATGACCAACGCCTCCCATGATTCAGCCCCCCAGGCAATCACCTACGCCAGCGCCGGTGTTGACACCGAAGCCGGCGATCTCGCCGTCGAACTGATGAAGGAAGCCGTCAAGGCAACCCACGGACCGTCCGTTGTGGGTGGTTTTGGTGGGTTTGCCGGCCTGTACGACGTCTCCAAGCTACTGACCTACAAGAAGCCGTACCTGGCCACGTCCACCGATGGTGTGGG
>JBBPZC010000055.1:0-18851 GCA_038199275.1 Actinomycetales bacterium
CCATCCCCTACGCCTGGGAACTGCTGACCAGTTCCTTGGACGACGGCGGATTCGGCCTCCCAGCCGATCGACTGTGGGTGACGGTCTACACGGAAGACGACGAAGCCTATGGCATCTGGCGCGACAAAGTGGGCGTCCCGGCTGAGCGCATCCAGCGCATTGGCAAGGAAGACAACTACTGGTCCACCGGCCAGCCCGGCCCCGCAGGCCCCTGCTCGGAAATCTTCTACGACCGCGGCCCCGAATACGGCATTGACGGCGGTCCCATTGCGGATGAAACCCGCTACATCGAAATCTGGAACCTCGTGTTCATGCAGTACCAGATTGACAATGTCACCTCCAAGGTTGATTTCGACGTTGTCGGAGAACTGCCCAACAAAAACATCGACACGGGCTTGGGCCTGGAACGCCTCGCCATGATCCTGCAGGGCGTGGAGAACATGTACGAGACCGATCAGGTCCGTCCCGTTCTTGACAAGGCAGCCGAACTGGCCGGCAAGACGTACACCTCCACCGAGGATCCCGCCGACCCGCACCACACCGATGATGTGCGCATGCGTGTGGTTGCCGACCACATCCGCTCCTCCCTGATGCTGATTTCCGACGGCGTCACCCCGTCCAACGAGGGCCGCGGCTACGTGCTGCGCCGCCTGATCCGCCGTGCCGTGCGCGCCATGCGCCTGCTGGGCGTGGAGACCGCCGTGCTGCCCGATCTGCTGCCGGTGTCCCGCGATGCGATGAAGGGTGCCTACCCCGAGGTTGAGACCGACTTCGCCCGTATTGCCCGCATTGCCTACGCCGAAGAGAAGTCGTTCCTGCGCACCATTGCCAGTGGAACCGCGCGCCTGGAAGAAGCAGTAAAGGCATCCAAGGCCGCGAACCACCCGCTGTCCGGGGAGGAGGCCTTTGCACTGCACGACACCTATGGTTTCCCCATTGACCTGACCCTGGAAATGGCTGGCGAAGCCGGCCTGGCAGTTGATGAGGCAGGCTTCCGCTCGCTCATGCTCGAACAGCGCGACCGTGCCCGCAAGGATTCCAAATCCAAGAAGAGCGGCCACGCCGACCTCTCGGTCTTCCACGAGCTGCACGCCCAGGGGCAGACGGTCTTCACCGGTTACACCGAGCTGGAGGGCGAAGGCCGCGTCCGCGCCATCCTCTCCAATGGTGCCGCAGTCCAGCACGCCTCCACCGGAGATGAAGTCTCCCTGGTCCTTGACGCCACACCGTTCTACGCCGAGGCCGGCGGCCAGGCTGCCGACACCGGTTTGATCACCGGCGACGGCTTCGTCGTCGAGGTGCTGGACGTCCAGAACCCCATCAAGGGCCTGAGCGTCCACAAGGCGGTTGTGCGCGAAGGCGAACTGCCGGCAGACGCACTGGTGCGTGCCGCCGTCGACCGCGAACGCCGCCACGCAGCGGAGCAGGCGCACACAGGCACACACATTGTGCACGCAGCCCTGCACCAGATCCTTGGCCCGGAAGCCCTCCAGCGTGGCTCCTTCAACAAGGCCGGCTACCTGCGCTTTGACTTCTCCTGGGGCGAAGGCCTGAGCGCGGCAACGCGGTCGGAGATTGAGGAAGTTTCCAACATTGCCATCCGCAACAACTTCCGGGTGGACACCAAGGTCATGGATCTGGATGCCGCAAAGGCACTGGGCGCCACGGCCCTGTTCGGCGAGAACTACGGCTCCGAGGTTCGCGTTGTGGAGATCGACGGCGCGTGGTCACGTGAGCTGTGCGGTGGCACGCACGTGGAGAACACCTCCCGCATTGGCTCACTGACCCTGCTGGGCGAGCAGTCAGTGGGCTCCGGAAACCGCCGCGTCGAAGCCTTCGTGGGCATGGACGCCTTCCGGCACCTGGCCGCCGAGCGCGCTCTCGTCAGCGAATTGACCGACATGCTCAAGGTGCCCTCCAACCTGCTTCAGGAGCGCGTCGCCGCGACCCTGACGAAGTTGAAGCATGCGGAGAAGGAACTGGACCGCCTGCGCAAGGAGCAGCTCAGTGCGGCCGCCGCGGGTCTGGTCGGCTCCGCAGTGGACGCCAACGGGGTACGCGTCATCGCACACCACGCCGGGGCAGTCAGCAGTGCTGATGACCTGCGCGGGCTCGCCCTTGACCTGCGCAACCGCCTCGGCTCCGACGCGTCCACCATCGCGGTGGCAGGCGTCAGCAACGAACGCCCCATCATCCTGGTGGTCACCAATGAAGCCGCCCGCGAGGCAGGCGTCAAGGCAGGAAACCTGGTGAAGCTGGCCTCCGGCATCCTCGGTGGCGGTGGCGGCGGAAAGCCGGACATGGCCCAAGGTGGCGGCTCGGATGCAGGTGCCATTGATGGCGCACTCGCTGCCGTGGTGGCGGCTGTGAAAGACCGGCTCTAGGTTTTGATGACCGCGCAAAGCTACCCGCGAGGGGTCAAATTGGGTGTGGATGTTGGCATGGCCCGGGTGGGCCTTGCCGCATCCGACCCTGACGGGATTCTCGCCACACCGGTCAAGACCCTGAGCCGGGATGCCAAGCGAAACAGTGACATCAAGATCGTCGTCAAGGAAGCTGCCACCCGCGGTGCATGCCAGATCTTTGTTGGCCTGCCCCGGACCATGAAAGGGGAGGAAAAGGCTTCCGCAGAAATGGCCAGGAAGTATGCGGACATCCTGGTTGCCCTGTTGCAGGAATCGGGGCTGGACGTGCCCGTGCATCTCATTGATGAGCGCCTCACCACCGTCAGTGCCCACCAAGCGCTGCACAAAGCTGGCATGGATAGCAGGGAACACCGTAAGGTGGTAGATCAAGTGGCGGCAGTGGAAATACTCCAGCACGCCATGGACATGCAAAAAGCGCGCAATGCCCACGTCGGCCAAGTTGTGCGCCCTCGTACACCGGATGTTGTGGGGACTGACCGGACAGCGCAAAACGAAGAGGTTTCCACCATTTCCACGCATTTTGGCATGCCGGATGAGAAGTCACCGGCATCATGAGTGAGTACTTTCGAGGGCGCGGCCCTGCCTCCGGCGTCGACCCTGACCACGAGCCCGGACAGGAGTGGGCCCAACGTGCCCGAAGTGCCGGCCGCCACGGTATCTTCGATCAGGATGACCACGATCAGGATGACCACGACGATGTCCCGATCTACGAGGCCCCCGAATTCCTTGAGGCTGCGCATGAAGGACGTCACACCGCAGGTGTAACGGCCGAGCCTGCGGAAGTGGATCCCCATGCCGCTGGGCATGCAGACGCAGACTACCCGGCTGCGGAGTACGCCGAGCATGACTACGACCCAGACACCGACGAAGAGAGCGACGCCGACTACGGCGACGTGCTGCCCTCACGGCGCAGCAGCCGGGTCTCCAAGCGCGTGCGCAAGCGCCGCCGCAGCTTGGTTTTCCTGATCATCTTGGTCATGTTTGCCGCCGTCGTCTATTTTGCCGTTCAGGCGGTGCAGCCCCTGCTGGCCGGCTTCCAGACACCGGACTACCCCGGGCCCGGTACAGGGACCGTGGAGTTCGTGGTGCCTGACGGGGCCACGGGCCGCTCCATTGCCAACGAGCTGAAGTCCGAAGACATTGTGGCCAGTGAGGGTGCGTTCCTGGACGCCTTGAAGGAAGTCCAGGGCGCCGCCGCACTACAGCCGGGAACCTTCGAGATGAAGCACCAGATGAAGGCCTCCGAAGCCGTCTCCGTGTTGTTGGAAAAGGACGCCAATCGCGTGCATTACGCCGCGGTGGCGCAGAACCTCCGCATGGGTGAGACCTTGGCGGTCCTCGCTGAGAGCACCGGCCTGCCGTTGGCCGACTTTGAGCAACTCGCCAACCAGCCCGCCGAGTTCGGCTTGCCGGCCAAGGCCAAGAACCTGGAGGGCTACCTTTCGCCTGGTGAGTATCGTTTCCCCATTGAAACCGATGCCAAGACCGTCCTGACGGAACTGGTGGCCAAAACCACCAGCGAACTCACCAACACAGGCGTCACGGACCCGGATGAGCAGTACCGCATCCTTACGATTGCCAGCGTCATTGAATTCGAGGGCAACGAGGCGAACTACGCCAAAATTTCCGGTGCCATTGAGAACCGGCTCAACCGGCCCAACGCAGAAACCGGGGGACGTCTGGAATCCGACGCCACCGTGGCGTACGGTCTCGGCATCAAATCCTATGAGCTGACGGCCGCGGAGAAAGCTGACAAGTCCAACTTGTACAACACCTTCGCCAACCCCGGCCTGCCTGTTGGTCCCATCGGTTCCCCGAGCATCATGGCCGTTGAGGCTGCCGCGCATCCGGAAGCAAACCCGTACTACTTCTGGGTCACGGTCAACCTGGACACGGGCGAGACCCTCTATGCAGCCACCTTTGCTGAGCATCAGGCCAACGTTGCCAAGTATGTGGCCTGGTGTGGCAAGCATCCGGGGAAGTGCGAATAAGTGAACATGCCGCTCAAGGGCGCGGTTTTGGGACACCCCATTGGGCATTCCAAATCACCCGCCATGCACAACGCCGCCTATGCGGTTTTGGGAGCCGATTTTGCCTACCAGGCCATTGACGTCCAGGTCCCGGAACTCGCGGCCCTCGTGGCCCGGGTTCGGGCGGAAGGCAACTGGTACGGGCTCTCCGTGACCATGCCGCTGAAGAACGCCGCCGTGGCCCTGATGGATGAGCTGACGCCTGTGGCCGCCGCGTTGGGTGCCGTGAACACCATTGTGTGCACCACGGACGACGCCGGAGACCCTCACCTTGTGGGGGACAACACGGACGTGCCCGGGATCGTGAACTCCCTCCTTCATGCCGGTGTGGGGGAAAGGGGTGTGGGGCAGCGCCCGCGCGCTGCCGTCCTCGGCGGCGGCGGTACGGCCGTTTCGGCCATCGCCGCCCTGGCTGCCCTGGACGCGGCGTGCATTGATGTTTTCGTCCGGAACATGGCCAAGTCCGCTGGGACCCTGGACGTGGCAGAAAAGTTGGGTGCCGCCGTCGAACTTAAATCCTTTGACGGTGCCGCAGGGGCTCTGGCGGGCTACGACGTCGTCATTTCAACCCTGCCCCCGCGTGGGGCGGACGGGTTGGCCCAGGAATTCGGGCATACCAACCCGGGCGTGGCTGGGGCATTGTTGCTCGACGTTGCGTACGACCCCTGGCCCAGTGCCATCGGACTGGCCTGGGAGGCGGCTGGCGGCACGGTCGTCGCCGGCATTGAAATGCTGTTGTACCAGGGTGTGGAACAGGTGAAGCTGTTTACTGCCGCCGGAGGGTTCGGCGCCCTGGACACAGTCCAGCTGGGGGACGTCATCAATGTGATGTGCGACGCAATTGGCGTGGCTCGGCGAAATCCCTACGAACAGAACATGGCAGGATAGAGAGTATGTTGCGTTGGTTGACCGCCGGAGAATCACATGGCCCGGCTCTCGTTGGAATTATTGAAGGCGTGCCCGCCGGTGTGGAGCTCACGAGCGCCCACATCCGGGACGCCCTGGCCCGACGCCGCCTGGGCTATGGCCGCGGCGCACGCATGAAATTTGAACAGGACGTGGTCACCATTTTGGGCGGCGTCCGCCACGGCCTGACCCAGGGCGGTCCGGTTGCGATCCAGATCGCCAACTCGGAATGGCCCAAGTGGGAGCAGATCATGTCTGCCGACCCCGTGGACGCCGCGGAGCTGGAAGGCCAGGCCCGCAATGCGCCCCTGACCCGGCCACGCCCCGGCCACGCAGATTTCACCGGCATGCAGAAGTACGCCTTCTCCGAGGCCCGCCCGGTGCTGGAACGCGCCAGTGCCCGGGAGACCGCCACCCGCGTGGCGCTGGGCGTGGTGGCCGCACAGATCCTGGCCGCGGTGGGCGTTGAGCTGGTCAGCCACACGGTCCAGATCGCAGAGGTCGCCTCACCGCAGGACGCCGTCCTGCCCGTCTTCTCCGACGTTGCCGCGCTCGACGCCGACCCGCTGCGCTGCTTTGACACCGCCACTTCCGCCGCCATGGTGGCCGAGGTGGACATCGCCCAAAAGCAGGGCGAAACCCTCGGCGGCGTGGTTGAGGTGCTGGCCTACAACCTGCCTCCCGGACTGGGCAGCTACGTGCACTGGGACCGCCGCCTCGACTCCCGCCTGGCCGGAGCCCTCATGGGCATCCAGGCCATCAAGGGTGTGGAGGTTGGCGACGGCTTCGCCACGGCAACCCGACGCGGCTCCGCCGCACATGATGAAATTGTGCGCGACGAGTCCGGCCGGATCACCCGAACCTCCAACCGGGCCGGTGGCATTGAGGGCGGCATGAGCATTGGCGACGTGCTGCGTGTGCGTGCAGCCATGAAGCCCATCGCCACTGTGCCGCGTGCGTTGAAAACCATTGACGTGGCCACCGGTACCGCCGCCAAGGCCCACCACCAGCGTTCGGACGTCTGTGCCGTGCCGGCCGCCGGTGTTGTCGCCGAGGCCATGACGGCACTCGTGCTGGCTGAGGCGTTGGTGGAGAAGTTTGGTGGGGACTCAATGGCTGAAACAAAGCGGAACATGGACAGCTACCTTGCAGCCATTCCTGACAACATGGACACACTGGGGCACTGATGGCTACCGGCAGGGATGCGGCGGGGGCGCAGGATTTCACGCCCCAACGGCCCATTGTCGTGATTGGGCCCATGGCTGTGGGCAAGTCCGTCATCGGTGCCGAACTGGCCCGCGTGCTCGGCATCGAGTTCGTTGATTCCGACCACAAGATCGTGGCCAAGCACGGCCCCGTGCCAGGCATTTTCGCAGCCAAGGGCGAGCATCATTTCCGGCAGCTCGAGGCCCGCGCCATCGCCGACGTCCTGGACATGCCCAAACCCAAGCCGCGTGTGCTTTCACTGGGCGGGGGAGCGGTGCTGGATTCGGGCACGCAGCAGCTCCTCGCCAAAGCCACAGTTGTTTACCTGCGCGCCGAGATTGATACCGTGAAGGAACGCATCACCCGGAACACCGGGCGGCCGTTGCTGGCAGCAGATCCCATTGCAATTTGGGAACGTCTGTCGGCAGCCCGTGGCCCCGTATACGCCCGGTTGGCCAACATCACGCTGGACGTGAACAATTCAAATGTGCCGCAGCTTGTTCAGCGGTTGATCGGCCTGCTGGTCGAAGAGTCAAGGAAAGAGAACTGACGCATAGTGAGCATTGAAACCACTCCGAACACCATCATCAAGGTCACCGGCGTCCTGCCGCAGGAGAATTACGACGTCGTTGTGGGCCGCGGTCTGTTGGCCCAGCTCCCAGCCCTGCTGGGTGAGCGGGTCAAAAAAGTTTTGGTGGTCCACCCGCGGGCCCTGCGACTGACCGGCGACACTGTCCGCGATGAGCTGGAGGCCGCCGGTTTCACGGCACTGACTGCCGAGATCCCCGACGCTGAAGAAGGCAAGCACATTCAGGTTGCCTCCTTCTGCTGGGAAGTTCTGGGAAAGAACGACTTCACCCGCTCCGACGCCGTGGTTGCCGTCGGAGGCGGGGCCGTGACCGATCTGGGCGGCTTTGTGGCCGCCACCTGGCTGCGCGGCGTCAAAGTGGTTCACATGCCCACCTCGCTGCTGGGCATGGTTGACGCCGCGGTAGGCGGGAAGACCGGCATCAATACGGCCGAGGGCAAAAACCTCGTCGGCTCATTCCACCCGCCGGCCGGTGTGCTCGTGGACCTGGACACCCTGGACACCCTGCCGCCGAACGAACTGATCTCCGGCATGGCCGAGGTCATCAAGTGCGGCTTCATTGCCGACCCCGTCATTCTTGACCTTCTCGAGGCCAACCCCGAGGAAGCCAAGAACCCCCGCTCTGAGGTTCTGCGCGAACTCATTGAGCGTGCCATTGCCGTCAAGGCAAAGGTGGTCTCCGAAGACCTGAAGGAATCCGGGCTGCGGGAAATCCTGAACTACGGACACACCCTGGCCCACGCCATTGAGCACGCCGAACGGTACTCCTGGCGCCACGGTGCTGCGGTGTCGGTGGGCCTGATGTTTGCCGCGGAGCTGGCACGCAGCGTAGGCCGGCTCAGCGATGCCGACGCCGACCGCCACCGCACCATCCTGGAACAGTTCGGACTGCCCATTACGTACCGCAAGGACCGTTGGCAGGCACTCCTGGATGGCATGAAGCGGGACAAGAAAACCCGCGGGGACCTGCTGCGTTTTGTGGTCCTGGACGGCATTGGCCGCCCGGGCATCCTGGATGTTCCCGACCAATCTCTGTTATTTGCCGCCTACCAAGAAATCGCCTCGTAATATGGGCTTGAAGGATTGGCCATCAGCAGGCTTCCCCGGCACAGCAGTCAACCCCGAGACACTTCTGCCCGAAGTCGTTGACGAGGACGCTGTTGCCGAGGCACTTGCCACCTCCGGCGACGTCGGGGACAAGATCTTTGTCCTCCTGGCCCGCGGACTCGTCTCGGAAGCGGCCGACGTCGCCGCAGACGCCCGCCTCAACGACCCCGGCTCCATCCGTTTGCAGGTCCTTGATGCCGAGGTGCTGCGCGCCAGCAAGCACTACGACCGGGCGGAGCGAGCCTTGCGCCAGCTCCTGCCCGAAGTGGCCGGCACCACGATGGAACCGTGGATCATGCAGCAAATGGGCAAGGTCCACTTCAGCGCCGGCCAATATGAGGCGGCCGCAAAAAGCTTCAACCAAGCCCTCGAGCTGCGCGTGGCATCGGGCTCCGACGCGACCGCCATCTACTCGGCAACCGTCTCGCTCAAACGCGCCTTGGACCTGGCCGAACGCGAATAGTCCCCACGCCCTCCCACTGCCCGCAAGCTCGCAGCGGGTCCCTCGGGCGCGTGGGCCCATCCGCGCCCTCCCAACCCGCGGGCGGGGCACATGCGGCGCACCATGGCTGGATGCGGTAGTATGGTCAATGGATTTTTGATAATACTTATAGGCTAAGAGGCAACTGTGGCAACGACTAATGACATTAAGAACGGAACCGTTCTCAAGCTTGAGGGCCAATTGTGGAACGTCATTGAGTTCCAGCACGTCAAGCCAGGCAAGGGTGGCGCATTCGTTCGTACCAAGATGCGCAACATCCTCTCCGGCAAGGTGGTCGACAAGACGTTCAACGCCGGCCTGAAGATCGAGACCGCCACGGTTGACCGCTCTGACTTCCAGTACCTGTACCAGGACGGCGAAGACTTCGTGTTCATGGACAACGACAACTACGACCAGCTCACCGTGGCCGCCAAGACTGTTGGCGATGCCACGAACTTCATGCTGGAAAACCTGAACGTGACCATTGCGCTGCACGAAGGCAACCCGCTCTACATCGAGCTGCCGCCGAGCGTTCAGCTGCGCATCACCTACACCGAGCCCGGTCTGCAGGGCGACCGCTCCTCCGCCGGCACCAAGCCCGCCACGGTTGAGACCGGCTACGAGATCCAGGTGCCCTTGTTCGTTGAGAACAACACCCTGGTCAAGGTCGATACCCGCGACGGCAGCTACCAGGGACGTGTCAGCGAGTAGTGGCAAACACGCAAAACAGCCCCACGGGCAAACCGAATTCGGCGCGCAGCAAGGCCCGGCGCCGTGCCTTGGAGATTTTGTTTGAAGCAGAGCAGCGGGAGGTCAGCGCCAGCTCGGCGATGACCGCCCGCCGCGAGAAGATGGACCAGATCATCAACGTCTACACAGTTGATTTGATCGAAGGTGTCACGGCCATGACCGAGAACATCGACGAGTTCCTGCAGACGTACTCACAGGGCTGGACGTTGGAACGCATGCCCGCCGTGGACCGCATCATCCTGCGCATCGGCACCTGGGAACTGCTCTACAACGATGACGTCCCCGACGCCGTCGCCGTGAGCGAAGCCGTGGAAATGGCCAAAATGCTTTCCACAGACGAGTCCCCGCAGTTCATCAACGGCCTGCTCGGCCGGCTGCAACAGATCAAGCCCACACTGCTGGCATAGGCGCACCTGCTAGGCGCACCTGCACAATAGACCCGCACCAGAGGGTTGAAGGCCACGAATTCGTGGACTGCTTCAACCCCTGCTGCGGGTCTGATGTGTTTAAGATCCGTTGTCTTGAGCGCCGTTGCCCTTAGGCGCCGTTGCCCTTAAGCGCCGTTGCCCTTAGGCGCTGTTGCCCTTAAGCGCCGGGGCCGGCTGGAAGTGCGGCCGCGTGGCGTCCCAACAGCTCGTTGCGTACACCCACCAGCTGTTCCAGCAATGCCCGCTCCTGCGCCTGTCCTGCGGCGAACCGTCCGGCAGCCGCCGGGGATTTGGAGTCCACGATCAACCGCTGGCGGGTGAAGGCAAGACGTGTGGCCAGGCGGATAAACTCCTTCATGACCGCCCCTGCGGCGAACGTCCTGGACCATGCCAAGGCACGACGGCGCCCGGCTCCTGTGGCGAGCATCGGCACCTCCTGCGGTGTGAACCAGCCGGAGGAAACGTAGTCGCCCAGTCGGTTGCGTGTCAGCTTGGCCTCGCCCCGGCGCAACACGATGATGCCCAGGATAAACAGGATGAACAGCGGCACCTGCAGCACCACATAGACCACGAAAAAGCTGGTGCCCAGGAACGCTGAGGCGTTCCACAGTCCATGCAGGAACATGGCCGGGAGGAGCCCCGCGCACCATGCAATAAGCACTGCTCCGGTGCCGCCGTAGCGCGCAGCCCAGCCCACACACATACCCAGCATGGCGGTGAACATGACGTGCGCAAAGGGGGACATCATGCCACGGATCAGGAAGATCCCCACCAGACCGCCGGCCGCGCCGTCGGCCTCCTGGAGAGCCTGGCCGAAGTAGAGGATGTTCTCGGTGAACGCGAACCCCGCGGCGATCATGCCGGCGTACACCACGCCGTCCACGGGTCCGTCAAAGGTTCGGCGTCGCAGGAAGAACAGCAGCAGCAGGCCGGCGCCCTTGCACAGTTCCTCGACGAGGGGCGCCTGGACGAGCGCACCCACCATGTCAGGATCCGCCGTCGAACTTCCCATGAAGAAGGGCTGGACCCAACTGCCCAGCACCAAGGTGGTGATGACGGACATTCCGGCGCCCCAGCAAAACGCCACGAACAGTGCGGATTTGGGCTCGGGTTCCCACCTGTCAATCCAGCCCAATGTTAGGACGCAAACGGTCAGCGGGAGCAGTGCCAGTGCCCCACATATCAGGAACACGTTCACGCCAATCGAGGCTGCGAAGTACGCCAATGTGCCCAGGGCGATCAAAGCGAGGACACACATCAAAATGATGTTTGTCACCTTCAGCGGGATGCGGCGGGTCGTGGGGCGGGACAAGGGCGGCAGCGGTTGCGGCACATACCCGGCCACGGTGCCGGGAACTACGGATACGGGGGCGGGCCTTCCGCCCGCAGGGACGGTGTCCGGGGACGTTGCGAGGGGCTCTGGCCACGGGGCGGGTTCACTCATGGACTCAACATTAGGGCACGGCCGCTCTGGTAGTTTGAAGTGTACGCATTCAACCTTTTAATTCCGTCCTGTGAGGCGGGGAAAGGGGACGCGAGAAAATGACGAACTCCTCCGAAACGTCTGGGGAAATTCAGCAAACCTCGGCGCCGGTATCAGTGTCCCGTGTAGTTCTTAGCGCGGCAGATATTGAACGGGCACTGACTCGTATCGCCTATGAAATCCTGGAAGCCAACAAGGGCAGCGCCAATCTGCTGCTATTGGGCATTCCCCGCCGCGGCTACCCGCTCGCGCAGCGCCTGGCCGCGAAACTGGCCGCCAGCGATCCGGCCATCGATCCCGCAGCCATTGTCGGCCAACTCGATGTCACCATGTTCCGGGATGACCTGGCCCAACACCCAACCCGTGCCCCGCAGCGCACCGAACTGCCCGTTTCCGGCATTGACGGCAAGACCATCGTCCTTGTTGATGACGTGCTGTATTCCGGGCGCACCATTCGCGCCGCACTGGATGCCCTCGTGGATTTGGGCCGCCCGCGGGCCGTCCGCCTGGCTGTCCTGGTGGACCGGGGACATCGCGAACTGCCCATCCGGGCGGACCACGTGGGCAAGAACCTGCCCACGTCCTCGAGTGAAAAAGTGCGTGTCCGGCTGGCTGAAATTGATGGTGGCGCCGCGGCCGACGACCAGGTAGTGATTGAGGCCGGCGTATGAGGCACCTGCTGTCCACTGAACAGCTCAGCCTCGAGAACGCCATTCAAATCCTGGACACCGCCCAGGAGATGGCCGCCGTGGGTGAGCGCGAAATCAAGAAGCTCCCCGCCTTGCGCGGACGCACCGTGGTGAACTTGTTCTTCGAGGATTCCACCCGCACCCGCATCTCCTTCGAGGCGGCAGCCAAACGGCTCTCCGCGGACGTCATCAACTTCGCGGCCAAGGGCTCTTCCGTATCCAAGGGCGAGTCCCTAAAGGACACGGCACAGACCCTGGAAGCAATGAGCGCGGACGCCGTCGTCATCAGGCACTGGGCCTCAGGCGCCCCCGCTCAGTTGGCCAACTCGGGCTGGATCGACGCCGCCGTGATCAACGCGGGCGATGGCACCCACGCACACCCCACCCAGGCCCTGTTGGACGCCTTCACCATGCGCACCCATTGGGCCAAACTTCAGGGCACGGCCTCGGTCGGAGCGGATCTGGCGGGCATGCGCGTCATCATTGCCGGCGACGTGCTGCACTCCCGTGTGGCCCGCTCCAACGTGTGGCTGCTGCGTACTCTTGGTGCCCACGTCACCCTGGTGGCGCCGCCCACCTTGCTGCCGGTCGGCGTCGACCATTGGCCGTGCGAGGTCAGCTATGACCTGGACGCTGCTTTGGAAAAAGGTGTGGACGCGGTCATGATGCTGCGCGTACAGGCCGAACGCATGAACGCCTCCTTCTTCCCCTCCACCCGCGAATATGCGCGGCGGTGGGGGTTCGACGACGCCCGTCTGGCCAAACTCGACGCCTTGAACCTCAAGGACACCATCATCATGCACCCCGGCCCCATGAACCGCGGCCTGGAAATCTCCTCCGCCGCAGCCGATTCCCCCCGCTCCACCGTGTTGGCCCAGGTCCGCAACGGTGTCTCGGTGCGCATGGCCGCCCTGTACCTTCTGCTTTCCGGGGAGATGCGCCAGAGCGCTTCCCCCGCAACCAAGACCCCAGTAAAGGACCCTTCATGACTTCCGCAAGTTACTTGATTCGTTCAGCCTCCCTGTTGGGTAAGGCACGGGCTGACATTCTGGTGCGCGACGGCGTGATTGCCGCCGTCGGCGCGGATCTGGGCGCCGACGTGGTGGGCGATGCCACTGTGATTGACGCCGCGGAGCTCGTTGCCCTGCCGGGCATGGTTGACCTGCACACCCACCTGCGCGAACCTGGCCGCGAGGACGCCGAAACCGTGGAAACCGGTACGCGCGCCGCGGCCCTGGGCGGCTTCACCGCCGTGCACGCCATGGCGAACTCCTCACCGGTGGCAGACACGGCCGGCGTTGTGGAGCAGGTGTACACGCTGGGCCGCGAGTCCGGCTGGGTGGATGTGCGCCCCGTCGGCGCCGTCACCGTGGGCCTGGCCGGCGAGCAGTTGGCCGAACTTGGCGCCATGGCCGATTCCCGCGCCCGCGTCCGCGTCTTCTCCGACGACGGCGTCTGCGTCAGCGACCCCGTCATGATGCGCCGTGCGCTGGAATACGTGAAGGCGTTCGACGGCGTGATTGCCCAGCATGCGCAGGAACCCCGTCTCACCGAGGGTGCCCAGATGAACGAGGGCGTGGTCTCGGCCGACCTCGGCCTGGCCGGCTGGCCCGCCGTCGCCGAAGAGTCCCTCATTGCCCGCGACGTTCTGCTGGCCCAGCATGTTGGCTCACGCCTGCACGTGTGCCACGTCTCCACCGCCGGCTCGGTGGAGATCATCCGCTGGGCCAAGGAACGCGGCATCTCCGTCACCGCCGAGGTCACCCCGCACCACCTGCTGCTGACCGAAGAACTGGTCCGCAGCTACAACCCCGTTTACAAGGTCAACCCGCCGCTGCGCGCCGACGCCGACGTACACGCCCTGCGCGCCGCCCTGGCTGACGGCACCATTGACATTGTTGGCACCGACCACGCCCCGCACCCCAGCGAGGCGAAGGAGTGTGAATGGGCCTCCGCAGCCATGGGCATGACCGGATTGGAAACCGCCCTGTCAGTGGTGCAGGAAACCATGATCGAAACCGGTCTCATGGACTGGGCCGGCTTTGCGAAGGTCACCTCCACCACGCCCGCGGCCATTGGCCGGTTGGCAGACCAGGGCCGTCCGCTGGAAGAGGGGGAGCCGGCCAACATTGTGCTGGTGGACCCCAAGGCCCGCTGGAACGTTGACCCCCAGACCATGGCAACGAAGGGCCGCAACTCCCCGTTCTCCGGCCTGGAACTGCCTGGCAAGGTGGTGGCCACGTTCTTCAACGGCCACCCCACCGTGCTGGACGGGAAACTGAACAGCCCCTACATCCACGGAGCCAACTAGTGGACGAGCGGCTCCTGCCCGGAATCCTGACTCTGCTGATTGTCGTTCTGGTCTTCGCACTCATGTGGTGGGGCTGGCGCAACAAGATCAAGCGGCAACAGGGTCTTGGCGAACTGCCAGAGGTTCCCCAAGACCTGGACGCAGCCACCATCAGCGTGCCCGGCCAGTACGTGGTCACCACGGCCGGCGGGGATTGGCTGGACCGGCTGGCCGTGCACAACCTCGGCGTCCGGACCACGGCCGTGGTCCATGTCCACGCCGGTGGGATAATTGTGCAGCGTTCCGGGGCCCAGGACATTTTCATCGCGGCTGAGAAACTTCGCGAGGTCGGCACCCAGTCGGGCATGGTCGGCAAGTTCGTGGAGAGGGACGGGCTGGTTGTTATTGGCTGGCTGCTGGAGAAAGCCGAGGTGGACACCGGTTTCAGAACCACCGAAGCCGGAGCCAAGCGGCCATTGATTGAAGCATTACAGGCACTGCTGCCGCAAGACAGCGATCCTGAAGACAGCGATACAGAGCGCAACGGAAAGAACAATTGAGAATGAGTGATGCAACCATGCCTGCACAGGCGCTTTTAGTCTTGGAAGATGGCCGCACTTTCCGTGGCAGCAGCTACGGAGCCCAGGGCACAACCCTGGGCGAGGCAGTCTTCACCACCGGCATGACCGGCTACCAGGAGACACTCACGGATCCTTCCTACGCCCGCCAGCTGATCGTCCAGACGGCCCCGCACATTGGCAACACCGGGGTGAACAAGGCTGACAATGAGTCAGCCAAGATCTGGGCTGCCGGATACGTTGTCCGCGACGCTGCCCGCCGCCCCTCCAGCTGGCGCAGCGAGGGGACGCTCGACGACGAGCTCATCTCCCAGGGCATCGTGGGCATTCAGGGTGTGGACACCCGGGCCATCACCCGCCACCTGCGTGAGCGCGGGGCCATGAAGGCCGGCATCTTCTCCGGTGTTGCGGCAGACCGCCCGGAGACCGAGCTGGTCGCCGAAGTACAGGCCCAGCCGTCCATGGAGGGCCTGCGCCTGGCCGAGGAGGTCAGCACCAAGGAAGCCTACGTTGTAGAACCTGCCGACCACGGCTGGAGTGGCGAGACCCTGTTCACCATTGTGGCCCTGGACCTTGGCATGAAGGCCATGACCCCGGCCCGGTTCGCCGAGCGCGGAGTGCGCCTGCACGTTCTGCCTGCCGGCACCGGCTTCGAGGAAGCCTCGGCGCTGAACCCCGACGGCGTGTTCATCTCCAACGGCCCCGGCGACCCCGCCACGGCCGACTCCCAGGTCAACTTTGTGCGCTCCTTCCTGGACGCCGGCGTGCCCTACTTCGGCATTTGCTTCGGCAACCAGATCCTTGGACGCGCCCTGGGCTTCGGTACCTACAAATTGCGTTACGGCCACCGTGGCATGAACCAGCCCGTCATGGACCGCAGCACCGGCAAGGTGGAAATCACCAGCCAGAACCACGGCTTCGCCGTCGACGCCCCGCTCGAGGGGCCCACCCAGGCCCCGGAAGAACGCTTTGGCCGCGTTGAGGTCAGCCACATCAGCCTCAACGACCAGGTGGTTGAAGGCCTGTCCGCCCTGGACATCCCCGCCTTCTCGGTGCAGTACCACCCCGAGGCCGCGGCCGGCCCGCACGACGCCGCCTACCTGTTCGACAGGTTCATCAAACTCATGAGCGACTACAAGTCATCAGATGCCAGCCAGACCGCACAGAGCCAGACCACACAGAGCCAGACCACACAGAGCCAGGAAAACAAGTAATGCCAAAGAGGGAAGATCTTAAATCAGTTTTGGTCATTGGCTCCGGCCCGATCGTGATTGGCCAGGCGGCCGAGTTTGACTACTCCGGCACCCAGGCGCTGCGCGTCTTGAAGGAGGAAGGCCTGCGGGTCATCCTCGTCAACTCCAACCCGGCCACCATCATGACCGACCCCGAGGTCGCCGACGCCACCTACGTTGAGCCGATCACCCCCGAGGTGGTTGAGAAGATCATCGCCAAGGAACGTCCCGACGCCGTCCTGCCCACCTTGGGCGGTCAGACCGCGTTGAACACGGCCATCGCGCTGGATAAGAACGGTGTGCTGGAGAAGTACAACGTGGAGCTGATCGGCGCGAACATCGCCGCCATTGAGCTCGGCGAGGACCGTGAAAAGTTCAAGGGCGTTGTTGAGCGTTGCGGTGCGGAGTCAGCCCGCAGCCACATCATCCACACCTTGGACGAGGCGCATGCGGCGGCCGAAGACCTGGGTTACCCCATGGTGGTGCGTCCTTCCTTCACCATGGGTGGGCTGGGGTCCGGACTGGCCTACACGCCGTCGGACTTGGACCGCATTGTTGGCCAGGGCCTGCAGTACAGCCCCACCACCGAGGTGTTGCTCGAAGAGAGCATCCTGGGCTGGAAGGAATACGAGCTGGAGATGATGCGCGACAAGAACGACAACGTCGTGGTTGTGTGCTCCATTGAAAACTTTGACCCGGTGGGGGTGCACACGGGCGACTCCATCACGGTGGCCCCGGCCATGACCCTGACCGACCGCGAGTACCAGAACCTGCGCGACATCTCCATTGCCGTCATCCGCGAGGTCGGCGTTGACACGGGTGGTTGCAACATCCAGTTCGCCATTGAGCCCGACACGGGACGCGTCGTCGTCATTGAGATGAACCCGCGCGTCTCCCGCTCCTCGGCACTGGCATCAAAGGCAACCGGCTTCGCCATCGCCAAGATCGCCACGAAGCTCTCGCTGGGCTACACGTTGGATGAGATCCCCAACGACATCACCCGGAAGACCCCGGCGTCCTTTGAACCGGCCCTGGATTACGTTGTTGTCAAGGTTCCGCGCTTCGCGTTCGAGAAGTTCCCGGCGGCTGATCCCACGCTGACCACCACCATGAAGAGCGTCGGCGAGGCCATGGCCATTGGCCGCAACTTCACAGAGGCCCTGCAAAAGGCCCTTCGTTCCCTGGAGCAGAAGGGCGCCAGCCTGGACTTCCGCAGCGTCAACGCCCTGGATGTTCCGGAGCTGGTTGAAGCGTCCAAGCGCCCCACCACCGAGCGCCTCGGCCAGGTCCAGCGCGCCCTGCTCGGCGGTGCCACCATTGAGGAACTCTACGAGGCAACCGGCATTGACCCCTGGTACCTTGACCAGCTGGTGCTGCTGAACGAGGTGGCCGCCACCATCCGCCAGTCCACCGCCCTGACCCCGGAAATGCTGAAGCTGGCCAAACGCCACGGCTTCTCCGATGCCCAGATCGGCGAGCTCACACACAATTCGGAGGCAGTGGTGCGCGGCGTCCGCCAGGCACTGAACATCCGCCCCGTGTACAAAACGGTGGACACCTGTGCGGCCGAGTTCGCCGCCTACACCCCGTACCACTACTCCTCCTACGACGAGGAAGACGAGATTGAGCTGCACGAGAAGCCGTCGGTCATCATCCTCGGCTCCGGGCCCAACCGCATTGGCCAGGGCATCGAGTTTGACTACTCCTGCGTGCACGCCTCGATGGCGCTGCGCAAGGCCGGCTACGAGACCGTCATGGTCAACTGCAACCCGGAAACCGTCTCCACCGACTACGACGTCTCCACCCGTCTGTACTTTGAACCGCTGACCCTCGAGGACGTCCTGGAAGTCATCGCGGCCGAAGAGCGCACCGGCGGCGTCATGGGCGTCTTCGTCCAGCTTGGCGGCCAGACCCCGCTGAAGCTGGCACAGGAACTGGCCGACGCCGGTGTGCCCATCCTGGGCACCTCCCCGGAAGCGATCGACCTGGCCGAACACCGCGGCATGTTCTCCCGCGTCCTGGACGACGCCGGGCTGATTGCACCGAAGAACGGCACCGCTGTCTCCTTCAACGATGCGAAGAAGATTGCCGACGAGATCGGTTACCCCGTCCTGGTCCGCCCGTCGTACGTTTTGGGCGGCCGCGGAATGGAGATCGTCTACGACGAGCCCAACCTCTCGCGCTACATCAAGAACGCCACCGAGATCACCGAGGCACACCCGGTGCTGATCGACCGGTTCCTGGAAGACGCCATTGAAATTGACGTTGACGCGCTGTTCGACGGCAAGGACATGTACCTCGGCGGCATCATGGAACACATTGAAGAGGCCGGCATCCACTCGGGTGACTCCGCCTGTGTGCTGCCTCCCATCACCTTGGGCAAGGACGTGCAGGAACGTGTCCGCGTGGCCACCCGTGCCATTGCTGAAGGTGTTGGCGTCCGCGGCCTGATCAACATCCAGTTCGCGCTTGCTGCTGACATCCTCTACGTGCTGGAGGCGAACCCGCGCGCCTCACGCACCGTGCCGTTTGTCTCCAAGGCAACCGGGGTGCAGATGGCCAAGGCCGCAGCGCTGATCGGCGTCGGGGTTTCCATCGCGCACCTGCGCAGCGTCCACCACATCCTGCCCGAGGTGGGCGACGGCGGAAACCTGCC
>JBBPZC010000056.1:0-8941 GCA_038199275.1 Actinomycetales bacterium
CTGCTCAGCGACGACGCGGTGCTCGGTTCCAACACCTCAACCCTGCCCATCACCACGCTCGCCGAAGGGGTGCGGAACCAAGGGAACTTCATTGGCCTGCACTTCTTCTCGCCGGTGGACAAGATGCCGCTGCTGGAAATCATCGCAGGCAAAAACACCTCGGATGAGACGTTGGCCAAGGCCTTCGACATTGCCCAGCAGATTCGAAAAACGCCCATTGTGGTCAACGATTCCCGCGGCTTCTCCACTTCCCGAGTCATTGGCACGTTCATCAACGAGGCCATTGCCATGCTCGGTGAGGGCATCGCCGCCCCGTCCATCGAGCAGGCGGGCCTGCAGGCCGGTTATCCGGCAGCCCCGCTGCAGTTGGCGGACGAGCTGAACCTGTCGCTGCTGTCCAAGATCCAAAAGGAAACCAAGGCCGGGCTCGAGGCCGAAAACGGTGTGCAGAAGTATGTCCACCACGCCGGTTACGACCTTGTCGACACCATGTTGGAGAAGTTCGAGCGCAAGGGCAAACTGGCCGGTGCCGGCTTCTACAACTACGTGGACGGACACCGTGCAAGTCTCTGGGAAGGTTGGACAGAGAACTACGGCGGCACCGCGGAAATCCCGTTCGAGGACATGAAGGAGCGCATGCTCTTTGCCGAATCACTCGAGACCGTCAAATGCCTGGATGAAGGTGTGCTGCGCAGTGTGGAGGACGCCAACATCGGCTCCATCCTGGGCATCGGCTTCCCGGCCTGGACCGGAGGCGTGCTCCAGTACATCAACGGATACCGCGGTGGACCGGCTGGTTTCGTGGCCCGCTCCCGTGCGCTGGCGGCCAAGTATGGCGAACACTTCCTGCCGCCGGCTTCCCTGGTGGCCAAGGCTGAGAAGGGCGAAACGTACTGATGAACACTGTTTCCGCGGCCGGCTCCGCTTCAGAGCGGCACACCTTTTCCGAAGTCTGGACCGCGTTCACGGTTGAGCAGGCACCCAGCCCGGGTGTCGCCGTCGTGCATCTGGTGGGACCCGGCCGCGGCAACATGATGGGGCTGGCCTTTTGGGCCGAACTGCCCCAGCTTTTCGCGGCACTGGATGCCGATCCGGCCGTGCGTGCCGTGGTGCTCGCCGGGGCCGGAAACCATTTCAGCACGGGACTCGATGTGCAGGAGGTGCTGGGCGGCTGGCTGGAGAGCTTACGCGCAGATACCGTGGCGCAGGCTGCGCAGCGCACCGATTTTCTGGCCACGGTGGGGCGGCTGCAGGCGGGCATCACCGCTGTTGCGTCCTGCCGCAAACCCGTCATTGCTGCCGTGCACGGCTGGTGCATTGGCGGCGGAGTGGACCTCATCGCCGCCGCCGATATCAGGCTTGCCGCAGCGGATGCGCAGTTCAGTGTCCGGGAGACGCGGCTGGCGATCGTGGCCGACGTCGGAAGTCTCCAGCGCCTGCGCGGCATCATCGGCGAGGGGGCGCTGCGCGAGCTGGCCCTGACCGGGAAGGACATTGCCGCGGAACGGGCCGAGAAGATTGGCCTGGTCAATGACGTCTTTGCCGACAAGGATGCGCTCATGGCGGCGGCACTGGCGATGGCGGGGGAGATCGCCGCGAATTCGCCGCTGGCCGTGGCAGGCACGAAAGCTGTGCTCAACGAGGACCGGGAGGAACGGGTGGCCCGCGGGCTGCGGCATGTAGCGCTGTGGAATTCGGCGTTCCTGCACAGCGAAGACCTGCTGGAGGCCGTGAAGGCGATGGGGGAGCGCCGTCCGGGCGTGTTTACCGGAAAATAGCTGCCCAGGAGTCAGTGGGAATTTCTGCACTAAAAGTCAGCGTCGATTTTTTATCAAGGAGCTTTTCATGTACCTCACCCAAGGACTGCACCGTTCACTGCAGGCAACCCCGAACGGCACCGCCACGATCTACAAAGACCGGGTGCGAACTTTTACGGAGCACGCGGATCGGATCGCCCGCTTTGCCGGCGCCCTGCAATCACTCGGTGTGCAGGCGAGGGCCCGGGTGGCAATGTTGTCCATGAACTCGGACCGTTTCGCCGAGTACCTGCTCGCCGTGCCGTGGGCCGGGGCTGCCGTGAACCCAGTCAATATCCGGTGGAGCCCGGCGGAAATCGCCTACTCCATGACGGACTCCGACACCCACGTGCTCCTCATTGACGATGCTTTTGTTCCCATGGCGCCGCTGCTGCGGGAGAAGGCGCCGGGGTTGGCCACCTTGATCCACTGCGGCGACGGCCCCACCCCGGAGGGCATGCTCTCCTACGAGGAACTGGTCGCGGCCCATGATCCCGTGGAAGACGCCTACCGCAGTGGCGACGACCTTGCCGGGGTCTATTACACCGGCGGCACCACAGGCTTCCCCAAAGGCGTCATGCTCAGCCACACGAACTTTGTCACCTCCGGCTTGGGTGCGGTAGCCACGGGCGAACTCCTTAAAGCAGGTGCCACATTGCTCCACGCCGCACCCATGTTCCATCTGGCCGACCTCGCCGCCTGGTCCGGAATGACCATTCTGGGCGGCACCCACGTCATGGTGCCCTTCTTCGAACCGACCAGCGTCTTCACAGCTATCCAGGAGCACAAACCCACCGATGTGCTTTTGGTTCCCACCATGATCCAGATCCTCGTGGACCACCCCGACGCCGGCAATTACGATCTGTCCTCCTTGGAACGCATACTCTACGGTGGGTCTTCCATCTCTGAAGGGGTCCTGCACAGGACGCAACAGCGTTTCCCCGGCGTGCGCCTGACCCAGGCCTATGGGCAGACCGAGGCGGCACCCATCGTTACCATGCTGTTGCCGGATGACCATGTGGGCGATCGGATGCGATCCGGTGGCCGGGCGGCCCCGCATTCTCAGGTGGCCATTTTGGATATTGACGGTAGTGAAGTGCCAACAGGTGACGTCGGGGAGGTATGTGCCAAGGGTGCCCACATCATGCAGGGCTATTGGAACAACCCGGAGCAGAGTGCGCGGGCCCTGCGGGGCGGCTGGCTGCACACCGGCGATCTGGCCTATATGGACGCGGAGGGCTTCGTCTTCGTGGTGGACCGGCTCAAGGACATGATCATCACCGGCGGCGAAAACGTCTACTCGGCTGAGGTGGAGAACGCCCTGAGCAAGCATCCCGCCGTCGCCTCATCCGCCGTGATTGGCGTCCCGGATGAGAAGTATGGCGAACGCGTGCACGCCGTCGTAGTTCTGGTAGCTGGGAGCACAGCCAGCGCCGAGGACCTGACCGCGCACTGCAAGGAACTCATTGCCAGCTACAAGGTGCCGCGCAGCTTCGAGTTCCTCGATGTTCTGCCCATGTCAGGGGCTGGCAAAATTCTCAAGCGCGAGCTGCGCCAGGCCTACGCGGCGATGCAGGAAGAGCGGTAGCCCATGAGCGGTCCGTTGCAGGGTTTGAAAGTGGTGGAACTATCCGGCATGGGCCCGGCGCCCCATGCCGCCATGATGTTGGCGGACATGGGTGCTCAGGTGGTGCGTATTGTTGGTCCCGCGCCTCCCGTTGGTGGGTACGACGTCGACACTCACCTGCAGCGCGGGCGCACCACCGTCCGGGCGAACCTGAAGGACCCTAGGGATCTCGCCGGCGTGCTTGCGCTGGTGGGCGAGGCTGATGTGTTCCTTGAGGGATTCCGGCCCGGGACCACGGAACGGCTGGGTTTGGGGCCGGAGGAATGTCTGGCTCTGAATCCGCGCTTGGTGTACGGGCGCATGACGGGCTGGGGGCAGGAGGGGCCGCTGGCCCAACGTGCCGGGCACGACATCAATTACCTCGGACTGACCGGGGCCCTGCACGCCATTGGTCCTGCAAGCGAGCCCGTGCCACCCATGAACCTGCTGGGTGATTTCGGTGGCGGTTCCATGTTTGTCCTGTCCGGCATTCTGGCCGCACTGTGGGAGCGTGAGCGTTCCGGCCGGGGCCAGGTGGTGGATGCGGCCATGGTTGACGGAGTCAGCGTGCTGTCCCAAATCATCCTGGAACTGCGTTCCGTGAACATGTGGGGTGATTCCCGCGCCGCCAACCTGCTCGACGGCGGCGCCCCGTTCTACCGGACCTATAAGTGCGCCGACGGCGGATTCATTGCTGCCGGTGCCATTGAACCTCAGTTCTACGCGCTGCTTATTGACGGTCTTGGCTTGAGCGCGGCGGAGCTGCCGAACCGGGATGACCCGCGCCAGTGGCCTGCCCTGACAGCAGCGTTGTCCGCCGCGTTTGCCGCCCGGACCCGGGATGAGTGGGCTGAAAAGTTCGACGGCGTGGACGCGTGCGTCACCCCTGTGCTCACGTACGCCGAAGCAGCAGAGAACACCCACATGAAAGCCCGCGGTGCGCTCAGCGGTGCCGGCAAGCACGTGGTGGCTGCGCCGGCGCCGCGTTTCTCACGGACTGCATCCGAGGCTCGAGAGCCTGCGGGTGACACGGATTTTGCAAGCATTCTGAACTCTTGGAGGGCATCATGATTACGGTGACGGCAGAGGCACAATTCCAGGCATGGAAGGCCAAGGTCCTCCCGCCCGTGGAGGAAGTCAGGCCCGGGGTCTGGTCCATCCCCGTCCCCTTCATCAACAACCCCATGCGCTACACCCTCGCTTATCTTTTGATGGGCGATGGCGAAGCCGCCCTCGTGGACCCCGGCTGGGACTCTGACGAAGGCTGGGAAGTGCTCAAGGCAGGGCTGGCGGCTGCCGGTCTTGGCCCCAAGTCCATCACCGGGATTGTGGTGACTCACTTCCACCCCGACCACCTGGGCATGGCCGCGCGGCTGCGGGAAGCGTCCGGGGCGTGGGTGGCGCTCGGCGAGGCCGAGCCGATGCCTACGGAATGGCGTGAGAATCCGGAGGACTTCGTCGCAGAGGACAGGGCACAGTTCGCCGCCTGGGGTGTGCCCGCAGACTATCTCGACGAGGTTAGTTTCAAGGACAAGACGTGGACGCAACTTTCCAATGTTGAGCCGCCGCAGCTGCGCTTGGTCGACGGCGAGTTGTTGCCGATTGCCGGCCTGACCGTGCGCGTGGTGGCCACGCCAGGTCACACGCCGGGGCATATCTGCCTGGTGGATGAGGCCAATCAGCTGTTCCTGACGGGCGACCACGTCCTGCCGCGCATCACCCCGCATGTCTCCCTCGAGGCGGCGAATCACGCGAACCCGGTGAGCGATTACCTCCACTCGCTGGAAATCATGGGTGCCGGTGCGCAGATGGAAGTCCTGCCGGGGCACGAATACCGCTTCCGTGGGCTGCCGGAACGGGCCGAGCAGTTGCGCGAACATACCCTTGAGCGTTCGCGTGAGGTCATTGCCGTGCTGGATTCCGGGGCTGCATCATCCGTCTGGGATGTGTCCAAGAAGCTGACGTGGTCGCGCGGTTTTGACTCGCTGCGGGGATTCACATTGCGCCTGGCGCTCGCCGAAACGGCCAGCCACCTGGTGTATCTGCAAGCGCAGGGGCGGGTCACGGCCATCGCCGTCTCAAGAGGCACCTCTTCCCCGGTTGAGATATGACATAACGACGCCGATGCTGCGTTGAGGTGTGCGATAACGACGTCCCTCGTTCCTCGGAGACGTCGTTATCGCACACCTCAACGGGGTAGTGCGGAGGCTAGAGCGGGTCCGGGTATTGAACGGGGTCCGTGAAGTCGCCGGAATCGCGGCGGAAACGCGCCAGAATGGCAGTGACCGTGCGCAGGTCCTGCGCCGGGATGCCGGGGTTGGCGAAGACTTCGGCGTTCAAAACCGTGGTGGCCCGCTCCACCAGTTCCCGGCCGGCGTCGCTGAGCACTATGAGCGTTGCCCGCCCATCGGTCGGGTGGGCCTGGCGGTGGACCATGCCGTCCTTTTCAAGCCGGTCAACAACGCTGGTCACGGATGTGGGATGCACCTGCAGGCGGGCACTGGCACTGGCCATCGGCAGGGCGCCGTCGCGCGTGAAGGACAGCAGCCGCAGCAATTCCAGCCTGGCGTAGGACAATCCCAACGGTTTCAGGACCACATCGACCCTGCTGTACATGAGCTGGTGGGTGCGCATGACGGAGGAGTAAGCGGCCATCGCATCTGCAGCGTCGGACCAGCCATGGGCAATCCACTGGCGCTTGGCCTCGGCAATTGGATCCATGGGAAGCGGGGCGGGGGAGGCCATGGTGCGTCCTTTCGAATGGGTCCTCTGCGAAAAACGCACGTAAAAAACCGGATAGATCAACAATTTACTTGGAATCCCTAGTAAATACTAGTGGCACCTAGTATTCTGTTTTGAGATGGGCAACACACGACCTTGAAAGGGCAGTCAATGAAGATCGCAGTTTTGATAAAACAGGTGCCTGACACGGCTGAGGAACGCACCCTCGTCCCCGCCACCGGCTGGCTGGACCGCGACGCCGCAGACAACCTCGTTGACGAGATCAACGAACGTGCCCTTGAAGTGGCGCTGCGCGTGAAGGACAGTGACAAGCCCACGGAGATCGTGGTGGTGTCCATGGGCCCCGAAGGCGCCACCAAGGGCATCCGCAAGGCGCTGTCCATGGGCGCCGATTCAGGGATTCACGTGCTCGACGACGGATTGGCCGGCTCGGATGCCTCCCGCACCGCTGCCGTGCTCGCCGCCGCACTGCGGAGCACCAATGCCGACGTTTTTGTGGCCGGCAACGAATCAACGGATGGCCGCGGCGGCGTTGTTCCCGCCATGATTGCCGAGCACTTGGGCCTGCCGTTGGTAGGCGGGCTCAACGCCGTCGTCCTGGGCGACGGCAAGGTCAGCGGCGAGCGCTCAGGGGACAGCGGTTCCCTGGAAGTGACCGCAGCGCTGCCTGCCGTGGTCACCGTGACCGAGCGGACCGCCGAGGCCCGCTTCCCCAATTTCAAGGGCATCCTGACGGCCAAGCGCAAGCCCGTCGCCACACTCTCCCTCAGTGACCTGGGCGTCGCGGCAACTCCGGCACGCTCCGTGGTGCTCTCGCACAGCGAACGTCCCGCCCGCGAGGCCGGACGCAAGATCGAAGACGACGGCACCGCCGGCACGCAACTGGCCGGCTACCTCATTGAAAACCGCTTGGTCTAGGAAGGCACCACCATGGCAAATATTCTCACTTACATTGAATTGACCCACGCCGGTGCGGTCGCACCCTCCGCCAAGGGCCTGCTGGCTGCAGCCACGTCCCTCGGTACTCCCGTTGCCGTCGTCGTTAGCGACCAGGAACTGAGCCCGGAGGTCGCGGACCAGTTGGGACAGGCCGGCGCGGCCATCATTTATCAGGGCCTGAGCCCGCAGGCATCCTCGGTGCTCACCGGACCGGGCGTTGAAGCGCTCGAAGCGGCCGTTGCAGAGTATGCACCCGCGGCCGTGCTCGTGGCCAACTCTGTTGACGGGCGCGAGGTTGCGGCACGACTTTCCGTCCGCGCGGGCGGCGCCATGCTCAACGACGTCGTCTCCGTCCGCCTGGACGGGGAGCGCATCGTGACCGGACACTCGATCTTCGGCGGCGCCTATGATGTGGAATCCACCGTTGAAGGCGGCCTGCCCATCATCACGGTCCGCCAGGGAGCCATCGATGGTCTCGAAGAAGCCGGGGCAGGGGCTGTGGAATTGGTCAGCACCATCTTGCCCGGCACCGTCCCCGGCGCCACGGTCACGGCCGTCAACGAAACCCCGACCGGAGCCAGCCGTCCCGAGCTGCGCACCGCCAAGACCGTTGTCTCGGGCGGACGCGGTCTGGGCTCCAAGGAGAACTTTGTCCTCGTGGAGCAGCTGGCCGACGCGCTTGGTGCGGCTATTGGTGCCTCCCGCGCCGCCGTCGACGCCGGGTACGTGGACCAGCACGCGCAGGTTGGCCAAACCGGTGTCAGCGTTTCCCCGCAGCTTTACATTGCCTTGGGCATTTCCGGGGCCATTCAGCACCGGGCCGGCATGCAGACCGCCAAGACCATCGTGGCCATCAACAAGGACGGCGATTCGCCCATCTTTGACGTGGCCGACTTCGGCATTGTCGGTGACGTGTTCACGGTTGTGCCGCAGCTCATTGATGCACTGGCAACCCGCAACAACTAGCGCACCGATTGCCGGTCCGGGCGAGAACTGGTGCGGTGGGGCACCGGCTTTCGGGGCGGCGTGCCCCACCGCCCGGCCGGTCCCACATCCGCCGCGGGGTCCAATGACGGAGAATGGGTGCAAAGGCACCCGTTGCTGTTAGAAATAGAGACTGTTGCAATGCGGTGCCGTCACCGCCCGAATGCTTGATGAATGACGCATGTGAAAGAGGTTCCAGAGAATGTCGACCCCCAAGACTAAGCAGGCCGCCGGCATTTCCGAGCGCTGGAACGGCCTGGGCCTGTGGGCCAGAATTGGCGTCTCAGCGGCCGCACTGATTGTGCTGCTGGCCATCGCTGTCCTCGTTGCGCGCTGGCTCACCAGCCTTGGCGCGGTGCAGGACTTCATGACCACCTACCCGGGCCAGTCCGCTCTCCCCCAGAACGCACCCGTGGGTCTGCCGGCATGGCTGGGTTGGCAGCACTTCATCAACATGTTCCTGATCCTGTTGATCATCCGCTCGGGCTGGGCGGTCCGCACCACCAAGCGCCCCGCCGCCCACTGGATCCGCAACAACAAAGGCCTGATCAAGACCCGCGGCAACCCCACCAAGATCAGCCTGGACCTCTGGTTCCACCTGAGCCTGGACGCGCTCTGGGTGCTCAACGGCGCCATCTTCATCGTGGTCCTGTTTTTCACGGGCCAGTGGATGCGCATCGTGCCCACCAGCTGGGACGTGTTCCCCAACGCCATCTCGGCCGGCCTGCAGTACCTCTCGCTCGATTGGCCGACCGACAACGGCTGGGTCAACTACAACGGCCTGCAGCTGCTGACCTACTTCATCACCGTCTTCATCGCCGCACCCCTGGCCATCATCACCGGCCTGCGCATGTCCGGTGCGTGGCCCAAGAAC
>JBBPZC010000057.1:0-3389 GCA_038199275.1 Actinomycetales bacterium
ATGGATCCGGCGGGGCCGACGGGTCCGGTGGCTGTGCTGGATTGGGTGGCTGGGTTGGGTCCGGATGGCGCGGCGGAAACTCCGGATCCGGGATGCTCATGTGCGCTGGATACTTGACCATTCCCCCACGTTACGCCGCACAGCGGCTGCCAGCCATGGCCAATATGTGAGCGGGGTCGCAGCGGGTCAAAGAGTGGCGGTGCCTGCGCTTACTCTGGGTGCAGCCGGTTTTGTCCACATAGTAGGGGATCAGAACTTTAGACCCCGAGAATGCAAGGACGTGCCGCCATGATGGGAGCCCACCACGCCGCCAGCGGTGCCGCCGTATGGTTGGCGCTGACCACACAATTTGATCTTGGGCTCGCCGCAGTTCACCAGCTTCTGCCCGCCGTGCCCGAATCGGTGACGGTGGGCATGGGCCTCATGGATTTGACGCCCACAGCTGTTGTGGCCGGCGCCCTGGTCACCGCGGGCGCCGCACTGGTCCCCGACGCCGACCACCGCAACGCCACCATCGCCCACTCGCTGCCGCCGCTGTCCAACATCGTGTGCATCCAGGTGGGCAAGGTTTCCGGCGGGCACCGGCACGGCACACACTCCATCCTGGGCTTGGCCGTGTTCGTGGCCATTGCCGCGTTGGCCGGGATGTGGACCATTGACCTGGCCGGTTTTGGCGAGATCTTCCCCGGTGCCGGAATACTGTCCGTCCTGCTGGCTTCCTTCGCTGCCAAGGCACTGAAATTCATTCCCGACACGATGGCCAAATTCCCGTGGGTGCTGGGCATTGCCGTGGGATTGTTCGTCACCTTCTACGCCCCGCAGGAAGAATATTGGTTCCCTCTGGCCATGGGTCTGGGCGTGGCGGCACACATCCTGGGCGACATGATCACCACCGGCGGCTGCAACCTCATTTGGCCCCTGCGCATCAGACTGCCGCGCTGGCTGCGCCGGATGCCACTGGTGAAAAGGTTCTGGCGTCCCAACGGCAACATCGCCGTGCCCATCCTGGGCAACGCCGGCTCAGTGCGTGAGTGGCTGCTGCTGGTCCCGGTCAGTGGCTACGTCATCTGGGCGATGGCCGACGCCGTTTTCTCCTGACTGCTGCTGATTCTCGCCCGGGCCTCTCCCCGCAGCGGCGCAACCCGCAGCTGCCCACCGGCCATCGTGGCAGCTGACCGTCAGCAAGTCCTGTTAACATGACAGGTGAGCCGTCGATGCGGCGCGTCCTTCCATTTCCATGAGTGTGAAAGTCAGGCCCGGGTCCCCCATCATGTATGTCAAGATTTGTGGTCTACAGACCGCCGAAACCGTAGCCGCCGCCGTTTCCGCCAGTGCCGACGCGCTTGGCTTCATCTTTGCCCCGGGCAGTCCCCGCACCATCACCGCGGAACAGACGGCCACACTTGTAACCGCCGTCCCTGCCGGTATTGAAACCGTGGGTGTGTTCCGCAATCAACCCATCGATGAAGTGCTGGAAACGGCCCGGCGCGCCAACGTGACAACCGTGCAGCTGCACGGTGATGAAGGCCTGGCGGACATGGCCCGGGTGCATGCGGCCGGTTTCCGCAGCCTGCGTGCGTTCTCTGCGGATGCCTACAACGCGCTCGACGCCGGGTCCCGGCTTGCGTGGGATGCGCAACGGCTGCTGCTGGACGCTGTTGAACCTGGCGCGGGCGTGAGCTTTGATGCCTCTGCCCTTTCCGGCGGTGCGCCCCAGGGATTCTGGCTGTTGGCGGGTGGCTTGAATCCGGATAACGTCGCCTCACTCGTGGCGGCCATGGCACCCAGCGGCGTGGACGTCTCCAGTGGTGTGGAATCCAGCCGCGGAGTGAAGGACCCAGCCGTGATCAGGACCTTTATCGAGGCAGCCCGACACCACTAAAGTCAACAGACTTTACATTATCGGCTCCGGTGACGGCATAATGGTCTCAGCGCAGCCGAGATCCAGTCGGGCGCCATCGACGTAAACCTGGTCCAGACAGGGGGCCCGGATGAGAAGAATTGAAATGAGGGGGACATGCTTACACCTGATGACAGCGCCTTGCAGGCTGTGCGGCGCCGACATGAGTTGCGTGTCTTGGAGTCCCTCGTAAGCCATGGCCGACGCACCCGCCGTCAGCTGGAGGAGGATACAAACCTCTCCCGCACCACGCTGTCCGCGATCGTCGGGGACTTGCGGCAGAGGGGCGTGCTGGTCGAAGCAGACCAGCCACTGTCCGCCGTCGGACGCAATGGCCGGCCCACCAAGACACTGTCACTGAATCCGGCAGCCGGGGCATCGGTGGGAATCGAGCTGGGCCGCAGACGCATCAGCATCTCCGTCACGGGTTTTGACGGCGCGGCGATCACGCATCAGCACCGGGATGTTTCCAGCTCGCTGAAGCTGGCACCGAAGGTGCAGCTCGCCGCGGAGATGCTCGGCCAACTCATTGACGACGGGCGCATCGTGCCCGGATCGATCATCGGCGTGGGAATTGGCATCGCCAGCCGGCACGCAAATCCAGCATCACTGCGGGACGGGTTGGTGCGGCAGGAAGATCCACAAGGCGCCTCGCTGGACCCCATAAGGGAGTTGCTGCCGGTGCCACTGATGTGGGACAACAACATCCGGCTGGCCGCCATGTCCTACAGCAAGGCGGAGGAGGACCTGCTGTACGTGGTGCTCTCGGCCGGCATCAGCTCCGCCATCATTTCAGGTGGCACACTGCTGCGCGGCGGCAACGGCATTGCCGGGGAACTGGGCCATATCAGCGTGGACTTCACCGGCCCGGCGTGCTGGTGCGGGCGGCACGGCTGCCTGGAAAGTTTTATCAATGAAGCCAATGTCCTGATGGAATCGGCCCGTCGCGGCCAGCAGTTCCCCAGCATCGCCGCAATGGCCGAAGCGGCGACCGACGGTGACGGCATCGCACTGAACGTCGTTGCCTGGGCGGGGGAAATGCTCTCCCGCGCCCTCGTGGCCGCCTGCGTGCTCATTGACCCTTCACGGGTTGTCATTGCCGGGGAACTCTCACAATTTGGCGAACCCCTCCTGGCTCCCGTCCGGCGTGCCTTGGCGGCGCAGAATCTCGAGCTGGCACCCCGCGTCACGGCCCTGGAAACAGCGGAATTCGCACCAACTGCCGGCAGTGACGGGGCCGCCCGGATGGCCCTAAGCCAATGGGGACTCTCCGCCGTCGTCTAAGCTCAGTCCCCAAGCCTTCCAAGTCCAGCCACTCCACTGAGGCGGTCCGGCCCTGAGGCGGTCCATCCCTGGGGCGGGCGGGCCCCTGTCGGACCCGCGTCCACTAACGACAACAGTACTTATGTAAACTCTGTTGACATCATGTGATCCGTACCATACATTTGATCCATGGTTCCGAAAGACAGCAACAGTTCCCTCCCCACCC
>JBBPZC010000058.1:0-6920 GCA_038199275.1 Actinomycetales bacterium
AAGCTGGCCACTGAAGGAGATGCGGACGGCACGGCACTGGCCACCCGGGACAACTGGCTCGCGTTGGGTGTCCAGAGCTAATCAGGGACGCTGCCGACTTTGGGAGCCAGCGCTAGTTGTGAACAGAGCCAATTGGGCTCCCTGAGTAGGCTGGAATCCCGAGTCCAGGCAGAACCAAGGCTGGAAGAGCGGAGCGCGCTACTTGCCCGTACCCAGCATTTGCTCGACGGCTTCGCAGGCGCCAAGTTCGTGATCGCCGGCATCGGGCGCGTCGCAGGCCACACGGCGCAGCAGCGCACGAAAGACCTCCTGCTCCTCTGCCGCGAGAGCGCCCAACACAACATTTTCAGTCTCAATGACCCGCTGACGCAGTTCATCGAGAGTAGCCTGACCACTGCCCGTCGCAACCACGATGCGGGCGCGACGATCCGCTGGATTCAACTGCCGCTCCACGAGCCCGGCTTTAACCAGGTCGTCCACCAAGTAGGTCATGACGGTCCGGTCAATACCCAAGTGCTGGGCCAGAGCCAACTGATTGGGCTGTTCCCCACTGACCACAGCAACAAGTACTTGGTAACCGCGCGGCCCATGCGGGAAATCACCCATGGCCGCTGCCGATGCATTCTGGAAGTTGCGCACGAGCACGCCCAGTGTCCAACCGAAGTCCTCTCGGGAGTCGGTCGCTGACGGTTCTGTGACGGTGCTGTTGCTCATGACACCCATCATAACGGACATTTATGCTTTACAACAGATCATATTTGAGTAAGATGATCTGTAAAGCAACACATATCGAGGAGTGTTTCGTGGAACTAGGCGTTTACAGCTTCGGCGACATCCACCCGGATCCCGTCACGGGCTCCAGGGTCTGCAGCCAACAGCGCATGGCTGACCTCCTTGAGCGCGCCCGCCTGGCCGACGAAGTAGGCCTGGATTATTACGGCATCGGCGAGCACCACCGCGCAGATTTCGCCGTCTCCTCGATCGTCCCTGTTCTCTCAGCGGCAGCCGCCCAAACAAGGAACATCAAGGTCGGCTCCGCCGTCACCGTCTTGAGCACCGAGGATCCGGTCCGCGTCTACCAGCAGTTCGCCACTCTGGACCTCCTCTCCGGCGGCCGAGCGGAACTGACGGCCGGACGAGGCTCCTTCATCGAGTCATACCCCCTGTTCGGCGCCGACCTCAACGACTACGACGCGCTCTACGAGGAAAAAATCGAACTCCTGCTGGCCCTGAACGAGGCTGGACGCAAGGAAGAATCCATCACGTGGAGTGGCAAGTTCCGCCCCGCGCTGGACGACGCCACCATTTACCCCCGCCCCGTGGACAACAACCTGGACATTTGGATCGCCACCGGCGGCACACCGGCCTCCTCAACCCGGGCCGCCCGCCTCCGCACCAACGTCATCTATGCACTACTGGGCGGACCCGTCAACAGCTTCGCCCGCCATGCACAGCTATTCCGGGCCGAGGCTGCACAAGCCGGGCACGACGCCGAGGCACTCAAGGTGGGTGTCAGCGCCGTCGGACTTGTCAGTAAGAACGGCGCGGCGGAGACGTTCTACCCGTACTGGCGCCACCTCATGGACGGGCTCGCCCGCGAGCGCGGATTCCCCCAACCCAACCGCATCAGCTACAACATGGCGATTGCGCCCAACGGCGGGATTTACGCCGGCACACCGGAACAAGTCGCGGAGAAAATCCTGCGCACCCGCGAGCACATGGGCCACGACCGCCACATCCTGCAAATGGACCTGGCGTCCGTGCCGCAAAAGGACGTCCTCAAATCCATCGAACTTCTCGGCACCGAAGTCAAACCCCTCATCGACGCCGAACTCCGCAACGAACAGAAGGTCCCCGCATGAACACCCCGAACGTTTCCAGCCATGACCCGGCCACCACAACCATTGGCATCCTCGGCGCGGGCAAGGTCGGCACCGGCGTTGCCCGGCAGGCACTGAAGGCCGGATACCGCGTGTTGATCGCCGCCTCCGGGGACCCAAGGGAGATTTCGCTGATCGTCTCCGTTATGGCGCCCGGCGCCATCGCAGTGAGCGCAGCCGAAGCCATGGCCCAAGCGGACTTGGTGGTCCTGTCCGTTCCGCTGCACAAGTTCCGTACCCTGGATCCGGCCGGACTCGCAGGCAGGCACGTGCTCGACACCATGAATTACTGGCGCGACACCAATGGCGACATGGCCGAACTGGAGGACGCGCCGTCGAGCTCGGAAATGGTGCACGCGCACATTCCGGGCGCCCTGCTGGCCAAGTCGCTGAACCACATTGGTTACCACGAGCTGGAGCTGGACGCCCGCGAAGCCGGTGCGCCGGACCGCCGCGCGCTGGCCGTCGCCTCGGACAATGACGAGACCCGGGCCCTGGCGCTTGGCTTCGTGGAAAACCTGGGCTTTGACGCGGTCGACGCCGGTCCGCTCACCCATGGCGCGGCGCTCGAACCGGGCACCCCCATCTTCACAGGGTCCTATGATGCCCCCGGGCTACAAGCGGAACTGCTGGCCCACGCGGCCGGTGAAGAACTGAAGCTCACGCCGGCTTCCTAAAAGTTCCCTGTGGCAGCTATTGGGCGAAATCCAGCAGGAAACCAAGTTCCAGTCCGATAGCTGCCACACAGAATTCACAGCTGCCCGGGATTAGACCTTCGTGACGACGGTGCTCAACGGCGTCGGGTTGCTGAACAGGTCCTGGACGGGGCAACGTGCCTCCACCGTGCGGGCCAGTTCGTCATAACGTTCCTGTGATTCGGGCCCGCTGATGCTCACGGCCAGGCGGATGTCGCTGAAGCCGGGCCGAATGGACTCGTCAATCCCGAACAGGCCCCGCACGTCCAGGTCCCCCTCGGCGTCGATCGTGATGTCATCCACCTGGATGCCGAGCTGCTCGGCGTACAACCGGTACACAACCACCTGGCAGGAGATGACCGCCGCGAGCGCGTACTCGACAGGGCTGGCAGCCACATCGTCGCCGGCCAGTGCTGACGGTTCATCCACGATGAACTGGTGTTTGCCGGAACTGATGCGTGTGGCGACCGCGCCGACGCCCACGCCCGCCACTTTGTACGTGAGTTTGGCATTCTCGGCCTTGGCTCCAATGCGCTGGGCCCAGGCTGCGCCGGCATCGCCGAGGCGGGCCGAACGCTGGGCGGCGTCGCCAATGAGAACAGTGGTTTCGCTCATGTTTGTCTCCTTCTGAAGGAACGCGAGTGCCATGCACCGCGCCATACTTACGCCTGCGGCAGCTGCCGGCAGCGTCGAATCCTCACCTGGGGCACCCCACTACGGTGACGAGGGTTGCCGCCCAGCCGGCCAGGGCCTGAAGACTGGGACTCTTGATTCTGTTCCCTACACTGCCCTGCCCCAGTCGTCCACAGCAATCGGTTCGTCACATGCGGCAATATTCAACCCACGACGGCGGCGCTCCTGACGGTCAGCTTCCCTGCCGCTGGCAAAAGTACCGATTCCCCGCGGAGTAGCGCGGGATGAGACCCACGCCACGGCCGTCCGTCCCGCGCCCTGAAGCCACTTAAGATGGAGGAATGAGCACAACCCTTGTCGCGAAGGACCTTTCCGGAGGCCACGCACACCGCACCCTGTTCAGCAACCTCTCCTTCACGGTCGCACCGGGAGATGTGATCGGCGTTGTCGGAGCCAATGGTGCCGGAAAGTCAACGCTCTTGAGCCTTCTGGCCGGCGCAACCACCCCGCAGGGCGGCACGGTCAGCACCGCTCCGCGGGACGCCTTCGTGGGCTGGCTGCCCCAGGAACACGAGCGGATCGAGGGTGAAACCATCGCCGCCTACATTGGCCGGCGCACGGGTTGCACCCAGGCCACCAACGACATGGAATCCTCCGCGGAAGCACTCGGCTCCGGCAATTCGGCCGACGACGACCGCTATGCCACAGCCCTGGACCACTGGCTTGCGTGCGGCGCTGCAGATCTGGACGAGCGCATCCCGGCAACCCTGGCCGAGCTCGGCCTGGAGCTGAGCCCCGACGCGCCCATGACCGGCCTGTCCGGCGGGCAGGCCGCCCGGGTTGCGTTGGCCGCGCTCCTGCTGAGCCGATTCGACGTCGTACTTCTGGATGAACCCACCAACGATCTGGACCTGGCGGGGCTGGCCCGGCTGGAGGAATTCGTGCAGGGTCTGCGCGGCGGGGTGGTGCTGGTTTCGCACGACCGCGAGTTCCTGGCCCGCACCATCACCTCCGTGGTGGAGCTGGATCTGGCGCAGAACAAGGTGGCCGTGTACGACGGCGGCTACGACTCCTTTCTCGAGGAGCGCGCCATCGCCAAGCGGCACGCGCGCGAGGCCTACGACGAGTTCGCCGAGAAGAAGGCGGACCTCGTGGGGCGTACCCGTGTGCAGCGCGAATGGAGCTCGCAGGGCGTGCGCAACGCCATGAAGAAAAGCCCCGACAATGACAAGCTCAGGCGCAAGGCGGCCAGCGAATCGAGCGAAAAACAGGCGCAAAAAGTACGCCAGATGGAGTCGCGCATTGCCCGGCTGGACGAGGTCGAGGAACCGCGCAAGGAGTGGGCACTCCAGTTCAGCATTGGCACCGCGCCGCGCTCGAGCACCGTGGTCTCCACCCTGAATGCGGCCGTGGTCCGCCAAGGCGGCTTCACGCTCGGGCCGGTCTCCGCGCAGGTCAACGCCGGGGAGCGCATCGGCATCACCGGACCCAACGGCGCCGGAAAATCCACCCTCCTGAAGCTGCTGCTGGGCCGCATTTCCGCGGACGACGGCGTTGCCTCCCTCGGTGCGAATGTGGCGGTCGGCGAGGTGGACCAGGCGCGCAGCCAGTTCCCGGAGGACGCTCCGCTGGGCGAAGGGTTTGAAGCGCTGGTGCCGGAGATGAACCAGGGCGAAGTGCGTACGCTGCTGGCCAAGTTCGGACTGAAGGCGGACCAGGTGACCAGCCCAGTGGGTGCGCTCTCCCCCGGCGAACGCACCCGTGCCTCGCTGGCGCTGCTGCAGGCCCGGGGCGTGAATGTGCTGGTGTTGGATGAGCCCACCAACCACCTCGATCTGCCCGCGATTGAGCAGCTGGAGGAAGCATTGGAGAGCTATGAAGGCACGCTGCTGCTGGTCACCCACGACCGCCGGCTGCTGGAAAACGTGCGCCTGGACACCAGGTGGGCCATCGAGAACGGTCAGCTGCAGGAGCTCTAACAGCGGCCATGAAACGCGGGACAAATAACGCCGCAGGGTCCGCAGAATCTCCTGATTCTACGGAGCCTGCGCCTTTTTATTTATACCGATAAGGGCAAAACATTAGAAATATTTATCAATTCTGGCGTTTTGACTTATGATCTCTAAAATGTTGCAATGGCTAGTAGCCTTGCTGCACTTTTTGGATCTGCGGCAGGGCCGCTTATCGAATCTCGGTGCACCATTTGCACCTCGCACAGGTTCCGGACATTGCCCCGCGTGAATCGCGCGCGCACGATCCGTACAGAACCGCAGGCGGCCATCCGCCTGGTTTTTGCCGCAGCACGTCTGCCGCCCGCGCGCATTGCGCCTTGAAGCTCCGCCATGGAGGCGCCAATTACGGCCTGCCCCAATTTATGGCCGGGCTGTGGATTCGAAGCGTCTGGTTACACGAAGACAACATGATCCAAATGATGAGGAGAAAAGCATGACATTGCGAGTCGGAATCATTGGTGCAGGTCCCAGCGGCATGGCGCAGTTGCGCGCCTTTGAGTCAGCACGCCAGAACGGCGCGGACATCCCCGAGATCATGTGCTTTGAAAAGCAGAGCAGCTGGGGTGGTCAGTGGAACAGCAGTTGGCGTACCGGACTGGACGAGAACGGCGAACCAGTCCACTCCAGCATGTACCGCCATCTGTGGTCCAACGGCCCCAAGGAATGCCTGGAATTCACCGATTACTCCTTCGACGAGCATTTTGGCCGCGCCATCTCCTCCTTCCCGCCGCGAGAAGTTCTCTTTGACTACATCAAGGGCCGTGCCGAGAAGTCCGATGTCCGCAAGTACGTCCAGTTCAACACCGTGGCACGCCACACCAGTTACAACGAGGACACCGAGGAATTCACGCTGACGGTGGAGGATCTGGCCACCGGCGTCACCACCGACCACGTCTTCGACAAGTTGGTTGTCTCCACCGGTCACTTCTCCACCCCCGCAGTGCCCGAGTTCGAGGGCATCAACAGCTTCCCGGGAGAGGTCCTGCACGCCCACGACTTCCGCGGCGCAGAGCGCTTTGCAGGCAAAAACCTGCTGATGATCGGTGCCAGTTACTCCGCTGAGGACATTGGCATGCAGGCGCACAAGATGGGCGCGGCGTCCATCACCTTCAGCTACCGGACCGCACCCATGGGATTCGACTGGCCCGAAAACACGGCGGAGCGCCCGCTGGTCACCCATTTCGAAGGCAGCACCGCCCACTTCTCCGATGGCACCCAAGGTGAGTTTGACGCCGTCGTGCTATGCACCGGATACCAGCACAAGTACCCGTTTCTGCCCAGCGAATTGAGCCTGAAATCGCGCAATGTGCTCTACCCGGGCAACCTGTACAAGGGCGTGGTGTGGCAGGCAAACACCAACCTGTTCTACCTTGGCGCGCAGGACCAGTACTACACGTTCAACATGTTTGATGCGCAGGCCTGGTTTGTCCGCGACATCATGACCGGTGCGATCGAGCTGCCTTCACGGCCCGAGCGCGAGGCCGACATCCAGTTGTGGCTCGAGCGCCAGGCGGCCCTGCCGGACCACAATGCCGAGGCGGACTTCCAGTCGGACTACCTGCGCGAGCTTATTGCCGCCACGGACTACCCGCCGTTCGATCTGGACGCCGTTTCGCAGCTGTTCAAGGACTGGATGCACCACAAGGAAACCGACATCCTCGGCTACCGCGACATGGTTCACCGCTCCGTGGTCACCGGCA
>JBBPZC010000059.1:0-17025 GCA_038199275.1 Actinomycetales bacterium
GGGGATAAGTAAAGACCCCTCATGCACCCGCCAGAGCCCGCTTACCCTTGCTACCTTCCGGTCCTGGGGGAGTTCACAGGGTGACGCCACATGAGGGGCCGAAAAACAGCTTACCTGACAGTGGCGGTGTGGGCGAATCCGGCAGCCCCTGCCCCGAAAGTGCGCTGGTTCGCGCCGCTTTGCCGCGCGCTGGCTCGTGCCGCCGGTGCTGATAATCTGTTTCAATTTTGTGGCGGCGGTGATACGTTCACCACAGAGGCACCATATTGTTTGAGAAACATGCAGCCTTGGGCCGCCGCGCCTCTTAGCGGCGTGGGGCGCGCAAGGGGTGAGGATCATGCCGGACTATGACATCTTCAAATGGTTTTTTTGGGTAGTGGCATTTGGCTGCGCCGTAGTTGGACTGGTTCGCATGGAAGCCTTTTCCACCGACTCCTCCCAACGCACGCACCGGCACGCTGGGCAGCAAGTTCTGCTGTGGGCTTTTGCCATTGCATTTGCGTTGGCCGGGTTCGTGACGGCAGCACTCGAGATGCGCGTTACCGGGCATTAAATATTGTCTTGGGACCGTACAGACATTTGGACAATGACCCTGTCCTTTTGGCTCAATTGTGACTTGAATGACAAGTGCAGGGCATTTCAAATATGAAATGTTGTAAAGTTGCACCCGTGTTGCAGACGCGGCGGGAGCACTGCAGTTCTGCGACATTTGGCCGCATTGGTGGCCACTTTCCCGTAGGCGGTCCGCTTTGGCGTCGACTGCAGGGGGGAGATAAGGGTGGTAGGGCTTGAACGGGGCCGTGCCACCCTTATTTCATGTGCTGACGCATTAACCGCAGCAATCTCAATCACCAAACACAATTCATTTTTACGCATGCGGGAAATATTTCCTTGAATTGTGCGGCTTTGATTCTGCGCAGTGTGCAGCGCGCATGGTTCCCGGAATCGAGCAGCCCCGTGGCCGCTGCGCTTATCAATGCCTGGCCCGGAAAATCGGGCGGACGTATGGCGTGCATCACTAGTGCAGTGCTCGATTCGTGACTTGGGCACATCGTCAGGTACTCTTGAACCTGCCGTGTTTTGCACAGCAAGCTGGAGGATTCGCCTAGCGGCCTATGGCGCACGCCTGGAACGCGTGTTGGGTTAACGCCCTCGGGGGTTCAAATCCCCCATCCTCCGCCAGCAGCACCCTCATCCTTGAGAAAATCGAGGATGGGGGTGCTTTTTGTTGACGTCGTTTCCGTGGCCGGGCAAGGCTAAGCTCGGGTTGTGACTACACAAACTTTAAACACACTTCCCCTGGACCTGAACGACGGCACCTCAACGACGCTCGCGGAATTGGCTGACAAAGCCGTCCTGCTGGTCAATGTCGCATCCAAGTGCGGCTTCACTTCGCAATATGAGGGCCTCGAAGCGCTCCACGAAAAATACCGCGGTCAGGGATTGACCGTTGTGGGGGTGCCCTGCAACCAGTTTGGCGAGCAGGAACCCGGCACAGCCGAGGAAATTGTTGAATTCTGCAGCAAAAATTTCGGTGTGACGTTCCCGCTCGCCGCCAAGGCCGAGGTCAACGGCGACGGCGCCCATCCCCTCTACGCGACGCTGACCGCCGATGGCACCGAACCGATCAAGTGGAACTTTGAGAAATTCCTCATCACGCACGACGGCGTTGTGCAGGCCCGCTTCGCATCAGCAGTTACGCCCGACTCAGCTGAGGTGATCAGCGCCGTGGAAGCGGCCCTGAGCTAATTCCTGGCCTGATTCTCCACCACTGCAGTCTGACCGGGCAGTCAGGCTGGTTTCGCCACAGCCGCTTGGGCGCGTAGAAAATAGGCGCCTAAACGTTCAGATTGTCCAGCCAGAATTGCAGGAACGCCCCACCGGCAAAGTCGTTCACAACATCGTCGTCCAGGCTGAGGTCGGCGGCTGTTCGCACCGGGTACGGCTTCTCCGGCACGCCCTCCGCCGGTCGCACGTCCACGTGCGCCACGCTGTGATCCTGATGGTGCAGCCAGTCAGCCATCGCGTAATCGGTGCGGGAGTCGCCCACGGTCCGCCACGCCTGCGGGACAATGCCCTGCGCCGCCAGCAGTTCAACCGCACGGCTGGCGCCCAAATCCTTGCCCAAGCGGATGGACTCAATATCGGTGGAAATGATGGACGGATCCACCCGGTAGTCAATCGTTCCTGCAGAGGCCGGGAAGCGGCGCTCAAGGCGAGCCGCGCCAAGGTCGTGGCTGGCCAGCAAAGCCAGCGCATCGGCGTCGAACTTGGACTGTTCTTCCAGATAGCTGGCACTGGCGACCTCAACGTGCTGCTCCACGGAGACCATGGCGCGCTTGGTTTCGTCGAAGAACATGTGATCGGCGTAGGTCGCGGTGACGAGGTCCCGGATGGCGTCGCCGAAGACTGCGGGCATGGCCAGGGACTGATCGACGTGGATGGGACCGGGGCCATCTGCAGTGAAGCTGAACCAGACGGCCCCCTTTTCGCAAATCGCGTGGACCACGGAACCCGTGGGCAGACCCGCAGCCAGCATGGGGGTCATGAGCTGCTCCGTGATGAACGCGTCGGAGCGGCCGGTATTGAAGACCACCGGGATGCCGCGGCCAACGAGCGCGATCAGGTTGGTGATGATGGAATCGGGCACACGGCGGGTCACGGGACTGGCCAGGGGGCCGTCAACGTCAAGAAGCAGGGCCAAAGGGGGCTGGGCAAGAGTCATGACACCATGTTCTCAGCACCGGGGTGGGAGAGTCACTTCGCATAACCTTTTTGCAACACACTCGGGGCTGGGGGTGTTGGAGTTCCCTTAGCGGCGCGCAGAATCTAGTCTGAAGGGGTGATCTTCAAAGCTGTTGGCGACAATCGCCCATATCCGGACCATGGATACGTTACGCCGAAGGACTGGGCCGGGGTTGCCCCGCGCCAAGTCAGGCTGGTGGATCTGGTCACCACCAAAGCGCAGCTGGATCTTGAGGCGCTTCTGGCAGAGGACTCCACTTTCTTTGGCGACTTGTTTCCACACGTCGTGAAGTGGCACGACACGCTTTACCTGGAAGACGGCCTGCACCGCGCCGTTCGGACCGCCCTGCACCAGCGCACCGTTATGCATGCCCGAGTCTTGGTGATCGATGACTAGGCCACCTGAGGGGGAGCCTCCGAAGGATCCGGCAGAGGATGTGCTGCTCACCGCTGGACAGCGCAGGAAAGCGGAGCGGGAAGCACGCCGACAGGCCAAGGATGCCGCCTATGATGTGCGGCAGGAACGCAAGAAGCGCAGGGACGGCACCTCGTGGCGCGGACACAACATTGTAAACAGCCAAGGTCTGGCCGAGGCGTTCCCAGAGTCCGAAACCCCTGAGCTGCCCAGCACCACCGTGCGCCGCCGCATCACTCATGGCGTGGTTTTGGTGCTGCTGCTGGCATTGGTGGCCGCCGGACTGGTGTTGGCAGGCATGATCCAGCGCGGCGAACTTGAACTAAAAATAGGGGCCGGGAAACCGGTCCCCACCCCCGTCGGCTGCCCGGCGCAGACACTGGACTACCCCGAGAACAAGAACGTCAGAGTGAATGTCTTCAACGCCGGCAGCGTGGAGGGCAGGGCGGGGCAGGTTGCGGGAGAGCTGATGAAGCGCGGCTACGCGGTGGCCACGATTGCCAACGCCCGCACCGAGTATTCTGCACCGGCCATCGTGGTCTCCGGCCCTAGCGGGTTGGCGGGAGCGTTCAACCTGCAGAAGAACGTTTCCAGCACCGAGTATGTGCAGGACGATCGGAAAGACGGCAGCGTGGACTTGATCTTGACCGGCACCTTCAACGGCTTCGTGGCCGAGCACAAAGTGGACCACACTCCGGGTGTGCTGTCCTGCCCGCGGCTCAGCCCGAAGCCGAGTGCGCCCGCGAGTGCTCCCGCGACGGTCCACTCACCGCCGGCAGTGCCGTAGCGTCATCCCGCCCACGCGGTAGCGAAGCGGTCGGCTGGGAGCCGCAGCGTCAGGCGCCGAAGCCCGCGAGCCCGCCCCGCGAAGCCGTCAGTCCAGCGTGATCGGCCGTCCCTCAGCGTCAAAGGATGCGCCGACGCCAGCCTGAATGAAGCGAACGGCCGCCGCAATTTGGTCCTCGCGCGGGCTGGTGGAGCTGCGCCGGGACGCACTCGCCGTGAGTGAGCCGTGGATAAGCTGCACAAGTCCCTCGGCATCGGCCTCGGGCAGATAGCCCTGTTTCATGCCAGCCTGCAGGATGTCCACAAGGATGCTGTTCAATTCGCCAACGTGGACGCCCAGCTTTTCAAAAGACTCATTGGAGAGCACAGAACGCATGGCCGGCCCCGGTGGCAGGTGACGGCGGGTGAGATCGGAAAGCTGCGCATGCACGTACACGGCCAAGCGGTCGACCGGGTTTTCCAGACCTTCCAGCTGCGTCTTGAGCTCGCTGACGAACTTCCCGGTTTCATCCAGCGCGTAAGCCACCAGGAGCTGTTCCAGATCGGCGAAGTAATTGTAGACGGCGGTTCTTCCCACGCCGGCGGTCCTGGCAACATCGGTCATGGTCAGGCCGGGCAGACCATGCGTAAACAGAAGTTCACCGAACGCGTCGAGGATCTTGCGTTGCGTTTGCGCGCGCTGTGCCGCGTTCGTGGGGGCGGCTATTCGTGGCATAGGGACATTTTAGCGGCATTTCGTCACTAAAAGTATTCGGTCCATCCCTACCGTTCCAGGGCCGCCCGGCGAATTCCCAAAACCCGGACGACGGCGGCACTGACTTCCCGGTCAAACGGCAGTTCCGCCGGGGTCAGGACAGACGCTGCCAGCGCCTTGTCAATGCACTTGGCCACGAGCCGTTCGGGGATGTGCAGGGCCCGGCCAAAACGGAGCCAGTCCCTGCGCTCCAGACCGGTCCGGCTTCCGGCGCTGCCGCCCACCGGCAGTGCCATGCCGGGGTCGCGGGAGGGGTCGCCGTCGGTCAACTCGGTCAGGATGCCGCCGGGAACACCCGCTGCGAAGCCTTGTTCAATTTCAGCAGCCAGGGTGCATTGAAGGTCGTAGGCGGGGGCCACCAGCCATTCGCCATTGGGCTGCTGCACCACAGAAATGTTCTTGGCGTGCAGATTGCCGTTGCCCGTGAGCCAGGCGAACAGGAACTGCAGGAAGATGTTTCGGGCAGCCAGGGCATGCGCTGAGCACATGTTGATGGCGGCGGCGGCAACAGCCTCACTGGGGACGGAGTATTTGCGGGCCGGCACCAGACCCATCAGCTGCGCACAATCCTCAACAGCCAAGGGCCCTGCCGGGGACCGGTCAAAACGGGAGACAAGCAGCGCGGCCTGGCCAACGCCGTCGTACACCAGACGGGCATCGGCGACGGCGATGCCCAAGCCGCGGGCCTTATTCAACAGCAGGAACTCGGTCTCGACCTGACGGGCGTGGGTGCCGTCGTTGAACTTGAGAATATAGGCGCGCGAGGGGTCTTTGTCATGGCGGTAGGAGGCGGTGACCTTGTCCTGCAGGCCGGCCAGAGCAGAGCGGTCAACAGGACCGGGGCCGGCAGCAAAGTTGGCAAAGCTGACGTCGGCCATGGTCTTGGTGACCGTCAGCAGCGGCGGCATGCTCTGCGGCTGGTGGCCCTCGGGGACAATCTGAACGTCGCCCACTGGGCTCTCGCCGGCAGCGACCAGTAGGGAAAACTCATCCGTGATGGTGGTTTTGACTGCCCAGCGCAGCTTTGCCAGACGCTCGCCTTCGGGCAGCAGTCCGGCGAAGAAGGCCGGGACGTTGCCGTGCCCCAGATGAACGGGAACGTCCAGGGCCGGGAGGGTCGAAGCGATTGCGATACCGCCGTCATTCAGGTAGCCCGGAAGGTAGGAAAAGACGACGCCCATGCTGGGATGGCGGGTCAGGGTTGCGGCAGCCAACCCCCGCTTGTAGACGACGGCATGCGTAACATTCTTGGCCGTATCGAGTGGTGTCACGGCCGCGCCACCTGCAGGCTCAGGCTCATACCAAGGGCTCCAACCACCGCTGTCAGGATGTCCAGGCGCACGGTTTCCCGGCCGTTTTCCAAGTCGCTCAGGACCCGGGTGGAGATGTCCGCCAGGTCTGCGGTTTCATTCTGGGTCAGGTTCAGGGCCCGGCGCCGTGCCCGCAAGGCGGCGCCTAGTTCAACAACGTTCATCGTGTACGGCCTTTCCCGGGGATGCAGTGCGCCACTGCACGCTCAGCTCCATCCTAGGCCCGAGAACACATTTTCTGCATGATCATGCAGAAAATTGCTGACGAGTCTGGTTCTTTCGGTGTTCCGGCATTGGTTAGGGTTAGCCGGTGAGCAACTTTTTAGACAAACGCCCGTGGACCGGTCGGATCGGCGCCCTGCTGGGCATCATGGTCATGGCACTGAGCCTGCGAACAGCGGTCTCCGTGGTGCCGCCCCTGCTGGGCGAATTGACCGGGGAGCTGGGGTTCGACGCCGGTTCCACCGGCCTGCTCGCGATGCTGCCGCCGCTCATGTTTGCCATTTTCGGCCTGTTGACCCCAGTCCTGGTCCGCCGTTTCGGGCTCGAAAAGGCGCTGGTCGCCGCCGTCGTGCTTGCCGTGGCCGGGCAGCGGGGACGCGCCGGCACCGACTCGGTCTGGCCCTGCTTGGGGCTGACGGCGGGGGTCATGGCCGGCTCTGGACTCGGCCCCGTGGTGCTGCCGCCGCTGGTCAAAAAGTATTTCCCCGACCGCGTGGGCATTGTGACGGCCGGTTACGTGACGCTGCTGGCCGTGGGCACCGCGATCAGCCCCCAGCTGGCGGTTCCGGTGTCCGGGGCGAGCAGCTGGCGCGTATCCATCGGCATGTGGGCCTCGGTGAGTTTTTTGGTGCTTCTGCCCTGGATCACCCAGTTCCTACGGGATCGGAAGCCCGACGCCGGGACCTCGCCCGGGCGTCCGGGGCACCAAAACGTTGCCGGCGTCGGGGAGCACGTGCCGCGGCTGCGTCCGTGGCGTTCCCCCGTGGCGTGGGGGTTGGCGATCTTCCTGGCCGGCAACTCAGCCCAAACGTACGTGTATTTTACGTGGCTGCCGCCCTATCTTGCCGGCCAGGGGCTGGATGCGGCCACCGCCGGCTCCGCGCTGGCCTACTTCGCCATCCTCGGTCTGCCCGTCAGCCTGTTGGTGCCCCTGTGGGTGCCGCGCATGAGGCAGCCAATCATTGCCATTTCCGTCTTCGCCCTGTGCTGGGCCGCCGGACACCTTGGCCTGTATCTTTCCCCGTCCGACGGGACCTGGCTCTGGGTGACGTTCTCCGGGCTGGGCCAGGGCACCTTTGCCACGGCCCTGCTCATGGTGAACCTGCGTTCGCGCACCACCCATGGCTCCTCGGTGCTCTCCGGTTTCAGTCAGGGCCTGGGATATGCCGGTGCAGGTGTTGCCCCGCTGTTATTTGGCACCATTCACGACGCCACCGGCACTTGGACGGCGTCGTTCGCGATGGTCGGTGTCTGCCTGCTGGTCATGATGGTTGGGGCTGTCATGATCAACGCCAAGCGCTACATTGAAGATTCAGCCGAGCACCCTCCCACGCCTTCCCCCGCGGAATACGCCGTCGACCTCAAGGAGTAACCCAACATGGCCCCTCGTTTCCTGGTCACCGAACGCATCCCGGCTGCCGGTCTGGATTTGCTGTACGACGCCGGTGAGGTCACCTTGCTTCCGGCCGTCCCCTCCGCAGCGGAGCTGAAGACGCTGTGCGCCAGCGGCGATTACGACGTGCTGCTCTCCCGGCTGGGGGACCAGGTGGATGCCGGGCTGCTGGCCGCCGCAAAGCTGCGTGGTGTTGCCAACTATGCGGTGGGGTTCAACAACATTGACGTTGCCGCGGCCACTGCGCGCGGGATCCTGGTGGGCAACACCCCGGGTGTGCTGACGGACGCCACGGCAGATATTGCCATGCTGCTCATTCTTGGTACGACGCGCAGGGTGGTGGAAGCGGACACCTTGGTGCGCTCCGGCGGATTCGCCGGCTGGACGCCGGATTTGATGGTGGGCGCGGACGTTTCGGGACAGGTGCTGGGGCTTGCCGGCTTTGGACGGATTGCCCGTGCCACGGCCCGTCGGGCGCTGGCCTTCGGCATGGAGGTTGTCTTTTCGCCCCGACCGCCGGCCGAGCGGCTGGTCTCGGATGACGAGCTGGGTGAATTCGCCGGCAAGGTGCACCAGCTGCCATGGGCGGACGTTGTGGAGCGTGCCGACTTCCTCTCCCTCCACGTTCCGTTGACTGCGGACACCCGTCACCTGGTTGACGTCTCCGTGCTGGCCGCCATGAAAGAGTCCGCATTCCTGGTCAACACCGCCCGCGGACCGGTGGTGGATGAGGCCGCGCTGGTCACGGCGTTGCGCGACGGCGTGATTGCCGGCGCAGGGCTGGACGTCTACGAAGAGGAGCCTGCGCTGGCACCGGGTCTGGCCGAGTTGCCCAACACCGTGCTGCTGCCGCATGTTGGCAGCGCCACCGCACCCGTCCGCGCGAAGATGGCTGTGTTGGCGGCGAAGAACGCGATTGCCATGGCTCTTGGGCAGTTCCCGCCGCACCCGGTCAACCCGGCAGCGCTCCGAAACCTCGAAGCTTGACCCTCCTGACTGCTCCTCCTCCTGACTGCTCTTCCCCGACCAATGAATTCGACTTTGCAGTTATTGGACGAAAACAGCCTCCGAAGGCGCTTTCCCGTCCAACAACTGCAAAGTGGAATTAGAAGCTGGAGGAGCTGCCGGAACCGGAGAAGCTGCCGCCACTGGAGCCGTAGCCGCTGCTGCTGCCACTTGAGCTGGCACTGCTGCGGGCCGAGTCCACCGACGATCGGCCGCTGATGTAGCCGAGGCTGAAGGAATGCACCGGGTAGAAGGTGTACGTATCAAACACCGAGCTCAGGATGGTTGGCCGGCGGCGCCGGATTTCGGTGGTGCGGCTCTTGTCCATGGCCTTTTGCATGGACGTGCGTTCCGAGTTGGTCTTGGCATAGCCCTCAATCATGGCAACTGAGTGGCGCTGCAGCAACGTGGTCAATTCCAGGCGGATGTTGCGCAGCTCATCCATGGCCGCATCGGGGGTCTTGAGCCCGGCCTGAACATCCGCGGACAACTGCGCAATGTCCTGCCCGCGCTGGGTGCCGAATGAATCCAACGCCTGTGTGGTGGACATTCCTGCCGCTGATTTGTCACTGACCAAGGAGGGCAGCTCGGCCAGATCGTCCATGAGGGGCTGCACCTGCCGGTCCCATGCCGCACCCCAACCGCTGTACTTGTTCAGCAACGTGTTGGTATCGCCAATGACGTCGTCCAGGTCATCCAGCTCCGTGGACAGCTCGGCGTATCGGGTGACGGTCTTGACGTTTGCGCCCTTGGAAAGGTGCTTCTTGGTGAAAGCGTGCGATTGCTCATTGAGCTCCGCCGCCTCGTGGTATTTGGCGCTGAACGTACGGTATTTCTCCAGCACGAGTGCACCGTAGGTGGAGGCGTCGGGGATGGTTTTGGCGTTCAGTTCCGTGGTTGGCAGAGCCAGGCTCACACTGGAAAACGCCTCGTCACCACGTTTGAGCTCCTCAGCAGCCTTGCGTCGGTTCTTGGCGCGAACAGCTGCCCGTGTCCCGAAACCCAGCAAGGCAATGCCACCGGTGATGGAGCTGACAACGATGAACCAGGTGGACTGGTACCACGGCTGGTTCATCAACTGCGCGGCCTTCTTCACTCCAGCGATGGTGCCCTGCGTCCATTGTGCGTCGCGGAAGAGATCCTTGGTGGCTTCCTGAATGCTTTCCCGTTTGGCCATCGACACCTTGCGGTCCTCGCCCATGTACGTGCCCACCAGGCGGCCGGTTGGATCGAGGGCAAAGATGAACAGCCCGTCAGCCCATTTCTGTCCGTCGGCACTGATCCATTCCGGGTGCTCGGCCCGGGCATGGCGCAGCACTTCCTCATTCAAGTTGTCGCTGAACTTGCCGTTGCGGGTGTAAATGGCCACCGTGGTTGGCTCATGAAAATTGATCTTCGCAATGCCGCCAAGCAGTTCAGGCTGATACAACACCCCGGCCGTGTCCTCGACGATGACCTCTGTCGCCGCGTCTGCCAGCGCGGCCGGAGCCACTCCCAGCAGAGTCATCAGGGCAAGGGCCAGCGCTGCAAAAAACTTCTTCATGTTCCCCATTTCGTTGCACGGGCCGTGTGGTTGGCCCGGTAATGAGCCTACCCAACGCCGGCGCTGAGTTTCCATGGACGACGCCGGGACTGGCCTTAAGCACAGGCCTCACCGACTTCGGCCTCGGAGTCAGGGGAGGCGCGGCAGGACCCAGTCCCAGCGCAAAAGTTCCTGCTCAAGTCGCACTGCCTGCCCGTGGCGGTTCTCCAGCAGCGCTGTGTAAACGTCCAGTTCCTCCCGGGTCAAGGAGGCGGCAATCGCATGGGAGGGTGCGTCTTCGCGAACCCAAAAATCCCGATGGGCCAGCAGCGTTTCCTCGTCCATCAGGATGCTGCGAACGTGCGGATGGTAGCTGCGGAGCTGGCTGAGGATGCGGAAACCGTGGGTGTCCAAGTCTCCCCAGTAGAACACCGGCACATCGTTGAGCCACGCGGCATCGCGGATGCCCTCGAATCCATAACCGCCACCAAATATGGCCAGAGTACGCGGCGCGGGCGGCAGGGCCAGGAAGTTGACCAGGTTTTCAGTCGTGATGACCTTGTCCACGTCGAGAGTCAGGGCTGCGAATCCGGCTGCCGTCACCTCCACGTCGTCCATGCCGGGCGAGGGCGCCTGCGGGGGATCCAGGAAACGCAGCCGCACCCTGTCCGGGGCGGCCAGGAAACCGTGGCGGCGGGCATAATTTTTGCCAAGGAGGGCACGCCCGGGCGCCAGCACGGCCAGCATTCCGTCAATGAGACGGCGGTGGTTCTCCACAAATTTTGTGTGCACGCCGGGCAGTGAGAGCTGCCGCAAATAAATGCCGGGCACGGGGTTGGCCCCCAGCCATACGGCGACGCGGGCGGCGGTAATGGCGGCCTCACCGTATTTGAGCAGATCCAGCGGACGCAACATTGCCCATGCGGCCAGTGCCGGGTCAATCGCGGCAACACGGCCGGCCAGTTCCCTGAATGAAGCAGCCTCGCGGGTCATGTGCAGGAACGCGATTTCATCCGCGGCCGAGGCAAAGACGGCCGCGGCCGGCAGGGTGTTGGCACCAATGGTTGTGGCGCCTACAGAGACGAACTCCAGGGTGCAGCCCCGCGGTGCCGGTTCCCACGAGGAGGCCCAGGCAGCAGCCTTGGCGTAGTTCGAGCGCAATTGCGTGGCACTGGGATGTTTTAAGGCGCGGTGGCGCGGATGAACGCCGGTGGCGGAGATGGACTCGCGCAGCAGTTCGCCGCTGTTCCAGGCCCGCAGCGCGGCCGTGCGGACGCTGGCCGGAGTGGTCCATCCGGACGTTTTAGCGGCCACGCTTGTCCCGTTCTTCACGGTATTCATGAATGCTCATGTTCCGCAGTTGGGAATCCGCGCCGGTTTCGTTCGCCACAAAACCCACATTGGCCACGAATGGCTCGATGACATGGATCTTTTGCAGGGGAGTGACGATCAGAAGCTGCAGTTTCAGCCGTTTGAACAGTTCCAGGCCGTACTTGGCCGACTCATCGGAACCACGCCCGAACGCCTCATCGATGACGACGAAACGGAAGGAGCGCTGCTGGCCGGGGCCTGCGGCGATGCCGAACTGGAAGGCGAGGGCGGCGGCCAGAATCGTGTACGCCAGTTTCTCCTTCTGTCCGCCGGACTTGCCGCCTGAGTCGGTGAAATGTTCATGCTCCTCGCCGGTTTCGCTCCACTTCTCCGACGCGGAGAACGTGAACCAGTTGCGCACGTCGGTGACTTTTGCGGTCCAGCGCTCGTCGAGGCTGGTGCGGCCCTCGCGGCCGCGGAAGCGTTCCACGAGTGCCTCAACCTGCAGGAACTTCTGTTCCGAATACTGTTCCTGCGCGCCAATGCTCCCCTCCGAGCAGGCGCGCAGGTCGGTGCCGAATTCGCGGACCTCTGGATCTCCGGTGGGCTGCGGTTCCAGCTGGATGTGCCGTCCGGGGTTGTATTCAATCCGGGCCAGCGACTCGTTGATTTCGCCAATCCGCGAGACAATATCCTGCTTGCGGGCATCCAGGAACGCATTGAACGCCACGATTTCGTGAATCGTATTCTGCGTCAAGGACTCCTTGAACCGTTCGGCGAACCGGGGCAGATCATTCTCCACCAGTTGTGTCAGGATCTTGTTGAATTCGCCAGCCGACTCCAGCGCCGCGTCCAAATCCGTGGTCTCGGCCGGGTACTTGTTGCGGAAATCGGCCATGAACCGGATGGTGGTTTCCGAGGCCCGCAGCACCTGCTTATTAAGCGCGTCGATGCTGGCCGTGAGCCGGTCCCGGACCTTGCTTTCAATCTTGGCCGTGTTTTTGTAGGTCAGGGAATCCGATTCCAGCGCCGCTGTGGCGAGCGTGCCCAGCTGGGCCAGCAGACCGGCGTCGGACGTCAACGGCGTCTCGGCAAGGAACTCGCGGCAATCCGCGATCTGTTCGGTGATGGCCTGAATGCTGTTCTTGGCAGCGCCCCTGCGCTCGGCCAGATCGGACTGCTTCTTAGCGGCCGTCTCCAGCCGCTCCCGGGTGGCGGACTCCCGCTCGGTGAGTTCGCGCAGGATGTCGCTGGATGACTCCAGCACGGCCTTTTCCGCAGCTAGATTTTCCATGGTGCGCACGGTGCTGCGCCAATCCAGGCTGTTAAAACTTCCGACGGCGGTCACGGTGCCGATGTGCTGTTGCTGGCGTCCCAGCCTGCCAATCTGGCCATCGATCCGACCCAATCCGTCGGCCGCCGCGCGTGCCTGCCCTTCGGCTTGTTCCAGGGCCGAGCGCAGCCGGGCGATCTGGTCATGGTTGTCCCAGCCGAGCACGTAGCTGGAGCGGTCGGTGAGTGCCTTGCGGTCGTCTTTCTCGTGGCGGCCACCGCCGCTTTTGAGCTGGCCGTTGATGGTTAGCGCCTTGGGGTGGCGCCGGAATTCGGCCATCGTGTCGGCGCACTGGTGGTCGAAGCGGCGGCCCAATTCCTCGAGCAGGAATTCGCGCAGCGGGGTGCCTGGCTTGATGTTCATCTTGGCGGCCAGCGTGCCGGCCACCAGCGGACGGGGAGAGGAAGTGTCCGGGACCTTGAGATAGACCAGCCGTGCCCGCAAGTTGTTGGCGTCGACCCAGTCGCTGACCGCGGCGTATTGCTCCCCGGTCACCAGCAGGGAGAGGGCAAAGCCGTGCAGGGTGCGTTCCGCGGCGCCCTCCCAGGCAGCCTCGGCATCGCGGACCTTCAGCAGCTCGCCGGCAAACGGCAGTTCGGAGACGGACAGGCCCGTACCTTGGCAGAGCCGTTCGCGCAACGCAATCAGCCAGCCGGGCAGCAGGTTGGCCCGGTTCAGCAGGCTCTTGAGCTCGGCCTTGTGCTCGGCGGCCTGTTCTGCAGCTTCGGAGCGCTGCCGGTCAAGGGCAGTGCGCTTCTCCTGCAGTTCCGTGTTGGCTTCGATCAGGTGCTTTTCCACCCCGGGCAGCGCGGCGGCGTTGGCGTCGAAAACCACCCGGTCCTCGGGATCAAACAGGCCCAACACCTCTGCGGCCTGCGCGTAGGAGCTGTAGCGCCCGCGCTGCGCGTCGGACTCAATGGACAGCCGGGCCAGCTCGCCCTCAATCGCTGCGATCCGGCCGCCGCCGCTGTTGCGGATATCGTCGCGCAGGTCGGCCAGTTCAAGGTTGAGCCGCCCCACGTCAGCCGTCAAGGCTGTCTGGCGTTCCTCCAGTTTCGCGGCGTTCTGTTCCAATTCCAGCAGGTGCGCAACGCTTAGTTCCAGTTTCCGGCTGGTGAACCACGGCGAGAGCTGTTCGCGCTGACCGTGCGCATTGTTGTAGTCAACGGTGAGGGCGGCGTGCCGTGCGGCGTTGTCGCGCACCGGTTCCAACATGCGGATTTGGTCCCTGGCCCGCAGCACTGCATTGTGCGCCTTCTTCAAGTCATCAAAGTGGTGCAGCAGGTTCTTGATGCGCGTTTCAACATCGTCCTCCTCCAGCATGTTGGTGCGCACAAAGTGGGTGATGTTCTCCACCTGCTTCATGGACACGGTGCGGTGGAACAGGTCCATGGCCTGCGCCGAACCGATGCCAAAGTGGCGTTTGAACGCGGCCCCGTACTTCTCAAACACATCAAAGATCGCCACGCCGTCGGCCCGCAGCCGGCGCTTGAGCTTGGCCATGTCGGCACCAAAGTCGGAGAACGCGTCCTTGATGGACTGGTCTCCTTCGGCAATGGAGTAAAAACGCGTGGGTTGCCCGGCCTCCTGCGTGGCCCAGAGGGTGATGGCCAGCGTGATGGTCTTGTCCAGCGCGGCATTGTGGAAGACGCCCAGCACCACCGAATAGCTGCCGGGCCCACGCAGCGCCACCGGCCGGGAGGCGTCGCCAATGCCGCTGCGGGCGCTCTTGTGGAAGCCGCGCACGTACGACATCAGCGTGCGTTCCTTCTTTTGCGCGCCGGCCGCCTTGTTGTATTCAATGCGGTTGGCAGGCAGGAGCAGCGTAGTGATGGCGTCGACCACCGTTGACTTGCCCGAGCCAATGTCACCGGTGAGCAGGGAGTTCTCGCCGTCCAGCCGGAAGGTGCGCACCTTGGAGTTGAACGTGCCCCAGTTCAGCAGCTCCAGACGGTGCAGGCGGAACCCCGGGCGAGTGCCGGCGTCGTCAATGGTGAGGTCATCGAGGCTGAAAAGGCCTGCCTGGGCTTGGGTGCTCATGCGGTGGCCGCCTTCGCTGTTGTACCTGCAGATTTTCCTGTGGAACGTCCGACGGCGGACACCCCACCTTCCAGCGTGGCACGGTAATCGGCGAGCCGGGCGTCGAATTCCTCCAGCCACTGCGCGTCCACGTAGGCCTTGAGGATGCGTGCCACTTCATAGCTGTTGTCCTGGCCGCGCAGCTTGCGCAAAAAGCCCAGCTCGGTGACCTTCTTGATGTTGCTGGCCAGCTGGTCCTGAATGCGGGCCTCATTGCTGGTCGCGGGCAGGAACACGGAGACCATGTCGGCAATTTGTTCCGTGGTCATGATCAATCGGGTTTCGCTGTTCTGCTGGTCGAACTCGGCGAGCCGGGCGCGCAGCAATGCCAACAGCAGGGAGACATGGAACGTGAGCTGGCGGCGCGGGATCAGGCGCGGCAGATCGGCGTCGGCCGTGGGATTGGAGCGCAGGAAGGCATAGCCTTCACTGTCATCGAGCACGAGTTCGAGGCCCAGCACGGCAACGTAGTCCCGAGTTTGGGCGGAGAGTTCCATGAGCCGTTGCCACAGCCGCTCATCGTTTTCGCGGTACAGCACGCCCTTGAACAACTTGGTGACCACCAGCGGCAGGCCGTCCGGCGTGCGGGCCGGGGCGTCGAGGCCGTCCAGAGTGTCCGAATCTTCGGCGGTGTCGAGGGGGAAGGTGCTCATGTGGGCCTCACAAAGATGATCTTGTCGATGGTGGCTTCGCGGAGGCCGCCATCGGGGAGTGTCCAGGACAGGGTTTGGGCGGATTCCGGGTCAATGACGGCCTCGGGCGATTCCGTGGCCAACTGGAAATACGTGACGATTTCAGCCAAGCCCTGGCTGAGCGGGAACGCGTCGGTGACATCTGCCAGGGTGGCGCGTTCGGCGTCGGCAAGCACGGCCGCAATGTTCGCTTCCAGGCGTTGGGGATCAACATGGAACTGGTCAAAAAGTGCTTGCGCATCCACGTCAAGGTCATCTGAAATGTTGACGATGTCGTTGATCGCAACCTGCCGGCTGGGCTCATACAACGGCCGTTCAAAGGGCAGCGCCACGGGGACTTCGTGGCCCGACAGCTCGGAAAAGTTGCCGGTGGGTGGCGTATCCCGGACGGCGACGGCACCGGATTCCACATTGCGGATCAGCGCCATGATGCGTTTGTTTTCCAGGAACACCTTGTCATCGAGCAGGCGCCGGATCTGGGCGGAGAGCTGGCGGACGGTTGACTGTGTTTGCTCCACGGCGGGCAGCCAGTCGCGCTGCATGCCGGTGATGGAGAGCAGCCCATCTTCGGTGGCGAGTGCCTTGATGCCGGTGGCCCGTTCCAACAGGTCGTGGAGTTCGCTGCGCAGTTGAGGGGACATGAGGTAGTCCCAAAAGCCCTGGAATGTGCGGCCCTGGAGGGAACCGCTGATGTCCTGTTGGGAGGAAAAGATGGACTCCAGCAAGTCTCCCTGCCCGCCTTCCCACTGGGAGATCTGTTCGCGGAGGTTGCGGTCGAGTTTGCGGAAGTTGCTCTCAACTTCGCGAAAGTCGGAGAGGAGGTCCTTGGCCTGGGAGGTCAGCTGGTGGAAGTGGTCCACGGCCTCGGGATCGGTCATGACAGGGATGGTGCCGGAGCGGATCAGCTCCATTTGGGCGTCAATATCATCGCGCTGGCGCTGGAGTTCGGCCAGACGGGCCTCCGGGTCCGTTTCGGAGCCGTGGACAAGGGCCTTGAGCAGGTTGAAGATGCTGGAAAGCCGGGACTGGGTTGGCACAAAATCACGGCCCTGCAGCGATTCAACCCATCGGATGACGTCCTCCGTGGAAGCCGTGAGATCGTAGACGGGTTCGTCGCGGCCATCGGCATAGAATTTACGCAGCCACGCCTTGGCCGGTTCCGCCCAGTCGTCCAGGTATTCGCCGGCTGATCGCGGAAACCGGTCCTCACCCAGGGAATCCCGCAGGCTGAACAGCACGTCATCGAGGACGTCAATGAGGTCCTGCCGGCCCAAATTGCGCTGGTTGGGCTCGGTAAATGCGGTCATGAAAAACGTCAGGGCCAGCGGCGCATGCTGGGCGCGCAACAGGGACCAACCGGCGTGGTTCTCACGCAGCGAGTTGATTGAAAAATAGTCCATGTCCGTAGCTCCCAACAGGGCAATTGCTTTACTGTCCATCGTAGGCGCAGGGTCTGAC
>JBBPZC010000060.1:0-4735 GCA_038199275.1 Actinomycetales bacterium
CCAATCCAGAATCCGCAGTGCTCCGAATCACATAGTGGATGCGTCCAACGATGGACCGTCCACCTTGTATGAGGAGGATTCCAATGAACAAGAAGTCTGCATTACTGATCGCGCCGGTGCTCGCACTGGCTGCTTTGTCCATGTCCGGAGGGGCCGCCATGGCCGCCGATGGAGACACTACCACCTACGAAGCCAATCTCGGAGCCATCAACGGCAGCAATGCAACAGGTTCGGTGTGGATCACCCTCACAGGTGATCAGGCCACGGTGACCGAGAACGTCAGCGGCCTGGCGGCCACCTTCGATGGCAACCCCTACCCGCACGTGCAGCACATCCACATCGAGGGTGCAGGCGTTTGCCCGGCCCCCGATGCCGACTCCAACGGCGACGGTGTCATCAGCACCACCGAGGGCGGTCCGTCGTACGGCAAGATCGGCACCACCCTTTCCACCAGCGGTGACACCAGTGACAAGGCCGCCTTGGACTTGGCCGTTGGTGGCATGGGTGCCAGCTACAAGTACGAGCGGACGTTCACCATGAACCCCGCAACCGTCACGGCGTTGAAGGCTGGCACCGGCGTTGTTGTGGTCCACGGTTTGGACCCAGCCACCTTGACCGCTGCGGGGCAGGCCGCCAAGAGCGATCTGGTTCCGACCCTGCCTCTGGCTGCCACCTCGCCTGCCTTGTGCGGCACGTTGGCCGTGTCCCAGATGGCCGCCATGCCTGGCGGTGCACCCGGGACCGGCGTGAGTACACAGGCAGCCCCGGCCAACGCGTCAACCTCACCTGAAGTTGCCTGGTTTGCCGGCGGCGGCGCCTTGGTGCTGGCGGCCGGTGCAGTTCTGGCCATGAACCGCAAAAAGACCGTCGCAGCAAAGTAGCGGCGGACGATTCCCATGGCAAACACCAGCAGCCGTCGCGGACGCCTCATGGCATCCGCGACGGCGGCGGTGCTCCTGACATCCCTCACCTTTGGTGTGGCCGGATGCGGGACGGCAACCGCCCCCAGTCCTGAAAGCACGACGCCGGCAGCACAGTCCGCGACCCACCCACCAACCGCGTCTTCCGCACCCGCTCCGCCTTCCGCACCAACGCAGGTCCCGCCGTCGAGCCTTCCCGCAACCCCCACACCGGCGGCGCCAGCGGTCCAAGGTGAAATCCTTCCGTCCTCGGCACCGGTGACGCTGTCCATCCCGGACATTGGTGTCACCACCACCTTGATGACCCTGGCCAGGGACGACAAGGGCGAGGCCGAGGTTCCGCCAGGCGAAGCCGGCTCCCCCGCCGGCTGGTACAAATTTTCGCCCACTCCCGGCGAGTTGGGGCCCTCGGTCATTTTGGGGCACGTGAACACCACCACCATTGCCGAAGGCGTGTTTTACCGGCTCAATGAGCTCAAGGAGGGCGAACAGTTCTCTGTCAGCCGGGCGGACGGGAGCGTGGCCGTCTTTGCCGTCGACCGAAGCGAAGTGTTCAAAAAGGACGAGTTCCCGACGCTGGCCGTCTACGGCAATACCGACCGAGCCGAGATCCGGCTCATCACCTGCGGCGGCTACGAGCCGAGCACGGGCGAATTCACCGAAAACACTGTGGTCTACGGGCACCTTCTGTCCAGCCACACAGGTTAGCCGCCCCGGCGACGCCGCAATGGACTTGTCAAACTTACGGATTGGACCATCATGAACAAGAATTTCAGCCTCGCCGGTGCACTGGCAGTTGCTGCCGTGCTCGCCCTGTCAGGGTGCGGCATGGGAGAGAACATGACAGGGTCCCCCGCGGGAGGATCTGAACCCTCTGCGAGTTCGACGGCGCCGGCGATGGATCCGGGGATGGATCCCGGGATGGACATGGCCGGATCCGGATCGATGGAGCTGATGATTCATATCCAAGATGGAAAATTCATTGACCCCAAACCATTGACGGCAGGCGCCACAGTGACCGTCATGAACATGGATGCCACTGCCGTGACAGTCGCCTCGGATGATTCCACGAGTTTCAAGGTCAACGTCGCTGCCGGTGGCATGGCAACCTTTCCAGCACCCAAGGAGCCCGGGAGCTATCCATTCCACAGCGGCACAGGCAACATGCATGGTGTCTTGACCGTGCAGCCAGATGCGCCCTCGGCGGCGGCCGCCATGGTGTGTGCCGATGAGGCACAGCAGGCTGTCCAAAAGATCCTGGCCCTGCCCGCCATCCCCAAGACCACCGAGAAGTGGGACGGAACCACATTTTCCTGCAGCTACCCGCTCGACGGTGGTGACTTCCGGATGAGTGTCACCGAGTCGGCCACTGACGCCGATGCGGAGGCCCTCGCCGCACAAATGGCCGGCCCACTCAACGCATCCCCCATTGCAGGGCTGGCGAATCTGGGCCTGCCCGGATACCAATCAAGTGACGGGGACGTCATTTTTGCCAAGGACAACATGACCCTGCATGTTGATGCCACCGCGCTCCCTGCAACGGTCGGCCCGGACAAGGTCACCGCGAGCCAGTTTGCCTACGAAATGGCCACCACCATTCTGGGCTGCTGGACCGCACATCACGGCTGATGGCAACCACTTGCAATAGCGGCCGAAGATCCGAGAATGAGCTCCACTTCGCGGTTTTTGGACCGTTATTGCGGGGTTGGTTTTTTGTTTGCGCGTAGTCTGGCTCCATGACCGTCCTTGAGCCGATGCCAGAAACTGTACCTGAACCCGGCGCCCTTGTGGCTTTGGTTAAACAGTTGGCGGAGTGCGTATGGCCGGAATCTGATGAGCAGCGTGCAGGGCTGTTTCGCGAACTGGGGTTTGAGTCGGGAGCCGAGTTTGAACCCGACCGCAAGGCTTCAAATACGAAGCATTTTGCTCTCTTCACGAGCCAGCCCGGGGACATGTTCGCATCGTGGAGCTCGTTTATGGGACGCTTCATGGGCGTGACCCTGCAGCCATATACGGTCATGGAGCCGGCCTCTGCGATCTCCCGCCGCGGCCACGATGAGATCCAGCGCCAGCTCACGGCCCTCTACGGCGAGCCCGTCCGGCCGTGGGGTGAAGAGGAAATTCCGCCCAGCATCTGGCAGGCCAATGGCCGCGACATTATGATGCACTTTTTCCACCGGCGGGACAGCAGCGTCATGCTCAGCATCGACGACTCGGAATTGGCAGCCGCCGCCGAGGCCGAGGCCGTTGACCGGCAGGATCACCATCCAGAGCCCTGAGGCGATGTCCTCAACTGCTGCGACCAGTGCTTGGATCGATCTGGAAGCTACAAAAAACTCGTGCCACGCGTCGCGGAAGATGCGCTCCTTGCCCTCGGTGATCCAGTCGACCACGTCGCGGCTGGTTGTTGTCACAGCAGCCACATCGATCCCCAAAACAATCGCCGATGGGCCAGCGCGCAGGCCGGCGCGAGGGTGCTCCCCACGAAATGCACGTCACGATCCAGTGCGCAATGCCAAGCAGGTACAACGGCGGCTTCTCGTCTCCCGGACGGTCGGCACCTTGGGTGCCGAAACAGTGGGAGGCGGGACGCGCCGTCGTACGAGGTTGGGAGCCGGTACGCTACACGGTCTGTGCGGTGGCACTGGGGTGTGACCCGCCGTCGTGCTTCCTGTCCCGCAACGCGAGCAAAAGGCTGGCGGCAGTCTCGGGATCGGCAACGGTGACGGCAAATTGCTTGTCGGCCCTGGTGGTGATGATCAGTCCGGGACCGGCACCCATGACGACGGCGGAGCGGCCGGGCATGACCCGGTAACCCCAGCCGCCCCATTCCCCGGGGTGGATTTCGGTGACCTCGACGGCGGCTATGTCCTCGAGGCGGATGCGCTTGAGCGGGATACGGCCGAGTGTGGAGACGATGCGCAGGCCGCGCCAGTCGACGGTCACCTGCAGGTGGGCGATGAGACCGACGACGACGACGCTGGCGAGCATGGTGCCGAGGCCAATCCACGACACACCGCTGCCGTCCAGGACCGCCGGGAGGTACAGTGCGGCGGTCAATGCGAGGAGCGCAACCGGCATCCAAAGCAGCATTTTTGAGGTGATGGTCCGGGACCAGGCGCCGGATTCGTGAGCGCCAAGCGGGAGCCGGGTTTCATGCCGTGTTGTGGTGAACTTGGGCTTGGGTGCGATGAAGTACGGCACCGCACCGAACAGGAACGAGGCTATGAGTGCGGCCAGCCACCAGCCCAGGACGGCCTTCTCGGCACTTCCGGCCTGCAGGGTCAGGCCCGCGGAAATCAGCCAAGTGCCGGCGCCCATACCGGATATCATTCCGGCGAATCCCACGGTCCCGCGAAACAACGCCGGGCGCAGCGTGGGAATGAACGCCGAAACTAGGGCGATGGCGCCCGGAATTCCCGTCAGGGCCAGGCCGAGGCCCAGCGCGGATGCCGTGCCCATAAATCCGTCCGGCGCCCCGGTGTCCGTCCAGTGCGAGGCCAATTCGTCCGGCAGTTTGTCCTGCCACATCAGCCACGTCACTGCCACTGCACCCAACGGCAACAGTCCGACGATGCCGGCGGCGACGCGCCGGGTGGCACTGGTCATTTGTTGTACCTCAGTCATGCTTTTGCAACTCCCCCTATCAATCGCACAAGGTCTTGCTGGGACATTCCCAGCTTGCGCGCTTCGTCCATCAGTTGTTCTGCCAATTCCGTGAGGCGCACGATTCCGGGGCCTGCATCCTGACGAACAAAGGCGCCCCGACCCTGGCGCATCTCGATGATGGCCTCGTCCCGCAACTGTTTGTAGGC
>JBBPZC010000061.1:0-4654 GCA_038199275.1 Actinomycetales bacterium
GCGTTGTGGACCACGTTGACCAGATGCAGCTGTGCACCCTGCGTCCTGGCGATGACCCCGGCGAGGGCGATGGCATCTTCCCCGCGCTCGTCAGGCCGATACCCCACTACATACTTCATGCGTCACTCCTCGACTCGCTGCCGGCACACCGTTGTGCCCGCAGAGGTTTGTAGCCTCGACTGTACAGCCGCGGTTGCCCTCCGCGACAGGCCACGGGGCAGCTTTCCTGCCTAAAGTTCGACGTCGGATCCCTCCAGTTGCGCTGCCGGTCTGCGCCGGGGCCTGGTGGCAACGTGCACCAGGGCCCAACCCATGACGACGAACCCGGCGAGCAGCAGCGGCGTAACAAGGTTTTGTGCGGATACAGCCCAGTCCTGGTGCGTGGTTTGACGCCCATCACCGAGTTCTACAACCACGGTCCCGGTGGCCAGCGGAAACATGTAGGGAGCAAACATCGCGAACATGCCCGCTGCCACCATCGCGGCCCCAAACCACAAACCCCTCACCGGGGAGGGCCCGGCGGTGGCTGGCCGCCACCCGGGAGGGTTTTCACCTGGGTAGTTGGCGTCGTTATATTGGGTGTCGTCGTCAACGGGTGCCGGCTCTCCGGCGTCATCCGTCATGGCGTGCTCCGGAACGGGTTGCCGCCAGCGCCGGGGCACCACGAACAGCACTGCCAGCATCAGCACGGCCACGGACAACAGCCAGGTGCCGCTAAAGCTCACCAGATACGTCCATGGCAGCGCCAGTCCCCTGCTGCCGCCCCCGGCCCACCTCAGCGCCGCCTCCGGGAACATCACCGTTGCGAACAATCCAATCCAACTGGCCGTGCCAACCACCGCGGCCACCACTGCGAACGTGGTCCGCAGTGCCTTCTCCCAAGCGGCCTTGCGCCGGGAAGCCAGGAACAGCAGGGCCGCCGGGATGCCGATGCCCGTGCCCAGCAGAGGCGGCGCAGCCGCAAAGATGACCTGGCCCCACGGCTGCAGTTGTATCCCCTGAAACTTGGATGGATCCATTTCCATGCTCGACGGCAGCCAGTATTGGGCGGTCAGGGCGAACACGCCCGCGGCAAGCATCAGCGCGGAGGCTGCGAGCGCAGAGATCCACAGCAGCGGCTGCCACGGTTGCGGCTGCTGCTCCTGTGGTGATGGCACTGGTGGGTCTTGCGTCGAGGGGTTTTGCGGCAGCGCAGTCTGGGCAGCATTTTCATTTTTTCGCGCCGGTCCGGTTAGCGGGTCTTGCTCCTGTGGGTTGCCGGCCGAGGCCCCGATTTCCGCACTGTCCGTGCCAGACACTTCGACCTTGTTTGCCGCGGGCACCCAGATGGGAAGCCCCGGGGCTTCCCCGCCCGGTTGGAACATCGAGGGGAAGCGTTCGTCAAAGTTCGGTTTGCTCATGCGTCACCCCTTGATCCATGGCTCCGGAATCCACATCGGGGTGATCCAGTCGAGGCAGGGCCCGTGGTGTTCGGATGGCCGTTGTGATGGCTGGCCAAATGGCTGCTGCGGCAATGACCACGACCCCTGCAGCCACCAGAGCCGGCGTCAGCTGCGGCAGCCAGTAAAGCCATACCGGGACGTTTTGGCTTCCGTCCCTGTAGTACTCGGTTGCGGGTGGAACTTGGGGGAAAATGTGCTGCCCAAATTGCGCGAACGCGCCTGCCAAAATTGCCACCAACCCCACAAGATACGCGCGAATCCGGGAAAAATTGCGACCCACCAACAGTACGGCCAGCATCAGAAGCCCGACCAGAAGAGGACCAAAAGCCATCATGCTCAAGGACGAGGCGAACCAGGGAGTCTGGACGTACGTGTGCGTTTGCCCACTGACCGAATCAACGCTTTCCTGAGGAATCGGCTGAAAGATTAGGACCGCGAATTGCGCGAAGATCCCCATGACCAGTACCGCGGCCGCGGCAATCGTGAACAGGCGCCGCAGGCCCGCCTGCCGGGTTGTGTGTTGTTGGACGTAAAGGAAGAACACCGTGGCCAGCGCTCCCAGCCCCAGCCCAATCATGGGTGCCGCGGCCTGCGAGGACTGATATGCCCACATTTGGCCTGCATTGATCGCGTTGGGATCGTCCGCCATCTTTTCGATCCAGCCCGGAATCGTCGCCACCATGATGCCCATGCCCACCATCAGTGCACCAATAATGGCGGGTACCCGCCACATTAGCCATACGCTGTGTTTTTCAGCAGCGGCTCCGGCCCGGGCCTGGCCGGTTGTTTCAGCGTCTGGCAATTCCTCGGCGTCTGGCTCGTCCGACTGCTCCATTTCCACCGTTTCCAAGTGGATCGGAGCTTGCACTACCGGCTGTTGGGCCACATTGAGTTGGGCTGGATCGGCAACGGCCGGGGCCAGCCAGGGGGCACTTGCCGGAATACCGTCGCCGTCCGGTTGGAACATCGCCGGATAGCGTTCATCAAACTGCTGACTGCCCATGCCACCCCAATGTGCCGCGCCGGATAAGAAAATATTCCTTCAGCTTACCGAGCCAACCGGCCAGCTATGCACCCATGACATCTGTCGAACCTCTTGTTCCCCGCCTCGATTCGTCTTAGGGTCGGAAAATCAACTCATAATGGACGAGGCGGCCCTGCCATGAAGACCAATCGATTGATATTGACGGCGCTGGCGGCCCTTGCCATGGTGGGAACTTTCCTGGCCCTGCCCGGGGCTGCCGTGGCGGCAACGCCGGACAATGGAGCGATCGCCGCCAAGTACCAGGCAACTCCGCAGCTGGGTTATGCGATCACGCCGCTGCGCTGCAATCTGCCCCAAAGCGGCTGCTACCGCGCGTACCGCAACGGCAGCATCTACTGGTCCGTTGGCACGGGCGCCCACATGGTTTGGGGCGCCATCGCCGGACGCTGGGCGGCGTTGAACTGGGAACGCGGGTCCATGGGGTTCCCCACGACCGACGAAAACTGTACGCTGGCCAACCGCGGTTGTGTACAAAAGTTTCAGGGCGGGCGCATCTACTGGCAGTCGTCGGCAGGGGCCAACACTGTCGTTGGCGGGATTGGCGCCCACTGGGACCAGACAGGTGCCCAAAACGGGCCGTTGGGCTATCCCATTTCGGGCGAGAATTGCGCACTGATTTCCGGCGGCTGCGTCCAGAATTACCAAGGCGGTTACGTCTACTGGCAGCCGTCGATCGGCTCCCACGCAGTTCACGGAGCCATTGGCGGCAAATGGGTGCAGATGGGTTACGAACGCAGCCCTCTGGGCTACCCCGTCAGCGATGAGCGTTGTGGCGGCGTCCCCTTGGCGTGCGTGCAATATTTCCAGGGTGGCACCATCAACTGGCCATCATTCGCTGGCGTCAGCGTGAACCCCTACCCCTCCAGCACAGGTGCGGTGGTCAACAAGCAACGACCCAATTCACCCATCAACCAGACTCCCCCTGACTTGGTCTGGTCCGGTTCCCAATTAATGCGCAGCGAAGCCGCCTGGCAGTTCTCACAACTCGTTTCCGGAGCGTCAGCTACCGGCGTGCCGATCACCGCAGTCAGCGGTTTCCGCTCCTACAACACTCAGGCTGGCCTTTACAACTCATACGTGTCCCGGTACGGGCAGTCCGTGGCCGACACCATCTCGGCGCGCCCCGGCTACAGTGAGCACCAAACCGGATTGGTCATGGATGTTGGCAATCCAAATGGGGCTTGCTCATTGGAAGCCTGCTTCGTCAATACCCCCGCCGGAGCATTCGTTGCCGCGCATGCTTGGCGTTACGGCTTCATCATCCGCTACACCAATGGCTATGACTCCATCACCGGGTACACCTACGAACCCTGGCACCTGCGCTACATTGGCGTTCGCACGGCCACTGACATGCACAATCGCGGTTACCAGACCTTGGAGCAGTACTTCGGTCTCCCCGCAGCACCGGGATACTAGGCAGCGCAAACCAAAGCGGCACCCGGGGTGGCCAAAAGCCCAACCCGGGTGCCGCCGTCGTACGCCACAGCCCACACCGTTGAGATGCGAGATAACGACGCCTCCGAGGCGTCGCTATCCCACACCTCAACGGTTAGAGGGCGGCGCGGATCGCTTCGCAGAGGACGTCGAGGCCGTCGTTCAGCAGTTCGTCGCTGATGACCAGCGGCGGGAGCAGACGAATGACGTTGCCGTAGGTGCCGCAGGTCAGGATGATGACACCGGCCTGCAGGCAGGCGCCGGCAATCGCCTTGGCGGCCTCGGCGTTGACTTCCTTGGTGGTGTGCGCGGTGCCCGGCTTGACCAATTCGATCGCCATCATGGCGCCACGGCCACGAATTTCACCGATAATGCCGGCCTCGCCCATTTCCTCGGCAAGTGCCGTGAAGCGCTCGGTCACGATGCGCTCGATGTTGACGGCGCGGCCGTTGAGGTCCTGCTCCTTCATCGTCTTGATGGCAGCCAGTGCGGCGGCACACGCGACGGGGTTACCGCCGTAGGTTCCGCCAAGGCCGCCGGGGTGCACAGCATCCATGAGGTCGGCGCGGCCCGTGATTGCGGAGAGCGGCAGACCGCCACCGATGCCCTTGGCCATGGTGATGATGTCGGGGACGACACCTTCGTGCTGGGAGGCGAACCATTCACCGGTGCGGCAGAAGCCGGACTGGACCTCGTCGGCGATGAAGACGACGCCGTTGTCCTTGGCCCAAGC
>JBBPZC010000062.1:0-14947 GCA_038199275.1 Actinomycetales bacterium
CATTGCCGCCTTCACGCTGGGACCGGCCCTCGGGTTCGGCGGCTGACGGCTTCCCCGCAACACGCGCAATCCAATACGAAATTGGGTGACCCAAGGCGATCGGCACCCACCCGCCAAGGGTGAGTGCCGACGTCGTACTTCAATACCAGGCCGTACTTGAAAACTAGATGGTGACCGGGCCGCCCGCCGTTTCAAAGGTCACGGACATGATGCCGGGGGTGCCGCGCGGGGCAATCCATTCCACGCCAACATCGTTCAGCGGCGCCTCGACGGGTTCTCCGAGCCATTCGGTGACGCGTTCAGCGCTGCCGGCGATGGTGAGCGAGGTAAGCCGCACAGTGGCGGGCCGCGCCTGGGAGGGGTGCAGGGCCGGGTCGCCCTCCCACTTGAGCATGTAGGGGACTTGCGGGTCGGCGATCAGGCCCTTGATACCGATCTGCTGCCAGATCAGGTCCTGGCCGTCGGGGAACTTGCGGTTGCCGGGGACGGCGCTGCGCCCGAGGCGTTCCTCGAACGGTGCGAGGTCGTCGACGGCGACGCACCAACCCATCCATCCGCCGCCCGCAGCCGAGCGGGCTTTAACGGCCTGACCGAAGGGTGCCTTGTCCGAAGCGGGGTGGTTGAGGCACTCGACAATTTCCAGATAATGCTTGTCCGTTAGGGGGATGATCATATTGCGGGTCCCGAAGCGCGGGTGTATGCCGCCCTTCACTGCCTTGACCCCGAGGGCTGTTGCGATTCGCTCCGAAGTGGCAGCCAAACCGTCCGATTCACTGGCGTAAGAAACATGATCCATTCGCATGAGTTCATCTTGACACTTTGTGCCTGCACGCTCGACTTAGCGTTACCTAAGTCACATGGGATGTCTGATGTTGGTACTGTGCGCCGGCCCCGCGTGGGAGTTCGGCGAGACCTTGCCCGTGGGGCAGAATTGAGGTGTGACTGAGATTCCTGCCGTACCCCTGACCCTGCCCACCGCGGCAACCGTCGCCGAGCGCATCATCACCACGATTGCCACCGAGCTGGGTGTGCGCACCGCGCAGGTTCGCGCCGCGATTGGCCTATTGGACGACGGCGCGAGCGTGCCCTTTATTGCCCGGTACAGGAAAGAAGTCACCGGGACCCTTGATGACACCCAACTTCGCGAGCTTGAGGAGCGGTTGCGGTACCTGCGTGAATTGGAGGCCCGCCGCACTGTGGTGCTGGAAACCATCCACGGGCTGGGGAAGTTGACTCCGGCCCTGCGCAAGTCGGTCGAGGCTGCCGAGACGAAGTCCTTGCTGGAGGACCTGTACCTGCCGTACAAATCGACGCGCAAGACCAAGGCCGACGCGGCCCGCGAAGCAGGCCTGGAGCCGTTGCTTGATGCGCTGCTGGCCGACCCGTCGAAATTCCCTGCCGTTGAAGCCGACGCGTTCGTTGATGCAGGCCGGGGTGTCGCCACTGCTGACGATGCACTTGCCGGTGCCCGCTCCATCTTGATCGAGCGGGCGGGCCAGGACGCAGTTTTGGTGGGCGGGCTGCGCGAGCGGCTGTGGAAGAAAGGCCGCCTGCGTTCTTCGGTGAAGACCGGCAAGGATGCCGAGGGGGAGAAGTTCAAGGACTACTTCGACTTCGCGCAGCCGCCACACACCCTGCCCAGCCACCGGGTGCTGGCCCTGCTGCGTGGCGAAAAGGAAGGCGTGCTCTCGCTGGATTTGGCCGAGGGGGACACCCGTGATGCCGACGCCCAAGCGCAGGCCCGCGCCGGATACGAAAACGCCGTGGCCCACTCGTTGGGGATCGCCGAATCCGGCCGCGCCGCCGACACCTGGCTCATGACCAGTGCGCGGTTGGCGTGGCGCACCCGCATCCTGACCCGGCTCTCCGTGGACCTGCGCGTGCGGCTGTTCCAGAGCGCCGAGGAAGAATCCGTGCGCGTGTTCGCCGCCAACCTGCGCGACGTGCTGCTCGCCGCGCCGGCCGGAACCCGCTCCACCCTGGGCCTGGACCCGGGACTGCGCACGGGCACCAAAGTCGCCGTGGTGGATGGCACCGGCAAGGTGGCTGCCACCGACACGATCTACCCGCACGCTCCTGCCAAACGCTGGAACGAAGCCCTCGCCACGCTGGTGTCGCTGGCGCAACGGTACGACGTCGAGTTGGTCGCCATTGGCAACGGCACCGCCAGCCGCGAGACAGACAAGCTGGCCACCGAACTTGTGGCCGAACTCAAGCGCCTCAACCCGGACCGGAAGGTCAGCAAGCTCGTCGTCTCCGAGGCTGGTGCTTCCGTTTATTCGGCCTCTGCTTTGGCCAGCGCCGAATTGCCCGGCATGGATGTTTCCCTGCGCGGTGCCGTCTCGATTGCCCGCCGACTGCAGGACCCGCTGGCCGAACTGGTCAAGATTGACCCCAAGTCCATTGGCGTGGGCCAGTACCAGCACGACCTCACTCCCGCCAAGCTCGAACGCTCCCTTGACGCCGTCGTCGAGGACTGTGTCAACGCTGTGGGGGTGGACCTCAACACGGCCTCACCTGCCCTCTTGGCGAGGGTGGCCGGCGTCGGGCCTCTGTTGAGTGAGAACATTGTGGCGCACCGCAACGAGCACGGCCCGTTCGACAAGCGTCGCGAACTTCTCAAGGTGGCCCGGCTCGGCCCCAAGGCGTTCGAGCAGTGCGCCGGCTTCCTGCGCATCACCGGGGGAGCGGAGCCGCTGGACGCATCCAGTGTGCACCCCGAAGCGTACGGGGTGGCGCGCAAGATTCTGTCCGCCGTCGGTGCAAAGTCGGGCGAGATTGCCGCCGGTGTTGGCGCCGTGGCTGGTGTGAATGCAGCTGATTTTGTGGACGGCGACTTCGGTTTGCCCACGGTTTCGGACATCATTGCCGAGCTGCAGAAGCCCGGCCGCGACCCGCGGCCCCGCTTTGAAACCGCGACTTTCACCGATGGTGTGGAGAAGATTACTGATCTGCGCCCCGGCATGATCCTGGAAGGCACCGTTTCCAATGTGGCCGCCTTCGGCGCATTCGTGGACATTGGCGTGCACCAGGATGGGCTGGTCCACGTCTCCGCCATGAGCAATTCTTTCGTTTCCGACCCGCACACCGTGGTTAAATCCGGTCAGGTGGTCCGGGTGAAGGTCCTCGAGGTGGAGCCCGACCGCAAGCGGATTTCGCTAACCCTGCGCCTTGACGACGAAGCGGGCTCCTCCGCCAAGTCTGGTGCGGCCGCGCCTAAGAATGGGGCCGCGCCTAGGAATGGGGCAGTCAAGCAGGGTGGGGCTGCGCCTCGGGGCGGGACAGTCAAGCAGGGTGGAACTCCCCAGCCGCGTGGCGGACAACGCGGTGGTGAGCCGGGATCGGGCCGCTCCGGCCAACAGCGTGGTGGCGGACAGCAGGGCCAGCAGAATCAGCAACGTGGTGGCCGCCCCGGTCAGCAGGGCCAGTCCCGCCAACAGGGTGGCGGCCAGCCGCGCAACACCTCGACACAACCGTCCGCCAACACGGCCATGGCCGAGGCGCTGCGCCGGGCCGGACTGGGCAAATAGTGCCGTCGGTGCCTGAACTCAGCCGCACCGCTGAACCTTACTGATGCGTACAGACACTTCACCGCACCACTCGCAGCGAGTGGTGCGGTGAAGTGCATTCGCGACGAAGTGCCGCCCCTGGACGCAAATGCCAGTCACTAATTCACCTGGACGCACGGAATGAGCCAACTTTCAAGCAGATCTTTGTCAAAAGTCACAAACTCGTCATAATCTTGCAGAATTACGGGCTTTCTTTCAGACTGGATGCAGGTCATGAGTGTCAGCAAAAAGCCCCGGCTTGCTGACCGGCAACCCTCCTTCCGCGGTGGGGTGCCCCGGGTGAAGACCTGGTGCCGAACCAGCCGGTTGCGGTACAAGCGCGGGCCACAAGCCAGCAATCCCCAGACGCTTTCTGCGTCAGGGCTTTTGCGGCAGGCCTCTAGTGTGAAGGAAACAGCCATGAGTAACGGTTGGTCATTTGAAACCCGTCAGATCCACGTAGGCCAGGAGCCGGACGCCACCACTGGTGCCCGGGCGCTGCCCATCTACCAGACGACGTCATTCGTTTTCCCGTCGGCGGAAAGCGCCGCGGCACGGTTTGCCCTCGCCGAGCTGGAGCCCATCTACACTCGAATCGGCAATCCCACCTCAGATGCCGTGGAGCAGCGCATCGCCAGTCTCGAAGGCGGTGTAGGTGCACTCCTGCTCGCCTCCGGCCAGGCAGCCACCACTTTCTCCATCCTGAACCTGGCCCAGGCCGGGGACCACATCGTCTCCAGCCCCAGCGTTTACGGAGGCACGTTCAACCTGCTGGCCCACACGCTGAAGAAGCTCGGCATCGAGGTCACGTTCGTCTCCGATCCCGACAACCTGGACGAATGGCGCGACGCCGTCAAGCCCAACACGAAGGCGTTCTTCGGCGAGACGGTTTCCAACCCGCGCCAGGACGTGCTGGATTTGGAAAACATCAGCGCCATCGCCCACGAGGCTGGCGTGCCGTTGATCGTGGACAACACCCTCGCCACCCCGTACCTGATCCGCCCGCTCGAGTGGGGTGCCGACATCGTCATCCACTCCGCCACCAAGTATCTGGGCGGCCACGGCACGGCCATTGGCGGCGTGATTGTCGACGGCGGCAAGTTCGACTTCGCTGCAAACCCGGAGAAGTTCCCGGGCTTCAACACCCCGGATGAGTCCTACAACGGTCTGGTCTATGCCCGCGACCTGGGCGTAGGTTCCGCACTTGGTGCCAACCTCGCCTATGTCCTGAAGGCTCGGGTTCAATTGCTGCGTGACCTCGGTTCTGCGATTTCCCCGTTCAACGCGTTCCTCATTGCGCAGGGCATCGAGACGCTGAGCCTGCGCGTGGAGCGCCACGTCAGCAACGCCGTCACGGTGGCGCAGTGGCTTGAGTCCAACGAGAACGTCGAAGCCGTCGCCTACGCCGGCATCCCGTCCAGTCCTTGGTTTGAGCGCGGCCGCAAGTACAGCCCCAAGGGCACCGGCGCCATCATCTCCTTCGACATCAAGGGCGGCGCCGAAGCCGGCAAGCGCTTCGTTGACGGTCTGGAACTGCACTCGCATGTGGCCAACCTGGGCGATGTCCGCTCACTGGTCATCCACCCAGCCTCGACCACGCACGCGCAGCTTTCCCCCGAACAGCAGCTGGCTGCCGGTGTTCGCCCCGGGTTGGTGCGCCTGTCCGTGGGTCTGGAAAACGTGGTTGACATCATCGCCGACCTCGAGGCTGGTTTCCGAGCCGCAAAATCGTCCGTGAACTAAGTGTTTTTGGTGACTGGCACGTCGTTGGAGGGTGAAGTGATTTCCCCGGACTTGGCAACGGATGCGCCCGAACCGCTGGGCAGATCCTGGTCGGCCGCAGTGGGTCAGGGTGGCGGTCTGTTGCGCTCTGTCAACATTGGCGATCTGCCGTTGGAGGCCGGGGGTGTGCTGCCCTCCGTCACCATGGCGTTCGAATGCTGGGGGGCCCTGAACGCCACCGGTGACAACGCGGTGCTCATCCAGCACGCGTTGACGGGCAGTCCCCATGTCAGCCGTGGCGATTCCACGGAAGACGGCTGGTGGGAGGGCCTGGTTGGTCCCGGCGAGGTCATCGACACCGAAAAGTACTTCGTGGTCTGCGCCAACATGCTGGGCGGGTGCTACGGATCCACCGGCCCCTCCAGCGTTGCCAGGGACGGCCGGCCCTACGGTTCCCGCTTCCCGTTCGTGACGATCCGCGACTCCGTCGAGGCCGAAGCACGCCTGGCCCAGCGTCTGGGCGTCACCTCATGGCATGCCGTCATTGGCGGATCCATGGGTGGCGCGCGGGCCCTGGAGTGGGCGGCCAGCCATCCTGACATGGTGCGCCGCTGCGCCGTCGTGGCAGCCTGTGCGGCCAGTACGGCCGAGCAGATTGCTTTCGCACAGGCACAGGTTCTGGCCATTCGTCAGGATCCCAACTTCGCCGGCGGGGACTATTACGACGGCGCCGCGCCCACCTTGGGACTGGGGCTGGCGCGCCGGATTGCACACATCACCTACCGCTCCGAGCCGGAGATGCACGCGCGGTTCGGGCGCGGCGCACAGGATGAGCGAACCATCAGTCACGACCGGTTGGGGTCCACGGCTGAGGTTCACGCCTTGGTCCACACCGGATCCGATGCGGACGCGCCGCTTGCTGGCGATGCCCGCTACACCGTGGAGAGCTACCTGGACCACCAAGCACACAAACTGGTGGGCCGCTTCGACGCCAACAGTTACATTGCCATCACCGAGGCGCTCATGAGCCACGATGTGGCCCGCGGCCGTGGCAGCCTGGCGGAAGCGTTGGCCGTCACCGAGGGTGTTGAGTTTCTCGTGGCTGCTGTGAACAGCGACCGCCTGTACTACCCCGCACAGTCCGAGGCTCTCGCCGCGGCGCTGCCGGGGGAGGTGGCTGTCAGCCGGATCGAGTCTCCCATTGGGCACGACGGATTCCTGACCGAAGTGGGCGCAGTGGGGGAATTGCTGCGGGAGTCCTTCTTTAAGGCCTAGGTCAACGGATCCCGGAACCGACACGCGCCCCACCGCACAGGCCGGGTTCAGTACGCGGGCCCGGGCTGTCAGTTCTTGAAGCTGGAAGTCCTTGAAGCTGGAAGTCCTTGAAGCTAGAAGTTCTTGAAAATGGCCTCACGGTGCATGGCGTACTGGTCGGCGTCGACCTGCCCATTGCGGCGTGCGGTATCCAGGGCATCGAGTTGGCGTTTGAGCTCGGCCTCGGCCTTCATGCGTTCGTTGGCGAAGCCAGTGCTCTGGTGACCACGTCCGGCGTCGTAATCCTTCAACGGCACACCGTTCAGCAACGTCCCCACGTACGGAACATCGCTGGCATGATGGGCGGCGCCGGCGCGCCCGGTTGGTGAGCCGGGCTTCTGCTGTGGAACCGGGTGTGCCATGGTCTGCTGCTGGCGGTTGGCCTGCTGGTTGCGGCTCTTGCGTGCGGCCGCGCGGATGAAAGAGCTGATCAGCACCAGGCCGATGAAGATGAATACAATAAAGGGCTGGATATTGACGGAGGCCGACGACGATGCGGCGACACTGCCTGCCGCTACGGGCATAAACAAGACCGGCACAACACACCTCTTCCCAAACCAGCACCCACACAGGTGCTTTCCCTCATCCTAGTCGTGAATGCTGACCGAACGCCGCCATGACGTCACGGTTGCACCGCGGTTGAACTCATTGTTAATTCGAAGCAAAAAGTGGTGTCCCCAGACGCGCTGGAGGACTATCGTGGCCGCTATGGCACACCTGCACAGTGGCACCTCGGGTGCCACGCCTCCGGTGGCCGTGCCGAGCCGGCGGTGGTGGACGCTGGGCACAGTCGCGTTGGCGCAATTGATGGTTGTTTTGGACAACACGGTCGTCAATATTGCCCTGCCCTCGGCACAGCATGATCTGGGTTTCAGCAATGGGGAACGCCAATGGGTGATCACCGCGTATTCGTTGGCTTTTGGCAGTCTGCTGCTGTTGGGTGGCCGACTCTCCGACGTGGTGGGCCGCAGACGGATGTTCCTGATTGGGTTGATTGGGTTCGCCGGTGCCTCGGCACTGGGCGGTGCGGCCACAAGTTTTGGCATGCTGATCTTTGCCCGTGCGCTGCAGGGTTCCCTCGGTGCCATGTTGGCCCCAACCGCGCTGGCCGTCCTCACCACCACGTTCACCATCCCGAAGGAACGCTCCCGCGCCTTCGGGATTTTCGGTGCCATCGCGGGTGCGGGAGGCGCCTTCGGACTGTTGCTGGGGGGATTCGTCACGGAAGACCTGAACTGGCGCTGGAATTTGTACATCAACGTTTTCATCGCCATCTTTGCCGTGGTGATGACCATGTTCTTCGTGGACAAGTCACGTGGCACCGGTCCCCGGCCCAAGCTTGATTTGCCTGGCACGATTCTTGTCTCGGGTGGACTTTTCCTGATTGTGTATGGTTTTTCCAACGCCGAGACCGACGGGTGGGGTTCGCCCGCGACGTGGGGCATGCTGGCTGGCGCCGGTGTGTTGCTGGTTGTGTTTGTGCTGTGGCAGCTCCGAGCCACGCATCCGATCCTGCCGCTGGGCATTGTGCTCGAGCGGAACCGCGGTGCGGCCTTTGCCGCGGTGCTGATCGCCGGCGCCGGGATGTTTGGCATCTTCCTTTTCGTCACCTACTACGTGCAGTCCTCCCTGCACTATTCGCCGATTCAGGCCGGGGTCGGGTTCATGCCGATGGTCGCCTCACTCGTGGTCGCGGCGCAGTTGGCCACGAACGTGCTCTTGCCGCGGCTTGGGCCGAAACTGGTGATCCCCTCGGGCATGGTGGTGGCGTGTCTGGGCATGGTGGCGTTGACGCGGCTGGGGCTGGAGAGCACCTATGCTGGCGGGTTGTTGCCGCCGCTGCTCATTGTCGGGTTCGGCCTGGGGCTCATCATGCCGACCGCCATCCAGACCGCCACATACGGAGTCGAGGGCAACTTCGCCGGCGTTGCCTCCGCCCTGGTCAATACGAGCCAGCAGGTGGGTGGCTCGATTGGAACGGCGTTGCTGAACACGCTCGCCGCCTCGGCTGCCACGAGCTACGTGGCAGCCCATCTGCCTCCCAACCCTGAGGTTCTGGCCCAGGCCGCGGTCCACAGTTACTCCGTGGGTTATTGGTGGGCGGCTGGATTCTTCGCTTTTGGTGCTGTGCTGACTGCGCTGCTTTTCCGTCGGCGCGGTGCCCTGCCGCCACATTCGGGCGCTCACGTTGCCGAGGAGGCTTCCGCCGCTGCAGGGACGGCCGACGGCGGCACTGCCGTCCGCGGTTGACTCACCGATGCTGTTTGCCGGGTTTAGCAGCCTCCTGTGCTTAGCAGCGGCGCGCTTTTAGCAGCCGATGCCTTCCGGGTTCTGGAAGCAGTTTTCGGCGTAGAGGTTGGTTTCGGCCCGCCACACTGTCAGTGCCAGTGGTGCTGTGGGGATGTTTCCTTGGCCGCGGATGGGTAGTTGTGGTCCGCCGTTGACGGTGTAGGTCCCGTTGTAGTGGGTGGTCAGGGTGATGGCGAGCCGGCCGGTGGATGTGTAGACGTGGCTGGTTTGGGTTTGTTCGCCGATCCGGTCCGCATGCAGCGGCGCACCGTGAACGCGGGTGGGTCCCCAGACGGTGCCGTCGCCGTAGTCCCAGGTGTAGGCGACCGGTACCGCCGTGATGGTGACCTCCTGGCCGAGCAGGGTGATGGGGAAGATCTGCGTGCTGGCTTCGGCCCAGACGTTGGTTTCTTCTCCGCGGAGGGTGTGGGGTCCAGGTTGGCTGCCCATGGTTGCGGGGGCGACGGGGGTTTGTTGGAATTCGTGGGCGATCAGCTCGGCTATTTCTGCAAGGAGGTCTCGGGGTTTTTCGTTGTAAAAGCAGATCGGTCCGGAACTGAAAGTCCAGGCTGGTGGTGATATTGCTCGGAGTGCTTGATACCAGTAAATGGCTGTTCCGGGTTCGCCGTCTGGCCCGCCGCCAGTTGAACAGGCCGGCACCACAGTGGCGCATTCGGGAAAGATGACGCTGTCTCCGTCGGCGCACGCGTACCGGGCTTCATAGATGAAAGGATCTTCGGGACCGGTTGAGACCGACACCGCGTAGTTGTCACCACCAGGAATTTTCGTGTAACCCTCGATTTCAAGGGATTCGCTATTCCACCGCGGAGGATCAGCAGGAGCCTCTGCAGCAGCCGCTGCCAGAAACGACGTGGCGGCGAATGACAGCACAATCGCTACAAAACAATGCCGAGCTGAATGCGTCAGGGTGCTCACGCTGTTTTCCCCATCGGTTCCGCAGTGAGGGTCTGCCACCGGTTGCCGTCATGCGTAGCGATCAAGATGTTGGCTTCGGCAATATCCTGGGGGTAGTCATGCAAGAGCGCGCCATCAGCTCCATAATAGGAAACCTTTGACTGGCGCACCATGAGTATGGCTTGGTAGGTGCCTTCAGGTGTCTCGGAAAATGACGAGTCTGACTGAATGACAGTCATTTGCCCTCCGACAATCCACCCCCCATCGCCGTACCATTCACCAACCGGCTTGTTAATCTGGGAGCACGTGGCGCAGTCGGGACCCGTGACGGACATCATGGGTTCGGGGTCGCCGGTTTCGAAGGCGTAGCCGAGGGTGGCGTACCAGTATTCGGTGAAGGCGATGAGGCCTTCCTTGCTGAATTCGTTGGCCGTCTCGGGCATGACGGGGACGGGGACGTTTTGTGCAGGCCCGTTTTGGGTGGCCGGTTGATAGGTCGGCGCGGCGGTAGGTGGTGGGGTAGGCGCTGGCGTGGTTGGCGCGAGGCTGGTCGCGGCGGTGCTCGTCGGTGGGGGAGTAGGCCCGGCTTCGGCGCCTGATCCGGTACAACCGCTGAGCGCAAGGAGTGCAGCGGCAGCCGCGGCGATGGTGCCCAGGAATACCCGTGAGCGCATCGGCCGCCACATTGGCGGTGGCGCAGTTGCTTGCTGGTGAACGTTGCACTGTTTGGTTGTGGTGTGGCTGTCCCGCATTGCCGGCCCCCATAGTTACTTTATGAGTGGCGGTCTACGTCGTTGAAGATCGTCGGTCGTGGCTTTCTACCAAGCTACACAACACCGGGGGAACGCGCTAGAACTTATCCACAACCCCGGGGTCCACCGCGCCAACTCCGGCCCCGGCGGCCCCGTCAGGTCAATACCGATCCCGGAAGCGCCGTCCGTAAACCCGAGCGCCGTCCCTAAACCCGGGGGAACAGCGGAGACGGCGGGATCTCGGCGAGTGGGGTATCCGCCGTCGTACGCGGCAAGTGGGAGTGGACACCAAGGCCGCGTCAACCGGGGCCTACGACCCGGTGCCTTCTCCGTACGCCTGACCGAATACGGGGCCTGGCGTGGGGCGTTTGGCGGAGATGCCGTCGCCGGAGGACTGGTGGCGTAGACGTCGCAGCACCCAAGGAACCAGGTACTCGCGCGCCCAAACGAGATCCCCGGCGCGGGCAGTCTGCCAACGCTGCGGAGGCAACGGCTTGGGCAGCTCCGGCTCCAGCGTGTGCGCAACATTGAGCGCGTTGAGGGCCATGATGGCGATGGTGTGGTGACCCAGTGGGGCAAAGTGCAGGCGGTCGCTGGCCCACATCTGCGGGTCGCGCAATTCACGCATCGACCACATGTCGGCGATGATGGCGTCATGCCGGGCCGCGATGGTGCGCAGGTTTTCGTTGTAGATGGCCACGCGGCCACGCACCATGCCCAGCACGGGAGTGTCACGGATGTCGGGTCCATTGAACAGCAGCACGGTGGCGCCGGTGGCAACCATTTTGCCCACCGCGGAATCGAGACGCTCGGCGAGTGCATCCGGGTCGGAGCCGGGGCGGATCAGGTCGTTGCCGCCTGCCGAGATACTGATGAGATCAGGCTTGAGGTCCAGGGCGGGCTCGAGCTGTTCGGACAAAATCTGCCCCAGGAGGCGGCCGCGGATGGCAAGGTTGGCGTACTTGAAATCGTCCGCGCCATGGCTGAGCTCCTCGGCCAGACGGTCCGCCCAACCTCGGTAACCACCGGGCAAATTGGGCTCGGGATCGCCGATCCCTTCGGTAAACGAGTCGCCCATGGCGACGTAGCGGCTCCAGGGATGGCGTTGCAAGGAATCATTCACGGTTCCCATACTGCCGGGTAACTCGCCATCTTCGCCACTTTTCCGCCCATGCCCTGCTCCATGGAAAGATGGGGACCATGAACGCAACCCCTACAGTCCTTTGGTCCCGGCCCGAAAACGAGCGCGCTGGAACGCCCCTCCTGGTGATCTTCCACGGCTACGGCGCCGATGAAGCCGACCTGTTTTCGCTGGCCGGACAATTGCCGGCCGAATTCACTGTCGCCTCGGTCAGGGCCCCGCAGCAGGCCGGCCCCGGTTACGCGTGGTTCCCGTTGCGCAACGACCTCAGCTACTCGCTGACCTCCGTGACGGACGCGGCGTCCGCCGTCGACCAATGGATCGACGGGGTGCGCGAGGCGCACACCTCCGTCACCCTGCTGGGCTTCTCGCAGGGCATGTGCATGGCCACCACCCTGCTGCGCCACCGCCCCAATGACTATGCGGCCGTCGTCGGACTTTCGGGTTTTGTGGTGGAGGCGGAAGACAATCCCTACTTCGACGATGCTGCTGTTGCCGCCGCCAAGCCGGAGATTTTCTGGGGCCGGGACCAGGCCGATCCGGTCATTCCGGAGGCTTCCATCGAGTTCACCAACACCTGGATGCACGGGCACGTGAATCTCACCAAGGTCCTGTACACGGGCATTTTCCATGGCATCAATGCCCAGGAAATTTCCCATGTGGGCGAGTTCCTGCAGTACAAGGTTCTGAACGCAAAGTAAGTCTGGTTCTTTAACGTAGGACGGCGGGCACCTCCTGGGTGCCCGCCGTCGTACGCTTAGGCGTTGGTAAAGTCCGTGACGTCAAGCCGCGGTGATGCGAACCGTCTCGCCGTTGACGGTGACGGTGTCGCCGCGGTGGAGCTGGCGGCCGCGGCGGTCGTCAATCTCACCGTTGACCTTGACCATGCCGTTTTTGATTAGTTCGGTGGCTTCGACGCCGTCCTCAACCAGGCTGGCAAGCTTGAGCAGCTGGCCCAGGCGGATCATGTCGTCGCGGATGGGGATGTCAATGATCTCGTGTGCGCTCATGGGTTAATTGTGCCGCATGTCCGCGACGCAGGCCGACCACGAGCAGATACACGGCGACAAGAATAGGGATACATATCAGTGCAACGGTTGCGCCCGCACCCATTCCGGGGAGCATGGGATCCGGGATGGAGACCTCTGCAGCCGTTGAATCGGTGGCAGGGGTTGGGATCCAGACGGCCACCCTCGCGACGAATATGGCACCCAATACGCCGCCGGGGAAGAGCAGCGTCCCCACGATCTTTTCCCAGACCTTCCAACGCGTTCCCATCCACAGTCCGGCCAGCCCGAACAGGTAGCCGACGCCGGCTGCGAAGATGCCAAACGGCAACAGGATCGCCGTGGCAACCACCCAGAGGGTTGACGACTGGAAGCTCGATCGAGCGGCGGGCTGGCTTGCCGTCTGGTGCGCGACCGGCTGAGGCGTGTCTGCAGAGTAGCCGGTGAGCACGTCGTCGGGACTGCCCAGAGAGGCGAGCACCTCGGCAGCCGATTGCCCGCCGCGGGCCAGCGCTTCGGCAATGTGCTCACGAACGCCAAAGAGAATCTCCTCGGACTGGTCGGCGGGCAGGTGCGCCAGCCGGGCTTCGACGGCTGCCAGGTAGCTGCGGACTTCCGGATTGTCGATGTCGTGTTTCATGAGGTTCCTCCGGTGGGGGTGAGTGTGTCGGAGACGGCAGCGCTAAAGGTCTCCCAGACGCTGGCAAAAGCCGTGAGCGATTCCTGACCGAGAGGTGTCAGTGTGTAATAGCGGCGCGGCGCGCCTTGGGTGGATTCGCGCCAGCTGGTTTCCACCAGGCCATTGCGCCGCAACCTGGCCAACAGCGGGTAGAGGGTTCCTTCGCTGGTCAGCAGCCCGCGGGTCTGGAGGCCGTTCGCGATGTCCAGGCCATACATTTCCCCGCCACCGATCAAGGCCAGCACGCAATACTCCAAGACTCCTTTGCGGAGGTTTGTGCTGACGGTGTCGTTGAGTACCATGCAATGCACAGTACCTTGTGTTGCGCAGCTGATCAACGTGTTGCGCAGCTGATCAACCGATTTTTGTGTTTCGCACCACAAGTTAGGCGGGATGGCGCGATAGCGTGGGGTGAGGATTACGCACCGATGACGCAGTACGAGGGAGTAGCAACCATGACCAATCGTTCCGAGCTGCTGGTTAGCGGATATACCGAAAAAGGGTATGGGGAAGGGCCGGGGATGGCCCGTTTCCCGTTGCTGCCGGATGGGACCGCAGGCGAGTGCCTTGTGGAGGGTGCAGCCGTATTCAATCCGTCCTTCATGGCCGCCGGAGGCAACGTTCTGCTGGCTGTGGAGGAATTGGCCAAGGGCAATGTTGTGGCCCTGGATCCGCACTCGTTCGAGGTGCTTGGCCGGGTCCCCAGCGGAGGTGCCGACAGCTGCCACGTCGCAGCAGTGGGGGATGCGGCATGGGCGGCAAATTATTCTTCGGGCGACGTCGTCGTGGTGCCTATGGCCGCGCTGCTCGGCGGGGTGGGGGCGGAATCCCCGAAAGTGCCGGAACTGCTGTCCCACCCGGGCAGCGGCCCGGTGGTTGGGCGGCAGTCTCAGTCACATGCGCACCAAGTGACCGCCACGCTATGGGGCACTGTCCTTGTTTCCGACCTTGGAGCCGACAGGGTTGATGAGTATTCCGCCAGTTCCCACGTGCGGCTGGGCTCTGCAGAACTTCCTCCGGGAACCGGCCCCCGCCATGTAGCGATCAAAGGCGACTTCCTGTTGGTTGCGGGCGAATTGGACGGGCATCTCCACGTGCTGCAACGGACACCCGTCACCGACGTGGAAGACGCGCCAGCCAGTTTGGATGCGGGCAGGTACTTCTGGCAGTGGCTGTTCAAGGTTCCGTTGGCTGAATCGGCCGAAAAAATCACGTCGGTGCCGGAGTTCTTCCCGTCCCACATCCAGCTCTCCGCCGATGGAAACAAACTCTATGCGGCGGTGCGCGGACCCAATACGCTGGTGGTGTTGGACGTCGACGGCTTGAAGACGCCGACACGGACGGATCAGGCACCCACAGCACCGCATGTTCTGCAGCAGGTTTCCTGCGGTGGCAACTGGCCGCGACACTTCGCGCTGTCATCCGAGGCCAGTGGCAACAACAAAATGTATGTCGCCAACCAGCGCTCGAACAACGTGACCGTGCTGGAAATGGACGCCTCCGGCCTCCTCGGCACAGCCCCCGTCCAGTCCATCGACTTCGGCAGTCCCACCTGCCTTTTGCTCCTCTGATTCAAGACA
>JBBPZC010000063.1:0-7265 GCA_038199275.1 Actinomycetales bacterium
CCCGGGACGCCAATGCCGGCACCAATGACATTGCTGCGGGAAATCCCTGCCTCAGACAGGACCTCCGCCAGCATGACCGCGGCGGTGGCGATGCTTTGCGAAGCGAGATGTCCCACAGGCAATGGGGCCGACTTCTCGGCCCGCACCTGATGGCCCGGGCTGGCGATCATGACGCGCACGTGGCTGCGGCCGAAGTCGATGCCCACTGCGACGTCGGGTGATTCCAGGAGCGAGACGGCCAGGGCGCGGCGGCCGGAGCTTGTGGTGGGGCTGGTGCTGGCCAGGCCTTCGGTGCGCATGGCCTTGACGATGTTGGAGACTGTGGCCGTGGACAAGCCAGTGGTGCGGGCCAGTTCGGCTTGGGGGAGTGGGCCGAGACTGCGCAGGGCTGCAACGATCAGTTGCTCGTTGCGTTGCCGAAGCGCGGACTGCGAACCCGGTTTGGGGCTGCGTCCGGAGTGAAGTGGTAGGCGGTCGCTCATAGAAAGTAGCGTGCATCACAGAGGCTCTTGTAGTCAACTTATGAACGCAATGTGGGCAAAGCCCCGCTTTCCTGATTAACCCTAAATCCTGGATAACGCCTTCGCGGCGGCCGTTGCCTCGGGATTTTCAATCCCTGCAGCCTTTCGCGGCGCGGCTTGGTGTGAACGGAGCCACGAATGGGTGCAGAGAGCGACACGTTTGTTGGATTTTGTTCGTAGTTTGAAGGATGTGGGCGCGGGGCTGCCCGGGACTGTGTGGGCCGGGTGGGCGCGGGGCTGCCCGGGATTGTGTAGGCCGGGTGCGGGCGGCCCGGCCGCAGGGCCGCCCGGCCGCAGGGCGGCCTGGTCGCAGGGCCGCCCTGGAACAGCCCGGCTTGCAGTGGTCAGCCCTGGAGAGCCTTGTGCTTGCGGGCCAACTTCACATAGGTCCGTGCGTTCTCGCGCACGTGCTCCAGTTCCTCACTGCTGAGTTCGCGGCGGACCTTGGCGGGAACTCCGGCAACGAGTGAGCCCGGTGGAATAACGGCACCTTCCAAAACGACGGCACCTCCGGCCACCAATGAACCTGCCCCGATCACTGCTCCGTTCATGATGGTGGCGCCCATGCCGATCAGGCAGTCGTCTTCAATGGTGCAGCCGTGCACAATGGCGCCGTGGCCCACGCTGACGCCGTTGCCCACGGACGTGGGAAAGCCGGGATCGGCATGCAGCACAACGTTGTCCTGCAAATTGCTGCCGTTGCCCACGGTCAGGGAGTTGGTGTCTGCGCGCATGACCACGCCGTAAAACGCGCTCGCGTCCTCGCCGAGGGAGGCGTGGCCAATCAGAACGGCCGTGTGGGCCACGAACGCGCTCTCATGGACCTTGGGGGTGTGCTCATCAAAGGTGATCAGTTGATTCATGATGGTTCCTTTTCCAGTTCGGACTTAGCGGAATGAGGGCTGCGGTGGTGATGCATCGCACCGTGCTTCACCTTGATGCTATCGAAGATGGCGCAGAGCGGCGCGGTAAGATTGCATGTCCACAAAATAAGGGCGGATCCAGCGAACACCACCTTCTTTTGCAGATCCCCAACAGAATGGAATGTGTGGGATGCCGCCTCTTGACCGGCCAAGCCGAGGGAAAACTAAAACCGTAGCCACAGGTGTTTTCCATAACCCCGGATCGGGTGGCAGTGCCCCTGCCATGACGCTGGGCCGCCAGCTGGCACGGCGCAAACCGCTGGGACAGTTGCTCGGCGAAACCGGTCAGGGTACCGATGGCCGAAAACTGGTGCGCAGTTTCGGTGTCCTGCAACTGACCATGATCAGTGTCGGCGCCACCCTGGGCACGGGCATCTTTGTCATCTTGGGGGACTCCGTGCCTCTGGCCGGGCCCGCCATTTTCCTCTCCTTCGTCATTGCCGGCATCGCAGCCCTGCTCTCGGCCATGTCCTATGCCGAAATGGCCGGCATGGTCCCCGCCGCAGGATCCAGTTACTCCTACACCTACGCCACACTCGGCGAGGGCATGGCGTGGATCTGCGGCTGGTGCCTGGTGTTGGAGTATGCGGTCTCGGTGGCCGCCGTCGCCGTTGGGGCCGGGCAATACGTCAACGAAGCAGTGGCAGGGTTTGGCTGGATGCTGCCGGACTTCATCTCGCAACCTCCCGGTGCCGGCGGGTTCCTGAACCTCCCCGCCATGGTCATTGTGTTGTTCTCCATGGTCCTGCTAATTCGCGGTGCCAGGGAAAGCGCATGGGTCAACACGGCCATCGTCGTCATCAAGATCCTGATTCTGCTGTTCTTCTGCGCCGTGGCCTTCACCGCCTTCCACGCCGGAAACTTCAGCCCGCTGATGCCCATGGGCGCCGCCGGTGTCTCAGCTGCTGCATCACGGGTGTTCTTCTCCTACATTGGGTTTGACGCCGCTTCCACAGCAGGTGAGGAAGCCAAAAACCCGCAGCGCGACCTGCCCCGGGCCATCATGGCCTCCATGGCCATCGTCACCAGCATTTACGTTCTCGTGGCCGTGGCCGCCATTGGCGCCCGCGACTGGACCTGGTTTGAGGGCACTCAGGCATCCTTGGTCAAGATCCTATTGGAAATCACGAACCAGCCCGTGCTCGCCTTGGTGTTTTCCATCGGAGCCGTCCTGGCCATCACCAGTGTGGTCCTGACGGTAATGTACGGCCAAACGCGCATCCTGCTGTCCATGTCCCGCGACGGGCTGGTCCCGAAAATCTTTGGCCGCGTCTCGAAAACGCGCGGCACCCCGGTGGCCGGCACGCTCATTGTGGGCATCGCGGTGGGTGTGACTGCGGCCGTGGTGCCGCTAGGTGCACTGGCCGACGCCACCAGCATCGGCACCCTCTTTGCGTTTGCCTTGGTCAACGTCGCCGTGATTGCGCTGCGCCGCAGCAGGCCCAACGCCCCACGCAGCTACAAGGTCTTCCTTTATCCGCTCACCCCGATTCTGGGCGCGTTCATGTGCATCTACCTCATGGTCAACCTCGGTGGCACGACCTGGCTGGTGTTCGTAATCTGGATGCTGGTGGGGATTCTGGTCTACTTCGCCTACGGCCGCCGCCACTCACGCGTGGCCGCCATGTCACAGGACGAGTACGTCCGGCTCTCCGCCGCCGGGCTTGAGCCCGAAAAGGCATAGTCCGACGGCGGTTCAGCCACCTTGCGTGGGGCTACCAGCGCGGATGGATGTCCTCGCGCAGCAAGGAATTGTAGATGCCCGCCACGCCGTCATTGAACGCATTGCCCAGCGCAGGCACCGAACCAGCTGCCGCATTCGCCCGGGCCTGATCGGTGGAGCGGGCGCCGGGGATCACAGTGGAAACACCGCTCAGCTGGGCCACCCACGCAATGGCGGCCTGCGCCGTCGTGCCTTCAATGCCAGCGGCAAGTTCGGTGAACCGGCCGGCAGCCTCCAACCCCACTCCGTAGTCGACGCCGGAGAACGTCTCGCCGACGTCGAAGTGGCTGCCGTCGCGGTTGAAGTTGCGGTGGTCGTCGGCGGCGAAGGTGGTGGTGGCGGTGTATTTGCCGGAGAGGAGTCCGCTGGCGAGGGGCACGCGGGCGATGATGCCCACATCGGCCTCGCGTGCGGCGGGCAGGACCTGTTCGAGTGGCTTGAGTCGGAAGGCGTTCAGGATGATCTGGACGGTGGCGACGTTGGGGCGGGCGATGGCGGCCAGCGCCTGGTCGCACGTCTCCACGCTGAGCCCGTAATTCGCGATGGCGCCCTCGGAGACCAGCGTGTCCAAGGCGTCGTAAACCTCATCGGAGGTGACGACGGCGGTGGGCGGGCAGTGCAGCTGGACCAAGTCCAGCGTGTCGGTGCCGAGGTTCTTGCGTGAGCGGTCGGTCCAGGCACGGAAGTTTGCCAGCACGTAATTTTCCGGTATTTGGTCCATGCGCCGGCCCATTTTCGTGGCGACCGTGATGCCGTGGCCGTCGCCGCGTTCGCGCAGGAACTTGCCAATGACCTGCTCGCTGCGCCCATCACCGTAGACGTCTGCGGTGTCAAAAAACGTAACACCGGCGTCGGCGGAGGCTGCCAGGACCGTGCGGGCGTCGGCCTCGCTGACGTTGCCCCAGTCGGCGCCCAGCTGCCATGTGCCCAGCCCGACGGCGGAAATGGTGCGGTGAGTTTTTCCCAAGATTCGTGTTTGCATGTCCCCAGCCTAACCACAGCGGGTGTGTCACAGCGCACCAAGGTGCGATCCCGGCGTCGTACAGGGTGGGGTTTGGCGCAGGCAACGGGGTTGGCTACGGCTCAGGGCCGTGGCGCGGTGTAACGTCTTGCTGCGGGGAAGTGCCAGGCTGCGGCGACAGCGACCAACTCCGCAGCAGCCCCGGCCAGTCGTTGGGGGCCGGACCAGACAGCAGTCAGGGGGCGGCTGATGCCTTGGCCCTCGAAGGGGACGCGCAGCAGGGAGCCATTGGCGAGCGAATCGCGCAGGGCGAGCGCGCTGAGCGCGGCAGGCCCCGCGCCGGAGACGACGGCGACCCGCACGGCAGCGTTGCTGCCCAGAACCTGGGCCGGTTCCGCCATAGGCAAGCCTGCCAGGAGTTCCTCCAGGGCTTCCCGCGTTCCCGATCCGGGCTCCCGGACAACGAGCGGGGTTTGTGCCAGTTCCTCCAGGGGCAGCGTGCCGTTGCGTTCTGACCAGGCATGCCCCGGTGGAACGGCGACCAGAATTTCGTCCTCCTGGACCACCAGGGCGTTGAGGCGGACCGGGACGTTGGGGGTTTCCACAAACCCGAGCTGGAGGGAGCCTTCCTGGACCGCGTGGAGGACCTGCGCGGAGTTCATCACGTGCACCTCAACGCGCAATTCCGGACGCTGGCGCCTGATCTCCGCCAGCCAGGCCGGGAGCAGGGTCTCGGCGATGGTCATGCTGGCGCCGACGCGAATCTCCACAGCATCGGCGTCGTGGCTTGAGCGGAACCAGCCGTTGAATCGCTGGGCGGCATCCAGCAGTTCACGGGCATGCACAGCCAGCGCCTTCCCTGCCGCGGTGGGCGCCGAACCCCGCGGACTGCGGTGTAGGAGCGAGGCGCGCATCCCGGATTCCAGCTCTGCCATGGCGCGGCTGGCGTTGGGCTGGGCCATGCCAACCTTGCGCGCCCCGGCGCCCACGCTGCCGCCGTCGACCACGGCAACAAACAATTCCAGCACTTGTAGATTCGGCCAGTCCTCAGTCATATCAAAAGCATATAGCCCGATGCGAAAGTGGGGTCTACCGGGCGTGCCAAGAGTGTTGGCACCATGGGAGGATGAGCTCCCCAACACAACAGACGCCCCGCCTCCGAAGCAGCCGAACAGTCCAGCAGGTCCACAGGTTCCTGCCGTCGAAGGTCATGGTGAAGACCTGTGGCCCCGGTCTGCTGCTGTGCGCGGCGGCGACGGCTGTGGCCATGTCGGTGCAGGTGGTGGTTCCGGGGGCGAGCCCGCTGGTGGCGGCAATCGTGCTGGGGATTGCACTGACCAACCTGGTTCGGCTGCCGGGATCCACGGCGCCCGGGATCGGTTTTGCTGCCAAGAAGCTGTTGCGCTGGGGCATTGTGTTTTTGGGCCTGCAATTGGCCTTGGCAGACATTGCCGCGCTGGGGGTGCCGATGCTTTTGGTTGTTGTGTGCATTGTTGCAGGCGGCATCACCGGGACGGTCCTAATGGGGCGGGCGCTGAGGATGCGCCGCGCCCAGGTGCTGCTGATTGCGTGTGGGTTTTCCATCTGTGGGGCTGCCGCAGTGGCAGGTGCCGAGGGCGTCGTTGACGCGGAGGAAGAGGACGTGGTCACCGCCGTGGCATTGGTGGTGATCTTCGGATCGCTCATGATCCCGCTGGTGCCGTTGGCCGGGGCCCTGCTGGGCTTGGACGCCCGGCCCAGTGGCATGTGGGCTGGCGGGTCCATTCACGAGATCGCCCAGGTCGTGGCCGCGGGCGGGATCATCGGGGGAGGGGCGCTGGGCATTGCGGTCATCGTGAAGCTGGCGCGAGTGCTGATGCTGGCACCTGTGATGGCGGTGCTGAGCGTGCGCCAGCGCCGGACGGGGACCACGAGGCCCGGCGAGAAACGCCCGCCCATCGTCCCCCTTTTCATCGTCGGGTTCCTGGCCATGGTCCTTCTGCGTTCCACCGTGGACCTGCCGGAACCGCTCATCCACACCGGGGCCCTGGTGCAGACGGCGTTGTTGTCCGCGGCCATGTTTGCTCTGGGCTGCGGGGTCAAGATCCGCAACCTCCTTGCGGTGGGTGCGCGCCCGTTCATCCTCGCCGCAGGCTCAACCGTCCTGGTGGCGGGCATCGCCCTGGCCGGGATTGAGCTGGTGCACCCCTGACCCTGCCGTCCAGCAACTGTCACACAGACCTGGTGCGAGGCGGGGTCTAGTCAAAGACCACCGTGCGGTGTCCATCCAGCAGGACGCGGTGCTCGGTGTGCCACTGCACGGCCTGGGCCAGGGTGCGGGCCTCGACGGCGCGGCCCACGGAAACGAACTTCTCCACCGAATGGCCGTGGCCTACACGGATGACTTCCTGCTCAATGATGGGGCCCTCATCCAGGGTGGCCGTGACGTAGTGGGCGGTGGCACCAATGATCTTCACGCCGCGGGCGTGTGCCTGGTGGTACGGTTTGGCCCCCTTGAAGGAGGGCAGGAACGAGTGGTGGATGTTGATGGCACGGCCGGCCAGATGGTTGCAAAGATCATCGGAGAGCACCTGCATGTAGCGGGCCAGGACCACCAATTCCACGTCGAGCTCGGCCACCAGCTCAAGGAGGGCTGCCTCGGCGTCGGCCTTGGTATCGGGGGTGACCGGAATGTAGTGGAAGGGGATGCCATAGAACTCGGCCAGCGGCTTCAGATCCATGTGGTTGGAGACAATCGCCGGGATTTCCACCGGCAGGGTGCCCGAGCGCTGGAGGAACAGCAGGTCGTTCAGGCAATGGGCGGCCTTGGAGGCCATGATCAGGGTGCGGACCGGGGCGCCGGCACGGTGAAGGGTCCACTTAAGGTCGAAGCGCGCCGCGACGGACTCGAGATTTTCGCGCAGGCGGCTGAACGACGTCGTGGTTTCCGCGGCAACACGCATGAAAAAGCTGCCGGTGTCCGGGTTGCCGTACTGCTGGGAGTCGGTGATGTTGCAACCGGCCTCCAGGAGGGAACCGGAAACAGCGTGGACAATGCCGGGCTGGTCCGCGCAGGAAAGGGTCAACACATAGCCGTGCACAGCGGCAGCGGACACGGGGGAAGGCGTCAAGAAACTCACTCGTTCAACATTACCGTC
>JBBPZC010000064.1:0-7722 GCA_038199275.1 Actinomycetales bacterium
CGGGAGCGAGGATCCTCTCGCGGGCACTAAGATTTCTCGCCCGGTCTTAGTTACTCAGACCGTGCGGGGAAATACATCCCCGCGCCCAGGACCCCGGCTCCCGCGCGGCGCTGACGTCGGAGGTCTCGGTGCGAGGATGGCGTGATTTCCTTCCCTCGCTTCGCAAGCTCAGCAGGGCACCCTCGGAAATCTCTTAGCACGCCAGGAACGGGCGAGAAATCTTACTGCTCGCGAGGGACTTCCGACGTCAGCGCACCGCCAGTGCTATTTGCGCAGGGCGGCCAGTTCCTTGTTGATGCGGGCCGCCCAGAAGGGACCCTCGTACAGGAAGGCCGTGTAGCCCTGGACCAGGGAGGCACCGGCGTCGAGGCGTTCCTGGACGTCGGCGCCGGTTTCCACCCCGCCCACGGAGACCAGTGTCAGCTGATCACCCACGATGGATTTGAGCTGGCGCAACACGGCCAGTGAGCGGGCCTTCAGCGGTGCACCGGAGAGTCCGCCGGCACCCTTTTCGGCGACCATGGCGTCCCCGCTCTTCAGGCCGTCGCGGCTGATGGTCGTGTTGGTGCAAATAATGCCGTCGAGTTTCAGTTCCAGGGCGAGTGCGGCCACGTCGGCCACGTCCTCGTCCGCCAGGTCGGGCGCGATCTTCACCAGCAACGGCACATGGCGCCCGGCGGCGGCGTCGGCAGCCTCGCGCACACCCGTCAACAGGGGGCGCAGCGTCTGAACGTCTTGCAGCAGGCGCAGGCCCGGGGTGTTGGGTGAGCTGACGTTGACCACCAGGTAGTCGGCCGACGGGGCGAGTGTGCGGGCACTGATCAGGTAATCATCCAGTGCCCGGTCGAGCTCCACCACCTTGGTCTTGCCAATATTGACACCGACCATGGGGCGCACTCCCGCGTATGTCTTGCCCAACTGCACGAGCGCCTGCGCCAGGCGCGGCGCAACGGCGGAGGCGCCGTCGTTATTAAAGCCCATCCGGTTGATGACAGCGCGGTCCTCGACGAGGCGGAACAGGCGCGGCTGGGGGTTGCCGGCCTGGGCCTGCCCCGTGATGGTGCCGACCTCCACGTGTCCGAAGCCCAGGTTGGCCAGCGCATTGATGCCCTTGCCTTCCTTGTCGAACCCGGCGGCCAGCCCGAACGGGGTGGGGAATCTCAGGCCCAACGCCTGCGTCTGCAGGGAGGCCGGCGGCGTGAACATGCGGCGCAGCACGGCGCCGCCTCCCACACTGTGAATCGCCTTGATCATGGTGAAGCCGATCTTGTGCGCCTTCTCGGCGTCCATCCATGAGAAGGCGAGCCGGAAAACGGTGGGGTAGATTCGCATACCCCTAGTTTTCCGGTTCGGCGGCGCAACTGCAAAACGTGGCTGCGCAGTCCGTCGCGGACCGGTTCACAAAGCAACAGGGGTTAGCATGTCCACATGAACAGCAATGGTGCATTCACGGCCGAACAAGCGGACGTTGTGGTGGTCGGGGCAGGGCTTTCGGGGCTCGTGAGCGCGGCGGAGGCGTACAACGCAGGGCGCAGCGTGCTGATCCTGGACCAGGAACCCGAGGCGTCGCTGGGCGGTCAGGCGCATTGGTCCTTTGGCGGGCTGTTCCTGGTTGACACCCCCGAGCAGCGGCGGCTGGGCGTGAAGGATTCCGTTGAGCTGGCCATGGGCGACTGGCTCGGCTCGGCGGCGTTCGACCGCCCCGAGGACGAGCTGCCCCGCCAGTGGGCCGAGGCCTATGTGAACTTTGCGGCCGGCGAAAAGCGGGCCTGGCTGCACTCCCTGGGCGTGCGGCTCTTCCCCCTCGTGCAGTGGGCCGAGCGCGGTGGCTACGACGCGCAGGGCCACGGCAAGTCCGTTCCCCGCTTCCACGTGGTGTGGGGTACCGGCCCCGGCATCCTCGCCCCCTTCATTGCCAAGGTCATGGAGGGTGTGGCTGCGGGAAAGGTACGGATTGCGTACCGGCACCGTGCCACGGAGCTGATGTTCGACGGCGGGAGAGTCACCGGAGTGCGTGGGCAGGTCCTGGCGGCGTCCACGGCCGGCCGTGGTGAGGAGAGCAGCCGCACGGTGGAGGGCGAATTTGAGGTCGGCGCCGGGGCGGTCATCGTGACCACCGGCGGCATTGGCGGAAACCACGCCATGGTCCGCGAACAGTGGCCCAACGGCAACGGCCCGGACTACATGCTCACGGGGGTGCCGGCGTCCGTGGACGGTGAGTTCCAGCAGGCAGTGGCAGGGGCTGGCGGAGCCCTGATCAACACCGACCGCATGTGGCATTACCCGGAAGGCGTCCACAACCCGGACCCGGTGTGGCCCAACCATGGCATCCGCATCCTCTCCGGCCCCTCACCCCTGTGGCTGGATGCCACGGGCAAGCGCCTGCCGGTCCCGCTCTTCCCCGGCTTCGATGCCATTGGCACGCTCAGGCATCTGGAGACCACAGGCCACGACCACTCCTGGTTCCTCTTAAACAGGACCATCATGGAGAAGGAGTTTGCGCTTTCCGGCTCCGAACAAAACCCGGATCTCACCGGCAAGGACGTGAAGCTGCTGGCCAAACGTGCCCTGCCCGGCGCACCGGGACCCATCCAGAATTTCATTGACCGTGGCGTGGACTTCCTGCAGGCACCCACGGCACCGGAGCTGGCGGTGAAGATGAACGCCCTGACGGGGCTGGATCTCATTGACCCGGCCGCCCTGCAACAGACACTCGAGGCACGGGACCGGCAGGTTGCCATCGGACTTGGCAAGGACACCCAGCTCAACGCCATCCGCGCGGCCCGGCACTTCACCACCGACAAGCTCATGCGCGTTGTACCTCCGCATCCCATGCTGGCGTCCGAACACGGGCCGTTGTTTGCCGTACGGCTGAGCACTCTGACCCGCAAGAGCCTGGGCGGGCTCGCCACCGATCTGGCGGCCCGTGTGCTCGGAGTCGATGGCACACCCATCAGCGGGCTGTACGCGGCCGGCGAAGCAGCCGGTTTTGGCGGCGGCGGCATGCACGGCTACCGCTCACTGGAGGGGACGTTCCTGGGCGGCTGCCTGTTCTCGGGTCGAACCGCCGGCCGCCACGCCGGCGCCGCAACGGGTTCATGATCACGGATTGCGCATGAACGGGGATGGGAGCATGGGGACAGGCCGGGATGGTGCGGGCGAGAGTGCAGGCGACGGTGCCGGCAACAGTGCTGGCGACGGTGCCGGCGACAGTGCAACCGGGCCGGTGTGGGTCACGGACATTCTTGGCTCCGACTATCAGGCGACGACGCTTCTGGTTCCCGGCAGGACGCCGTGGCCATCGACGCCTGCCTCCGGGCCGTCGGCTCAAGTAGGTGGTCCGTCGGCGTCGGTGTTACCGCACGACCGTGCTACATTGGTGCGCCACCGACCCGTGCCACCGGCAGCTGGTGCTGATGCTGGCTCCGCCCGCGCTCCTGGGACGCAGCCGCCCGTCCTGTACATCCACGGGTGGAGCGACTATTTCTACAACACCGGATTGGCCGAGTACTTCACGAAACGGGGCCACCCCTTCTATGCCATCGACCTGCACAACCATGGCCGCAGCCTCGACTCCCTCGAGTTGGGCGGGTATGTGGCGGACCTGGCTGACTACGATGCCGAGATTCTGGCCGCGCATACCATCATCGGCGCCGAAGAACTTGAACGCGGCGCTCCCACAGCAACGACACCGCCAACGCTGATCTTGATGGGGCATTCCACCGGTGGACTCATCGCCACCCTGTGGGCACACCATTACCCGGGTCTCGTCAGCCACCTGATCCTCAACAGCCCCTGGCTGGAGATCCAGGGAGGGGCTGCGATCAGGCGCGCCGCCACTCCCCTGGTGCAGCTGGCGGACCTGCGGCCCCTGATGCGCATGCGCGTGCCGGAGCGGTCCTTCTATTGGCGGGGCATCAGCAAGGATGCCTACGGCGAGTGGCCCGTGGATAAGTCGCTGCGTCCACCGCAGGCGTTTCCCGTCCGTGCCGGTTGGATGAAGGCGATTCTGGCAGCCCAACAGGAAGTGGCCCGCGGATTGAAACTGCCTATGCCGATCCTCGTGCTGCTCTCGGCGAAGAGCATGCTGGGACCGGTATGGAGCGATGCCATGCTGCGCGCCGACGTGGTTCTGGACGTGCGCTCATTGGCGCTGCGGACACTTTCCCTGGGCAACAGTGTGAGCCTGGAACGGATCGACGGTGCCCTGCACGAAGTGTTCCTCTCGCGTGAGCCGGTCCGTTCCGAGTGCTACGCCAGGCTGGGCCGCTGGCTGCACGGCTACGTCGAGGCGAATTAGCCTTCTGCTGCCGCATCCACGGCGCCACCGTAGCGCCGGTCGCGCCGGGCATATTCGTCCACGGCAGCCCACAGGGTGCGCCGGTCGACGTCGGGCCACATGGTGTTCATGAAGACGAACTCCGCGTACGCCGACTGCCACAGCAGGAAATTGGAGAGCCGCTGTTCGCCACTGGAGCGCAGAAACAAGTCAACGTCGGGTACATCCGGGAGGTACATGTATTTCTGCACAGTTTTCTCCGTCACCGATTTCGGATTCAACCGGCCGGCGGCGACATCGGCGGCAAGGGCTGCAACGCCGTCGGCAATTTCCGCACGGCCACCGTAATTAACACACATGGTCAACGTAATGACGTCATTGTCCTTGGTGTACTCCTGGGCCTGCTCCAACTCGCGGATGACCGAGCCCCACAGCCTGGGCCGGCGTCCGGCCCAGCGGATGCGCACGCCCCAGGCGTCCAGCTGGTCTCGTTGGCGTCTTAACACGTCCTTGTTAAATCCCATGAGGAAGCGCACTTCCTCCGGTGAACGCTTCCAGTTCTCCGTGGAAAAGGCATAGACGCTGATGTACTTGATGCCCATTTCAATGGCGCCGGCCATGACGTCAAGGAGCGCCGGCTCGCCGGCCTTGTGCCCCTCGATGCGGGGCAGCCCCCGCTGGTTCGCCCACCGCCCATTGCCATCCATGACAATTGCCACGTGCTCCGGGATCAGCTCCGCCGGGATGGCTGGGACGCTTTCGCCGGAGGGGTGCGGCCAGGGAGCTGCCACGGGCGGTTTGAATTTGCTGCGGCTGCTTCGTTTTACGGCCATGCTTTTTTACACACGCTCCACAAGTTTCAAGGAACGCACCGTGCGTTCCAAATGCCATTGCACATATCCTGCCACCAGTCCGGCGGCTTCCCTGCGGTGCAGGCCAACTGAGTTCGCCGCCCCCGTCCAGTCACCGCTGAGCAACTGTCCCAGCAGGGCCATGGTTTCCGGGGCCGGAGCCGGCGAGCCCGGCGGCCGGCAGTCGTGGCAAACCGCGCCGCCCAACGCTGCGTTGAAGGCACCGTGGGGACCGGGCGCACCGCATCGGGCACAGTCGGTGAAGCTCGGGGCCCAACCGGCAATGGACACGGCCCGCAACAGGTAGGAATCCAAGATCAGTTCCGGCGCATGGGCACCGCGGCTCAAGGCGGCCAGCGCCCCGACCAGCAGCTGGTAATGCGCGTTTGAGGTTTCCCCGTCAACATCGGTGAGCCGCTCGGCTGTCTCGGTCATGGCAGCAGCCACCACGTAGCGATCGTAGTTGGCGGCTATCGCCTCACCGTAGCTGGCACGGGCCACGGCCTGGGTGACGATGTCCAGCGAACGGCCCTTGACCAGTTGCAGATCCGCCACCATGAATGGCTCCAGGCGGGCCCCGAATTTACTGCTGGTGCGCCGCACACCCTTGGCCACGGCGCGCAGCTGGCCATGGTGCCGTGTCAACAAGGTGATGATCCGGTCCGCTTCGCCCAGCTTGTGGGTGCGCAGAACCACGGCATCATCCCTGTAGGTGCGGGCGGCAAACGATTGATTGGACACCACACCATTGTTTCATCTTTCCCTCTGCAAGGAGGTATGGCGCACGGCACCGCTGCCGGATGCGTGCGAAGGAGGGAACACAATACCCCGGCGCCTCCTGGGGAACCGGGGTATTGGGGGAAGCGAAATGAGACCGCAGGGTCATGACATCAGCTTGCCTGTGTCGTGAGGCTATGCGCCCTGCACATCCCGGATGGCACGGTTCACGGCGGAGATGACAGCCTTCAGGGACGAGGTGGAGGTGTTGGCGTCGATGCCCACGCCCCACAGCACGCGCTCCCCCACGGCGCATTCCACGAAGGCCGCCGCACGGGCGTCGCCACCCTCGCTCAGTGCGTGCTCGGAGTAGTCCAGCACCCGCACGTCCATGCCGTCTTCGGCGAGAATCGCCAGCAGGGCTGCAATCGGACCGTTGCCGTTGCCGGTCCGGGTGTGCTCCACGCCGTCGATCATCACCTTGGCCATCAAGGTGAGCTCACCGTCGTCGTCCGTTGAGGTGGTGAAGGCACCGACACGGTAGCGGCCCCACTGGGCGTCGGAGGCCTCGGCCGGCAGGTACTCATCCTTGAAGATGGTCCACAGTTCGGCTGCGCTGACCTCGCCACCCTCGGCGTCGGTGCGTTGCTGGATGACGCCGGAGAACTCGATCTGGGCGCGCCGCGGCAAGTCCAGGCTGTGCTCGTTCTTGAGCAGGTAGGCCACACCGCCCTTGCCGGACTGGGAGTTGACCCGGATGACGGCCTCGTAGCTGCGCCCCAGATCCTTCGGATCGACGGGCAGATAGGGGACGGCCCAGGTGTGCGCGTCCACCGCAACGCCCGCTGCAGCAGCGTCGGCCTCCATGGCATCGAAGCCCTTCTTGATGGCGTCCTGGTGCGAACCGGAGAAGGCAGTGAACACGAGGTCACCACCATAGGGCGAACGCTCCGGGACGGGCAGCTGGTTGCAGTACTCAACGGTGCGCCGGATTTCGTCAATGTCGGAGAAGTCCAGCATCGGATCAATACCCTGGGTGAACATGTTCAGGCCCAGCGTGACCAGATCGACGTTGCCGGTGCGCTCACCGTTGCCAAAGAGGCAGCCTTCGATGCGGTCCGCACCGGCCAGGTAGCCCAGCTCGGCGGCAGCCACGCCGGTGCCACGGTCATTGTGCGGGTGCAGGGACAAGATGATGCCTTCCCGCGGGTGCAGGTTCCGGCTCATCCATTCAATGGAGTCTGCATAGACATTGGGCGTTGCCATCTCCACCGTGGCGGGCAGGTTCACGATGACCTGGTTGTCAGCGGAGGCCTCGAAGATGTCGGCAATGGCGTTGCAGACGCGCAGCGCGTACTCGGGCTCGGTGCCGGTGAATGACTCGGGTGAGTATTCGTACGTGATGCGGGTGTCGGCGAGGGTTTCCTCGTACTTCTTGCACAGGCGCGCACCCTGCAGTGCGATGTCCAGGATGCCGTCCTCGTCCTGGTTGAACACCACCCGACGCTGCAGCACGGACGTGGAGTTGTACAGGTGCACGATCGCCTGCTTGGCGCCCATGAGCGATTCGTAAGTGCGCTCAATCAAGTGCTCGCGGGCCTGCGTCAGGACCTGGATGGTGACGTCGTCGGGGATGTGGCCGCCGTCAATGAGCTGGCGGACAAAGTCAAAGTCCGTCTGCGACGCGGAGGGGAAACCCACCTCAATCTCCTTGAAACCCATTTTGACCAGCAGCGTGAACATCTTCAGTTTGCGGCCCGGGCTCATGGGGTCAATCAAGGCCTCGTTGCCGTCACGGAGGTCAACTGCACACCAGCGCGGGGCCTTCGTGATGACCTTGTCCCGCGAGGTGCGATCCGGCAAATTCACGGAGAG
>JBBPZC010000065.1:0-20632 GCA_038199275.1 Actinomycetales bacterium
GTTCTAAGAAGTCACAGAGCCAATGACCATGGGTGGTGGTCACTTTGCGTCACGCGCTAGCTAATGACGACTGGAAGCCTTGATTGCATATCTGTAGTCTCCCGTTTATCTCTCGCGGGTGTCAAACAGGCCACAGGACCATCTCACTATTTGGACAGCAGGTCCACTCTGTGGGCACACCTGGTTGCGAGCCTCGGATTTTCCCGATGCCATCGCCCAAGATACGCCGTGCACGACGCAGATCTGGCGCTCTGGTTGCCTCCTCGTTCAGGCCCTCACTGGGTAGCGAACCGCTGCTACGGAGCGCTGACGACAGTGCTGATACTTAATCTTTGAAGACTCGGATGCGCCCTAACCGCTTCGGCACCGTGTGTAGCCAATACGGTGAACAGCGCCGCCGATGGAACATGAACACCGCTCAGCATCATGGGCGACGTGGAATCGAACTGCATGATGAGCGTCCAGTTCTCAACCTCCGGATAGGTCGCAGTCACCGCAGAGAAGTAGAAGCTAAGCCACCGTCCGCCGACCTGGCACAGCAGTCGCTGATTGCTCACCACGAGCCGACATGGCTGATGCTCGCGCCACTGGGCAGCCGCCTGATTGGCTGCGGCATTGCGGCGGGCGGCATTCGACATGGCCGTCGCACCGAGTCCAGCAAGGACAAAAGATGGTCGCCCGTAGTAGAAGGCGGAGGTTTGGGAATACGTCACATCCATGCCGTAATGCCGCGCGTAATCTGCCGTGACATCCATAAAGAAGACTTCATTGGTATTGGGCACGACGTCCCAAATGCGAATGGCTTCTGGTATTTGCCGTTGTTCGATTTTGCGCTTCAGGTCTTGAGCCTGCCGCCATGTCATTGCGGACATGGCCTGTCGGCTGGCTTCGAACGCCTCAGCTTTCGTGTAATGACCATGTGCACGGCGCCAGTGCCGGAACACGCGGCATGCTCCGGTCACTGAATAAACCAGAGCCACTACCGGCCCGCCTACGGCAACCAACCAAAGGACGACCAGCAGAAGGACCAACCATCCATTTACAATTTCACCATCCATTTTGCCGGCAAAGAGCCAGTCACCTCCAGCCATGGCCACCAGATAAATGACGGGTGCAGCAATAAGCGGCATGACCCAGCTCAAATGCCGTTTCAATCGGGATTGTTCTGAAATTTTTTCACGTTATGTCCCCCATCAATGCCTTTAGTCACCAAAAGCATAACGGCCAGCGCCGACAAGGACAGTCACACTGCGCCTTCCCAAAATAATGCCAGATGCGCCACATCCGGTTGCTGCCAACACTTGCGTCAGCCGCAATAGGCGCCCGTGGAGGCGCTGTTGACCAGCTTCGCATACTTGGCCAGGACTCCCGAGGTGAACTTGGCCGGCAACGGCTCCCAACCGATTTTGCGCCTTTCCAGCTCGGCCGGGTCCACCAGCAGGTCAAAGGACCGGGCCGCGATATCCACCCGAATCCTGTCGCCGTCGCGCACAAAGGCGATGGGTCCGCCGTCGACCGCTTCAGGGGCAACGTGGCCAATGCACAGCCCGGTGGTGCCTCCGGAGAAGCGGCCATCGGTAAGCAGCAGCACGTCCTTGCCCAGCCCGGCTCCCTTGATGGCGCCGGTGATGGCGAGCATTTCACGCATGCCGGGACCGCCCTTGGGCCCTTCGTAGCGGATGACAACAACGTCGCCGGCGTGGATTTGGCCTGCATCGAGCGCCTCAAGCGCACTCTGCTCCCGCTCAAACACGCGCGCGGTGCCCTCAAAAACGTCCAAGTCGAAGCCTGCGCTTTTCACCACGGCCCCATCCGGGGCGAGCGAACCATGGAGGATCGTGATGCCACCGGTTTTGTGGATTGGGTTGTCGAGGGCGCGCAGAACCTTGCCGTCAGGATCTGGCGGGTTGATGTCCGCCAGGTTTTCCGCAACAGTTTTGCCGGTGACGGTCAGGCACTCGCCGTGGAGGAGTCCGGCGTCGAGCAGGGCCTTCATGATGACGGGGACCCCGCCAATTTTGTCGACGTCGAACATGACGTAGCGGCCAAACGGTTTCAGGTCGCCCAGATGCGGAATTTTGTCGCCAATGCGGTTGAAGTCGCGCAGGCTCAGATCCACGTGGGCCTCGCGGGCAATGGCGAGCAGGTGCAGGACGGCGTTGGTGGAACCGCCGAAGGCCATGGTCACGGCGATGGCATTTTCAAAGGCCTCCTTCGTCATGATGTCGCGGGCGCGAATGCCCTTCTCCAATAGGTGGACCACGGCCTCACCGGACTTGCGCGCATACATGTCCCGACGGCGGTCGGCGCTGGGCGGGGCGGCCGAGCCTGGCAGCGACATGCCGAGCGCCTCACCGATGCAGGCCATGGTGTTGGCCGTATACATTCCTCCACACGCACCCTCGCCGGGGCAGATGGCCCGTTCAATGGAGTCCAAATCCTTCAAGCTCATCTTGCCGGCTGCACACGCGCCAACTGCCTCGAAGGCGTCAATGAGCGTGACCTCCTTCTCGGTGCCATCCTCCAGCTTGGCGAAGCCGGGCATGATGGAGCCGGCGTAGAGGAACACGCTGGCCAGGTTCAGCCGGGCGGCGGCCATGAGCATGCCGGGCAGGGACTTGTCGCAGCCTGCGAGCAGGACGGAACCATCCAGGCGCTCGGCCATCATGACGGTTTCCACGGAGTCCGCGATGACTTCGCGGGAGACAAGGGAGAAGTGCATGCCCTCGTGGCCCATGGAGATCCCGTCCGAGACGGAGATGGTGCCGAACTGCATGGGGAAACCGTCAGCTGCGAAGACACCTTCCTTGGCGCCTTGGGCAAGCCGGTTCAACGAAAGGTTGCACGGGGTGATCTCGTTCCAGGAACTGGCGACGCCAATCTGGGGCTTGCGGAAGTCGTCGTCGCCCATGCCGATGGCCCGGAACATGCCTCGTGCCGGGGCTGCGTGGATGCCGTCGGTGACCACGCGGCTGCGCGGTTTGATGTCCGGTTTCCCCGTCGAGTCAGCACTCGCCGCCGCGCCGGGATCAGCACCCATTGCGTTCCCGGTGGAGACGTTGGAACCTGCCACGAAATCCTTGTTCTCGCTCATGTGCGCCAGTCTATGGCCGAAACATGAACTGGGCCACAGTCGGCATTCGGGCACCATCTGCGCTGCGGCCGATCCGACAAGGGCACTCGCAGCGCTCCGCGGCTCCGCTTGGGGAGCGGTTTGGAAATTCTTTTGCACCCCGCCGGACCCCGGAAATCCGCGTCATTCCGGGACTTCCGGCACCCTCCCGTGTGATCTCGGCCGCAAACGCGCCGAAACGGCCTTTCTCAATTTCGCACCTGTCGAAAAAGGCCGTATAGTTTCATGTCGTTGCAAAGAACACGACGGACACAAACTGTTGTGCGCCACAGCAACGAAAGAGATGCACCTCTAGCTCAATTGGCAGAGCAATTGACTCTTAATCAATGGGTTTCGGGTTCAAGTCCCGAGGGGTGCACAGAGTAAGGGCCGTTCCATCACTGGTGACAACTGGCGTTGGAACGGCTTTTTACTGTAGTAAAAAGCCGCACCTCTAGCTCAATTGGCAGAGCAATTGACTCTTAATCAATGGGTTTCGGGTTCAAGTCCCGAGGGGTGCACCAAGGCCAAAACCGCTTCAACACCGGATTCGTTCGGGCGTTGGAGCGGTTTTTTGTTGCCCGAAATGAAGCCAGGGGCAGAAAAGCCGGTGTTTGCGGTTAAAGCGTGGGGTAGAACGCCCGCTTTAACCGCAAACACCGGCTTCCGCCATGCCGCACCGGATTAGTTCCCCGCAGCACGCTCACCTAGGCTGAAAACAAGCCCGTCACTTCCACTTTTCAGGAGCAGTCCATGACCGAACGCCTCGTTGCCGGCGACACCGCCCCCACCTTCAGCCTGCCGAATGCCGACGGCGGCACCACCTCGCTCGCCGACTTCGCAGGCCAGAAGGCCATCCTGTTTTTCTACCCGGCCGCCATGACCCCGGGATGCACCAAGGAAGCGTGCGACTTCCGCGACAACCTGGCCTCGCTGCAGGGCCACGGCTACAAGGTCCTGGGCATCTCCCCCGACTCCGTGGCGAAGCTGGAAAAGTTCGTTGCCCGCGACGAGCTGACGTACCCGCTGCTCAGCGACGAGGACCACGCCGTCGCCTCGGCCTACGCTGCCTGGGGCGAGAAGAAGAACTACGGCAAGACCTATGAGGGCCTGATCCGTTCCACCATCGTCGTTGACGAACAGGGCACCATTGAGCTGGCCCAGTACAACGTGCGCGCCACCGGCCACGTGGCCAAATTGCGCCGTGATTTGAAGATCGACGCCGGATAACCCCACCCTGGGTGCCCCGCCCACTGACGGCGCCACACCCGCCGACGGTGCCCTGGTTGCCCGGACCAAAACAGCCAGCCGACGGCGCCACAGCCGCCAACGGTGCCTTGGTTGCCCGGAGCAAAACAGCCCCTGCCGGTCATCCCGGCAGGGGCTGTTTTATCTGTGCGCAAGAGGGGACTTGAACCCCTACGCCCGAAGGCACAGGTACCTAAAACCTGCGTGTCTACCAATTCCACCACTCGCGCGCGGTGCTTTGAAGCATGCACAATACTACCGGCTTGTATCGGCGCTCCGCACCACTTGCATCCGGCCACCGGGAATTGTCCAGAAAACCGCACTATGATGAGTGGCTGAGCCAAAAGTCCATGCATCAAGGAGCCCCACACGTGAGACGCCCTGCCAGCACACTGCGCAACGTGATGGCTCGCGCGGTGGCGATGACCGCCGTCGTACTGGCAACGGCAACGGCCTGCACCCCGCCCACTGAGCCAACGCCCTCCCCCACCCCCGCGGCCACCACCGCCCCGGCCAACGTGTTCAATTTCGGCACCGGCGCGGACCCCATGGGTTTTGACCCGGCACTGGTCTCCGACACCGAGTCCTACCGCGTCACGCGCCAGATCATGGAGGGACTGCTGACCGTGGATCCCGTGACGGGCGCACCCGCCGCCAGCCTGGCCACCGCGTGGAAGGAACTCAACGGCGGGCTGAGCTACAACTTCACCCTGCGCCCCGATGTGAGCTTTCATGACGGGACGGAATTTGATGCCGCGGCCGTGTGCACCAACTTTGAACGCTGGTACTCTTTCGGCCCGGAAACCCGCGGCGACGGTTCATCCAGCATGTTCAACCAGGTCTTCCGCGCGTTCAACGACGACCCCGAAAAGTCCATGTATGGCGGCTGCACCGTGGACGGCCCGCTGGAAGTGACGCTGGAATTGACGACGCGGATCACCGGATTTCTGCAGGCGTTGACCCTGCCGGCGTTCGCCATTTCCTCCCCCGCAGCTCTGGCCTCCGGCACCGCGAACGTTCTGGACCAGACCTTTTCCGCCAACAAAGTCTCCCGCTATGCCCTGCACCCGGTGGGCACCGGACCGTTCACGTTCACCTCGGCCGACGCCGGATCCGTCACCATGAGTGCCTACCCGCAATACTGGGGTGAGAAGGGTGAGATCTCGACGCTGGTGTTTAGGACTTTTGAACAGCCGGAGACGCGCCTGGCCGCCCTGGACGATGGCACCTTGGATGGATTCGACCCGGTCACACCGGACAATTACGACAAACTCATCAAGAGCGGCAAGCAGGTCCTGCAACGCGATCCGTTCTCCGTCATGTACCTGGGAATCAACCAAAAGGTCCCGGTCCTGGCCGAGCAGAAGGTCCGCGAGGCCATTGCCTCCGCCATTGACAAGGCCACGATCGCCAGCAGCTACTTCATTGCCGGCACCGCCCCCACGGCCCAGTTCATCCCGCCCAAGCTCAGCGGATTCAACAAGGCCGTTGAGGGTTACCCCTATGACAAGGCGAAGGCCAAGTCACTGCTGGCGGAGTCCGGATACAAAGGTGAGGAGTTGAAGTTCTACTACCCCACCAACACGGCCCGGACCTACCTGCCCTCCCCGGAGAAGGTGTACGCGCAGATCGCGGTCGAACTGACAGCTGTGGGGTTCAACATCAAGCCCGTGCCGATCCCCTGGAACAACGGCTACCTCACCGCCGTCATCGACAACACAGATCATGCCCTGAGCCTGCTGGGATGGAACGGCAGCTATGCGGATCCGGACAACTTTGTGGGCCCGCTGTTTGGCGCCCCCAGCGCGGAGCTGGGCATGGATGACCCGCAGCTTGTCTCCAAAATCACCCGTGCCCGGAGCATGCCCAACGGCCCGGAACGCGTGGCCGCCTACGAGTCCATCAGCAAGCAGCTGGCCGAGACCGTGCCCGCAGTGCCCATTGCCTTGCCCATCTCCGCGATTGCGCTCTCCGACAAGGTGGCCTCCTACCCGTTGAGCCCGGTTCTGAGTGAGGTCTTCAACCAGGTGAAACTCACAGCCGCGAGTAGTTGAGCTCGACGCGGATTTATGCTTACTGTCCCTGCCGCGATACGCTTCTACCGCTAGGAAGAGCCTCTACCGGAGTTGACTGTGACCTTCATTTCGAACACCAAAGACGCTGACGTTGTCCTCATTGGAGGCGGCATCATGAGCGCGACGCTGGGCACGATGCTCAAGCAACTGGAACCAAACTGGAAGATTGTGCTGTTTGAACAGCTCGATACGCCCGGTCTGGAATCCTCCAGTCCCTGGAACAATGCGGGCACCGGCCACTCGGCACTGTGTGAGCTTAACTACTCACCGGCCTCCGCCGACGGTTCCGTGAACCCGGCCAAGGCCCTGCACATCAACGAGCAGTTCCAGCTTTCGCGCCAGTTCTGGGCCCACATGGTCGATCAGTCGATGATCGGTTCCCCCAAGGGTTTCATCAACACTGTGCCGCACATGAGCTTTGTCATTGGCGAAGCCCACCGCAAGTTCCTCAAGGCCCGTCACGAAGCACTGAAGCCGAACCCGCTGTTCAGCTCCATGGAGTACTCCGAGGACCCCGCGCAGATCGCAAAGTGGGCTCCACTGGTCATGAAGGGCCGGGACGCGCAGCAGCAGGTCACCGCCACCCGCGCCGCGGAAGGCACCGACGTCGATTTTGGCGCCCTGACCCGTGAGCTCATGGGCTACATGGGCAGGAACGACGTCGAAATCAACTACGGCACGCACGTCACCGACGTCGCCCGCACAACCGACGGCGGCTGGGACGTTTCCCTCAAGCACCCGGCATCGGGCGAGCACGGCAGGGTCAAGGCCAAGTTTGTGTTCATCGGCTCCGGCGGCGGCGCCCTGCACCTGCTGCAGAAGTCGGGCATCCCCGAAGGCAAGGGCTTTGGCGGCTTCCCCGTCTCCGGTCAGTTCTTCCGCTGCACCGACGAGAAAATTGCGGCCAAGCACAGCGCCAAGGTCTACGGCCAGGCATCCGTGGGCGCCCCGCCCATGTCTGTCCCGCACCTGGACACCCGCTATGTTGGCGGCAAGCGCTCACTGTTGTTCGGCCCGTACGGTGGCTTCTCCACCAAGTACCTCAAGCACGGCAGCTACATGGACCTGCCTGCCTCCATCCGCGCCAACAACATCATCCCGATGCTGGCTGTGGGCAAGGACAACCTGGACCTGGTCAAGTACCTGGTCAGTGAAGTCACCAAGACCCACGCCGGCAAGGTCGAGGCGCTCCACGAGTACTTCCCCCAGGCCGATGGCAAGGACTGGGAACTGATCACGGCCGGCCAGCGCGTGCAGATCATCAAGAAGGATGCCAAGAAGGGCGGGGTGCTGCAGTTCGGCACCGAGGTCATCACGGCAGCTGACGGCAGCCTCTCTGCACTCCTTGGCGCATCCCCGGGCGCGTCCACGGCCGTGCCGATCATGCTGGAACTGCTCCAGCGCTGCTTCCCGCGCAAGTTCAAGCTGGAATGGCAGGATTCGCTGCGCACCATGATGCCCACCTACGGCACCAAGCTCAACGATGACGCCGAGCTGTTTGAAAAGACATTGGCCGCAACGGCGGCGTCGTTGCAATTGAAGACGGAAAAGGCCTAACACTCCCCGTCCGGCCGGAGGGGACTGGCACCAAGCAATCGGAGTTTGTTGATGTTCAAGCTGGCCACAATGTCGTTGGGCAACCGGGCACTCATTGCCCTGATCACCATTTTCGCCATGGTGTTTGGGGTCATCACGCTTGGTTCGCTGAAACAGGAACTCATCCCCAGCATTGAGTTTCCGCAAATCACGGTGGTCTCGGCCATGCCCGGGGCCTCCCCCACCGTGGTGGACAAACAGGTCAGCGAACCTCTGGAAGCTGCGCTGAATGCGGTGGAGGGGCTGGAATCGAGCACCTCCACCTCCCGCAGCGGTGTCTCCACCATCAACCTCTCCTTCGCGTACGGCACCAACCTGGACCGGGCCCGGAACCAGATTGACCGGGCCATCTCCAACGTCAGCCAGCGCCTGCCCGACGGTGTCCAACCGCAGCCCATCGCCGGCAGCATCGCCGACTTCCCCATTGTGTTCCTGGCGGTTTCCTCCGATCAGGACCTGGCCGCGCTGAACACCGACCTTGCGCGCATCGCCGTTCCCAAGCTGATGAAGATCGACGGCGTGCGCAGCGCCGATGTCAGTGGCGCCAACTCCCAACACATCCAGATCCTGCCGGACCCCGCGAAAATGGCTGCAGCGGGACTGAGCGCCGGGGACATTTCCAAGGCACTGAGCAACAACGGCACGCTGGTTCCCGTGGGCTCACTCACCACTGACGGCACCACTTTGTCCATCCAGGCTGGCAGCCCGGTTGACTCGCTGGCCGCCATCGAGGCCCTGCCCGTTGCCGGTTCCTCCGCGGGCCGCACCGAAACACCCGCCGCGATCCCCACCATCGCCTCGGTCGCCTCGGTGGCCCTGGCCGACGACGCCACCACCTCCATCACCCGCACCGATGGCGAGCCCACGCTGGCGCTGTCCATCACGAAGAAGCCCGACGCGGACACCGTCTCGCTGTCCAAGGAAGTCGCCGACGTCCTGCCCGAGCTGGCCGCGTCCATGGGCCACAACGTCAAGTTCACCACCGTCCTGGACCAGGCGCCGTTCATTGTGAAATCAATTGACGACCTCGCAACGGAAGGTCTGCTGGGACTTGGGTTCGCCGTCGTGGTCATCCTGATTTTTCTCATGTCGGTGCGCTCCACGCTGGTCACCGCCATCTCCATTCCGCTCTCGCTGCTGGTGACGTTCATCGGTCTGTGGGCCACGGGCTACTCGCTGAACATCCTCACCCTGGGCGCGCTGACCATCGCGATTGGCCGGGTGGTGGATGACTCCATTGTGGTCATCGAGAACATCAAGCGGCACCTAAGTTACGGCGAGGACACAAAGACCGCCATCCTGACCGCCATCAAGGAGGTTGCCGCAGCCATCACGGCATCGACCCTGACCACCGTGGCCGTGTTCCTGCCCATCGCGTTTGTCGGCAGCCTGGCGGGCGAGCTGTTCCGCCCCTTCGCGCTGACCGTCACGTTCGCGCTGCTGGCCTCGCTGCTGGTCTCACTGACCATCGTCCCGGTGCTCGCCTACTGGTTCCTGAAGTCCACCCCCGCCGGTGCTCCTGCCGCTGCTCCTGCCGCTGGGTCCACACCGGACGACGCCGGGACCCCCTTGCGCGGACAGGCTCTGCTGAGCGCTGTGGAAGAGAAGGAACGTTCGTCGTGGTTGCAGCGCGGCTACCTGCCGATCCTGGCCAAGACTCAAAAACACCCCGTGGTGACGTTGATTGCCGGCGGCATTGTGCTGGCTGCGACGTTGGCCATGACTCCGCTGCTGCCCACCAACCTGCTGGGTGACACCGGTCAGAACAGCATGTCCATCCAGCAGGATATGCCGGCCGGGACCAGCCTGGAGGTCACCAACGAGGCCGCCAAGAAGGTCGAGGCTGCGCTCAAGGATGTTCCTGGCATCACCGACGTCCAGGTGACCATCGGCAACGGCTCCGGCGGGTTCTCGGCCCTGCTGTCCTCGGGCGCCTCGAGTGCCCAATTCCAAGTCATCACCGACCCCGAAGCCGACCAGGTCGCGCTGCAGGACACGGTGCGCACGGCCATTGACGGTGTCAAGGATGCCGGCGAGATCAGCCTCGGTTCGCAGGGCGGCGGCTTCGGCATGTCCTCCACGGTGGACATTACGGTCAAGGCCACAACGGGCGAGGAACTGCAGCAAGCGTCCGACGCCCTTGTCGCGGCCATGAAGGAAATCCCCCAGGCCCAGTCCGTGGAGAGCAACCTCAGCGGCGCACAGCCCGTTGTCCAGGTAAGCGTTGACCGGGCGAAGGCTGTTGCCGCGGGCCTGGACGAGCAGCAGATCACCGGCCTGCTGGCCGCAACGGTCAGCCCCATTCCAGGTGGCACAGTCCGGATCGACACCACCGACTACCGAGTGCAGATCGGTCTCGGCACGAAGTTTGATTCCGTGGCGGCACTTGCCGCGGCGCAGATCCCCACGGCGGCCGGACCCGTCCCGCTGTCCAATGTTGCCACGGTTGCCGAGGTCCAAACGCCGCTGTCAGTGACCTCCTCCAACGGCCAGCGCACCGCCACGGTGTCCGTGATGCCCAAGGGCGACGCCCTTGGCACACTGAGCGCCGAGGTGCAGAAGCGCCTGGACTCCACCACCCTGCCGGCCGGCACCATCGCCACCATTGGCGGGGCCGCCACACAGCAGGCCGAATCCTTCCGGCAGCTGGGCCTGGCCATGCTGGCCGCCATTGCCATTGTGTATGTCATCATGGTGGCCACCTTCAAGTCGCTGATCCAGCCGCTGATCCTGTTGGTGTCCATCCCGTTCGCCGCCACCGGAGCCATTGCCCTGCTGCTGATCACGCGCATTCCACTGGGCCTGCCGTCCTTGATTGGCATGTTGATGTTGGTGGGCATTGTGGTCACCAACGCCATCGTGCTCATTGACCTGATCAACCAGTACCGCCAGCCCGCCGACGACCGCCCCGCCATGAACGTGGCCGACGCCATTGAACACGGTGCCCGCCAGCGTTTGCGTCCCATCTTGATGACGGCCCTGGCCACCATCTTCGCCCTGACACCCATGGCATTGGGCCTGACCGGCAGCGGCGGCTTCATCTCACAGCCGCTGGCCGTTGTGGTGGTGGGCGGTTTGATTTCCTCCACCGTGCTGACCTTGATCCTGGTGCCCGTCCTGTACCGCCTGGTGGAAGGACGCAAGGAACGCCGCGACCTGGTCAAGGCCCTGCGCGTGGTGCACGTCCCCAGCTCCGGTTCGGGTGCAGGCGCGTCAGGCACGTCGGACGCGTCGGGCAAGGACTCTTCCGGCCCAGGCGCGTCCGGGTCAGGCACGTCCACACAGGCGAAGCCCGGAGCCGACTTCCAGGACTGGACCACAGGAGCCATCCCCAAGGTCCGCGGCCGCCGCGCCGCAGACTAACCATCCACTCCCCTTCGAGTTTGCACTTATTAGACCGATTTGGCCGTTTTGGGGCCGTATTCGTCCAATAAGTGCAAACTCGAGTTTCAGTGGGTGGTGGGCTGTGGATAACTTCTGCGGGAGATCTGCAGACTTGCCATGATTAGGTCATGCCTGCACGTGATCGCTTACCGGAGCCATTCCAAACGGCTCCCTTCACGGTGACTGAAGCTCTCCAACTGGGAGCCAGTTACGGCGAGCTGTGCCACAGGGACGTAGTGACGCTCAGCCGCAGCATCAAGATCCTGAAGAACGACGCCGACACCCCGCTGGCGCTGTTGACCCGCCCCTTCACTCTGGTCACCGGATACTCGGCTGCCTCCCATGCCACTGCTTTCCGGATTTGGGAATTCCCGGGGTTTTGCCCAGGCACCAATGAGGACAGCATCGTCCACATTTCACGGCAATCACCTCACATTGCCCCTCGACGGTTGGGTGTCAAGGGACACCAAACCAAGTTCCGGAATGACGAAGTCAGTTTTTCCAATGGCCTCTGGATCACAACCCGGCCCCGAACGTGGTTGGACTGCGCCGCAAGAATGTCAGTCGAGGAACTGGTGATTGTCGCTGACCATCTCGTCCGCATTCCCCGCCCGGAATTCGAAGGCCGGAGCGAACCCTATGCCACGCTGAAGGAGTTGAAGGTCCTCTTGGCCCGCCACCCTGGCAGCCGCGGAATCCTCAAAGCGCGCGAGGCCCTATGCCTCGCGCGGGTTGGCTCCGATTCCGCGCAGGAAACCAAGCTCCGCTTGGCTTGTGGGTACGCGGGACTGCCTGAACCGTTGCTCAATGTCAAGACTGTCCTTTCGAACGGGGCGGAGCGCACACCCGACCAGTCGTACCCCGAATACAAGGTGGCGACTGAATACGACGGCGACACGCACAATGACCCCCAGCAGGTTGAGAAGGACGTCCGACGCGCCGAAGACTACGCCCGGGCCGGTTGGACGGAGGTGCGCATCATGAAGCGGCACATGGTCAACGACGCCAAGGAAGCCGTTCGAAAAGTCCGCGGTGCCCTCTACGCCCGCGGCTGGCGTCCCAGCTAAACTCGAGTTTGCACTTATTGGCCCGTTTGAGCGGAAAACACGACGTTTTGGTCCAATAAGTGCAAACTCGACTTCAGGTGGGGAGGGTGGGGCTGAAGGCCAGCTTTGGCACGAAGTACAGTGCAATGGCTGCCACGAGTGCCGTGACACCGCAAATGGTCCACACCAGCATGTATCCCTCAAGTGGCGCCGCGGTTGATCCGGTGTCCGCCGTCAGCGACCCGAGAGCCTGGCCAGCCAACGCAATGCCGAACACGCAGGACGCGAACGCCCCACCCAGCGTCTTTGTGGCGTTGGTCAGCCCTGTCGCCATGCCGGTCTGCGTCAAGGGCGCCGCAGCCGCAGCCGCAGATGGCAGCGCCGCCACCAGGGCCCCGCTGCCGATGCCTGCAATGCCCATGTTGATCAGCACCTGTGCCGTTGAATCATGGAACGGCAGGAACATCAGGTAGCCCAGGGCAACGAGGAGCGCCGCGCCCATCAAGGTCATTCGCGGTGTGGTCCACCGGGTGATGAGCGGATACAGCAGGGCACCGGCCAGCATGCCAAGCACATACACGCCGATCAATACCGAGACCACGGAGGCCGTGGCGCCGAGACCATATCCCACCTCCGCCGGATCGGTGCGCGCAAACGTGGACAGCGGCGCCTGCGCCCCCAACACCGAGACGCCAAACAGGAACGCGGTCAGCTGCACGGGCCACATGCTCGGTTGGCGCAGCAGACGGATGTCAATCAGCGGGTCCTTGTGGCCCAGCTGGTGCCGGGTGAATGGCACCAGCGTGGCAATGCCAAGCACGACGGCGGCCCACGCCCACCAGGTGCCGGGGCCGTTGATCCGCATGAAGGTCAGCCCTGCGGTGATGAGCAGCAGCCCTGTGGTCAGCAGGGTCAAGCCCATGGTGTCGATCCGCCCACCGGTGCGGTTCTCGGATTCAGGCACGCCGAACAAGATCACGAAGAAGCAAAGTGTGACAGCGATGGCCGGGATCATCAGGGTCAGCCACAGCTTCTCCGGCAGGGCCCCGCCAATGGCGCCACCGGCAAGAGCACCAACGATCACGCCGAATTCCAGCCCCGCCACCAGGATGCCGGCGGACTTGCGGGTCAGCGCGGCACCGTCGGGACGCTGGTGGGAGCGGCTGTAAATAAGTGCAATTTCCAGCGGCAGCCAGACAACATAGAAACCCTGCAGCGCCCACGCCAGCAGGAACAACCAGAAGTTCGGAGCGAAGGCCACACCCCAGGACGCGGCAGCCGTCAGCGCAGTGGAGATCAGCAGGATTTTCCGGTGGCCGATCATGTCGCCCAGCTTCGCCAGGACCGGAACAACCAGTGCACTGACCATGAGCTGTGCGGCCTCAAACCAGTTCACGTCGGCATCGTGGATGCCAAGGTGGCGGGCAATATCGGTCAGCAGCGGGGTGTAGTAGCCCTGCAGGATGCCGCTGGTGAGTTCCACCAGGACCAGGAAGCCCACAATGGCCGTCGCGGTTGGCGCGAGTCTGACTCCGGTACCCGCCATGCCACGCTGCACTGCCGCCACGGCCCACCTCCACGAATACTATGATTTGGATTACCTAACCCTGTGAGCATCCTAACGGCAGTCCCTCCTCGGGAACATATTGGTACACCTGCAAGTTGAGACGTATATTAGATACAAACGCATATACCTACCGGCGTGGCCGGGATTAGAGGAGCACACCATGCAGTTCGGAATTTTCAGCGTTGGCGACATCACCATGGACCCGACCACCGGCCGCACCCCCACCGAGCACGAGCGCATCAAGGCCATCACCACGATTGCCAAGCACGCCGAAGACGTCGGCATGGACGTCTTTGCCACCGGCGAGCACCACAACCCGCCGTTCTACCCCAGCTCCCCCACCACGATTCTGGGCTACATCGCCGCCCAGACCGAAAAAATCATCCTCTCCACGACCACCACGCTGATCACCACCAACGATCCCGTGAAAATCGCCGAGGATTTCGCCACGCTGCAGCACCTGGCCGACGGCCGCGTCGACCTGGTGCTCGGCCGCGGAAACACCGCCCCGGTCTACCCCTGGTTCGGCAAGAACAACCAGGACAGCGTGGAATTGACGGTGGAGAACTATGCACTGCTGCGCCAGCTGTGGGATGAGGAAGTGGTGAACTGGGAAGGCAAGTTCCGCACGCCCCTGCGCGGCTTTACCGCCACGCCACGCCCGCTCGACGGCGTTGCCCCCTTCGTCTGGCATGGCAGCATCCGCACACCCCAGGTCGCCGAAATTGCCGCCTACTACGGTGACGGATTCTTCGCCAACAACATCTTCTGGCCCAAGGACCATTACATCCAGCTGATCAACCTCTACCGTGAGCGTTACGCACACTACGGCCACGGCACGCCAGAGCAGGCAGTGGTCGGCCTGGGCGGACAGTTCTTCATCCGCAAGAACTCGCAGGACGCGGTCAACGACTTCCGTCCGTACTTCGACAACGCACCCGTCTACGGCCACGGCCCGTCCATGGAGGACTTCACCTCCCAGACGCCGCTTACCGTGGGCAGCCCGGCTGAAATGATCGAGAAGACACTGGCGTTCCGGGACTACTTCGGTGACTACCAGCGCCAGCTGTTCCTCGTTGACCACGCAGGCCTGCCGCTGAAGACCGTCCTGGAACAACTGGACCTGTTCGGCTCCGACGTGCTGCCCACACTGCGTGAAGAGTTTGCAAAGAACCGCCCGGCCTCCGTCCCCGAAGGCCCCACGTTCCAGGCTCGCCGCGCCGCAGCCCAGGCCGGTGCCGCCGTCGAACATTCCACACCAGGGGTGAAGTAACATGAACGCGGCCACACACCGGCGGCTGGCAACGGACTCGTGGGAGTCGCTGCTGAGCTCACAGGTGGCCATGATGCGGGAGCTGAACAAGGAACCCAGCTTCAAGGCGCTGGGCAGCAGGGAGTACGACATTTTGTACCACCTTTCGCGCTGCCCCAGCGGCTGGCTGCGGCTGAACGAGCTCAACGACCACCTCCTGCTGACCCAACCGAGCATTTCGCGCATGGTGGAACGGCTGGAGGCGCGCGGGCTCATTCAGCGCAAAACGGCCGAGCATGACAAGCGCGGTGTGCTGATCGGGCTCACCGAAGAAGGCATCACCCTGCAAAAGAAGGTGGGCCGGGCCCATGTCCAGCACATCATGGAGCTGATGGAAGCGGCCCTCAGCGACGACGAGATGCGCACCCTGGCCGAGCTAACCGGCAAGCTCAGCGCATCAGTGTCCGGCCACAAGCCAGCGGGCAGCCACTAGCCCAACGATTTGAGCGAGGTGATCATCTTCGCAATGTTCTGGTACTCGCTGCTGAGCATGTAGTCCTGCGCGTCGGTGATGGTGGTGAAGGCGCGCAGGCCGGGCGATCCGCTGGGGTCGCTGGTGAATTGCAGGACGTCGCCGAACATGTAAATCCCCAGCGGTTTGGACGTCACGGTGTTGTAGACCAGGCATGCGGTCCCGTCGGTTCCCGCGGAATGGTCGGTAATTCCGTAGGAGGCGTAGAAGTGGGTGTCGCCTTGGATCAGCCGGTACACGAAGCGCGGCTCCACCGCACCCGAGGATTTGTTGTTGGAGGGAATGTCCATCGGGATGCTGGCGAGCACCGTATAAGGCCGGGCTGATTCAGGCTGGCAGGCGCCGCCAAGGCCCTGTATCTGTGTGTTCAGGACCGCCACCCTTTTGCCGTCCGGCAGGTTGACCTCCACGTCCAGTGCGCCCTTGCGCTGGCCCGGGATCACTTGCGCCACCCAGTCCACCGGCAGTTCGAAGCTGATGGTTTTACCCGGATCGGTGAAGACTTTCCACTTGTCTGCCACTGGTCCGGGCGTCTGCCCGTCGTTGTCTCCGGTCTTGATGTCCGACGGCGTTGGCGTGGCACTTGCGCTGTGGGTGGGCGCTCCTGCGGATGGGACAGGCGGCGGGCTGTTTTCCACCCGGGAGAGGGTGAGGTCGCACGCGGTGAGCGTCAGGGTTGCAGCGAGCGTTGCTGCAACAAGGAATCCAGCGGTGGTTCGTGCCTGCGTCTTCATGCGGTTGCCCTCCAAAGCTGCGTACCGTTGAGGCCGAGGCCTGCGATGGTGACCATGCTATCCCCGGGCCCGTGTTACGTCGCGCAATCCGCACGGACACGCCGACCGCCGAGGACATATGACGCCGGGCCCGCCACGCCGTGCGCTGCGCTGGGAGGCGGGCTCCCGCCGTCGTACTTCAGATCAGCCCAGGCCCTGCAACAGTTCGCGGTAAAACACCACGCCTGGTCCCAACGCGCTGATCCGCACCCGCTCGTTGACGGCGTGGAGGCTGCCGCGGTCGGAGGCGTCCATGAGCAGCGGGGAGAAGCGGTAGACGGCGGGCGAAATCGAGGTGAAGTGGCGCGAATCGGTGGCGCCGGTCTGCACGTACGGGGTGACGACGGCGTCTGGATGGGAGCGGGAAACGGCGCGGGTGAGCAGCTGGAACGGCTCGTTGGTGAAGGACGAAATGGGTGAGGGGTCGTGGCCGGAAATGACCGTGAGCTCCACCTCGGGATCGTTGATGATGACACGGACGCGGGCAACCACGGACTCCACGGACTCCCCCACCGCGATGCGAATGTTGGCGTTGGCGCGGGCCGTGGAGGCAAGCACATTGGCGGCCTTGCTGCCCTCCAGCATTGTCACCGCCACGGTGGTCCGGGTGAGTGCGCGCGTTTCATCGCCGACCACCCCGAACGCCCTGGTCAGCAGCGCCTTGAAAGCCCACAGGTTTTCCGTCACCAGGCGCAGCGCACAGCCGCTCTCGCCGCCCACGCGCCGCATCATTTCCGCAATGGGTGCCGGCATGGAGGCAGGGAACGGCGTGCCTTCCAAGGCGACGATGGCCCGGGCCAGACGGGCTGTGGCCCCCATTTTCGGCGGGGTCGAGGCATGCCCGCCCGCGCCCCGGGTTAGCAGCTGCAGATCCAGGATGCCCTTCTCGGCCACCCCAATGACGGCCGCGGGCGCGTTCAAACCGGGGAAGGCTTCAAGCGCCACCGCACCGCCTTCATCAAGGACCAGCCATGGCCTGACCCCGCGGCTGGCGAGCATGGCCACGGCGGCGGCCGCACTGTCGCCGGCAGTCTCCTCATTGTTGCCAAAAGAGAGGTAGACGTCCTGTGCAGGCGCGAAGCCCTCCTTGAGCAGAGCTTCGACGGCGTGCATGAGCACTACCAGCGCACCCTTGTCATCCAGGGCGCCACGGCCCCATACGTAGCCGTCGGCCTGATGCCCGGAGAAGCCGGGATGGGCCCAGTCATCGCGTGGGTCCACGGGAACGACGTCGTAATGCGCCATCAACACTGTGGGTCTGGCCGTGGCCTGTTCGGAGTGTCCGGCCCACCGAAACAGCAGCCCCTGCCCATTCACAAATTCCCTGGTCAACGAGGCATGTACCAGGGGGTACAGCCGCTCCAGCGCCTCGATGAAGCCGGTGAACTGGTCCAGTTCGATCTGGTCGCGGGAGTTGGAGAACACGGTCCGGAACTGGATCAGTTCGCTGAGTTCATCCGCAGCGGACGCAGCGAACTCCACGCCGATCTCCTCAGGACGCAGAGCGGCCCCATGGTCACCCACCGGCGTTCCCGCCCCGCCCCGAAGTGCACGCGCCCCAATAACTGCCGCAGCCCCGGCCGCTCCCAAGGACAACGCGGCAGCGACTGCACGGTTCAGCGGCTTTGCGGTTCCTTTAGGCATGACAGGGATTCTATGCCACGTGACTGTGAGCACACCTTTCCTCGGAGGAGGTAGGATGTCCTCATGACCAATGCGCCGTACCGCCTCGCCCGTGTCCGCCCCACCAACACCACAGCGGCAGCCGGCCACGCTGCCGGCAGCGTGGTGGGGCTGCTGCCCGAGCAGTTCTTCGTCCGCAATGACGCCACCGACTTCAACAGCCTCGAGGGCCGCATTTGGCAGGTCACCGAAACGCCGTTCCCGGCTTCCCCTGCCAACCAGAACAGCATGTTCCGCGACGGCTGGACCCTGGGCGCAACCGTCACCGAAGACCAGTTCAGCTTCCTGGCACCGTGCGCCCCCGTCAATGTTTTCGGCATGGCTCACAACACCGGCGCACCCGGCCGTGCCCTCCCGCCGCAGGCATTCCACAAGGCCGCCAGCTCGGTGATCGGCCCGGACGTGGCTATTGAGCTGAGCCCCACCGTCGGCTACGTCGATCCCGAAGCCGAGCTGACCGTCGTCGTGGGCCGGCCCGCGAAAAACCTGACGCTGGAGACCGCCCGCAGCGCCATCCTCGGCTTCACCATTGGCAACGATGTCTCCGCCCGCGACGCCCAAAAGAGTGACGAGCTCTGGATCAGCGCCAAGAGCCCGGACACCTTCACCCCGCTTGGTCCCTGGATTGTTGTGAACCTGTTGGACGACGGCGTGGCCATCAGCATTGTTCACAACGGCACCGAGCTGTCCCCCGCCTCGAGCAACGACCTCGGCTGGGGTGTGGATGAAATCCTCGTTTACCTGAGCAGCTTCATGACCCTCCAGCCCGGCGATGTCATCCTCACCGGCTTCCCGGCCGAGTGCCGCCAGATCAACCCGGGCGATGAGGTAATCTGCCGCGTGGGCGGCATTGGCGAACTGCGCAATCCGGTCATTGCGGGCGCCTGAAACTGACTGCCGCCGGTCACATTCACAGGGAATGTTCTTGCCATTGTTTGGGTGTTAACACCTTCAAATGGCAGTATTTAGTTAACCATGGCAACAACAACAGCTCCGGAACCGAGCCCCGCCGAGCCCGTCACCACGGGCAGCGGGGCTTTTGGCGTGATCAAAAACTGGGGGCGTCGGAATCCGGCACTGTCCCAGCAATTGCGCGGCTTTGCGATGGTTGCCATCATTTGCACCGTCATTTCAATGACCATTTTTGCCAGCCTGCGCCCGGCCCTGGGCACCCAATGGGCGAACGTCATCTCGCTGATTCTGTGTTCGGTCCTGAACACGGAGCTGAACCGGCGCATGAGCTTTGGCGTCAGCGGACGGCACCTGTGGTGGCGGGACCAGCGGCGCGGGCTCTGGGTCATGATGCTGGCACTGGCCATGACGAGCGGCAGCTTGTGGGTGCTGCACCAGATCTACCCGGAGGCTTCCATTGTGGTGGAGCTGGCCGTTATTGTGCTGGGCAACATGGCCTCGGCCGTGACCCGTTTCCTGCTGCTGCGCTACTGGATCTTCCGCCGGGTGCGCAACGGCACACCGGTAGGCAGCAGCTAGTGCCTGCGCTTTGTGTTCGCAGGTGAGGCAGGGTGTGTTCGCAGCTGAGGCAGTCCGCATTGTTGGCACCAGGTCCCACCCGGACCGAATCCGTCCCACACATCAGGCGGTCGTTGAATGGGCAGTTGGACACGGCACATTCGGCGACAGGAACGGTGACAGCCATGATGGACTTCCAGTGACAAAACCTGGCCGGACGGCCTACTTCACACCACCGCATCCCCAAACGCCATAACTACTTAGTGCCAATATTTTGTCCTATTAGCGCGCTGGCTGCCAACGTGTTTGGATGAGAGAACTCTCATCTCCGCGTCATATGGCAGGTATTTTCATGCGAAAGGATTGAGCCATGCAGATTCCTCGGTTCATCCTCGTCACGTTCCTTGCCGTGCTGGTGGGCGGAACCTTGTTAGCCACTGCCCTGCTCGTTTCCAGTTCGGAACCCGACCTCGGCGAATCGATTGTCATGACACCGGAGGGCACCACGCCACCAAGCATCCCGACGAATGCGCCCTCCAGTACCCCAGCCGCACCCACAACGCCGGCTCCATCGGCCGCACCCACAACGCCGGCTCCATCGGCCACACCCATGCCGCCTGTCTCCCCTGCACCGCCCCCCAATGGCGCCATCGAGGTCCCCGCCTGCGCCCCGCTGACAGGAGACGAGGACTGCGACGACGACTGGGATGATTATTGGGATGATTATTGGGACGATCTTGATGACAACTGATTCCGCCCGGCGCCCGACCACCAATCGCCGCATCAACGGTGAACCCCGTCCCGTGAGCGCCCGGGCCCGCATCATTGGCGCCATGGTGCTGCTGCTGACCGCTGCGTTCGCGGCCGCCATAATTCTCTCGGCCCAGATCCTCA
>JBBPZC010000066.1:0-9786 GCA_038199275.1 Actinomycetales bacterium
CGGCTGTGTCATGATGCGCGTCTGCCACCTGGACACCTGCCCCGTGGGTGTGGCCACCCAGAACCCCGAACTGCGCAGCCGCTTCTCCGGAAAACCGGAATTCGTGGTGAACTTCTTCGAGTTCCTGGCCGAAGAGGTGCGTGAAATCCTGGCCGGGCTGGGCTTCCGCAGCCTGGCGGAGGCGATTGGGCACACGGACAAGTTGGACATCGCCGCCGCCGTGCACCATTGGAAGACGGAGGGGCTGGATTTGAGCCCCATCCTGTCCGACGCCGGTGTGGCGGACTCGGCGCCCGTACGGACCCTTGTGGCGCAGAACCATGAGCTGGGGGAGCACTTCGACCAGCAGCTGATCCCCTTGGCTGCCGAGGCCCTGCGCGATCGGACACCGGTGAAAATCAGTGTGCCCGTGGTCAATACCGACAGGGCCGTGGGCACCATGCTGGGCCACCACGTGACACGGACGTTCGGCATTGACCTGCTCGGTCCCGACACAATTGACGTGACGCTGACCGGCCAGGCCGGACAATCCCTGGGTGCCTTCCTGCCCGCCGGCATCACCCTTCGACTCTTTGGCGACGCCAACGACTACGTGGGTAAGGGCCTCTCAGGAGGCCGGATCACCGCCCGCCCGGACCGGGCCAGCACGCTGGAGGCGGCAGCCAACGTCATTGCCGGCAACGTGATTGGCTACGGTGCCACCAGCGGGGAGATGTTCCTCAACGGGCTCGTGGGGGAGCGGTTCCTGGTCCGCAACTCCGGCGCCACCGCCGTGGTGGAAGGCATCGGTGACCACGGCTGCGAATACATGACCGGCGGCACCGCCATCATCCTGGGGCCGACGGGCCGCAACTTCGGTGCCGGCATGTCAGGCGGAACCGCCTACGTCCTGGATCTGCAGGAGTCCCTGGTCAACCAGGCTGCGTTGGACTCCGGCGAACTGCAATTGCGCCCGCTCGACGGCGTCGACGCGGACATTGTCCGCACTCTGGTCCGCCGCCACGCCGAGGAAACCGGCTCGACCACGGCACAGGCACTGCTGGCCGATTTCGACGCCGCCGCGGCGAGGTTCACGAAACTTTTGCCCCGCGACTATGCAGCAGTATTGGAGACCCGACTGGCGGCCGCCGGGGCGGGCGAAGACCCGGACGGGGCAACCGTCTGGGCGAAAATTTTGGAGGTTACCGGTGGCTGATCCACAGGGATTTTTGAACAATCGCGAACGCATCACCCAGACCCGCCGGCCCGTTCCGGTGCGCATCATGGACTGGAAAGAGGTCTATGAGGCGCAGGAAAAGGGCGTGCTGAAGCAGCAGGCCGGGCGCTGCATGGACTGCGGCGTGCCGTTCTGCCACCAGGGCTGCCCGCTGGGAAACCTCATCCCGGAATGGAACGACCTCACCTGGCGTGACAAGGGCCAAGAGGCCGTGGAACGACTGCACTCCACCAACAACTTTCCCGAATTCACCGGCCGCCTGTGCCCGGCTCCCTGCGAGAGTGCCTGCGTGCTGGGCATCAACCAGCCGGCCGTGACCATCAAACAGGTGGAGGTTTCCATCATCGATGAGGCCTTCAACCAGGACTGGGTCCACCCGCTGCCCCCGGCCCGCCTCACCGGCAAGACGATCGCCGTCGTCGGTTCCGGTCCGGCAGGACTGGCAGCGGCGCAGCAGCTGACCCGCACCGGTCACACGGTCGCCGTCTTCGAACGCGATGACCGCATTGGCGGGCTGCTGCGCTATGGCATTCCCGATTTCAAGCTGGAGAAGGAGAGCGTGGACCGCCGGGTCGCCCAGATGGAGGCCGAGGGCACCCGCTTCCGCACCGGCATCGAGGTGGGCCGCGACATTGGGTGGGCCGAACTGCGCAGGCGCTATGACGCCGTCGTCATTTGCACAGGTGCCACGGTGCCGCGGGATTTGCCCATTCCCGGCCGCGAGGTGGCGGGCGTGCACTTCGCGATGGAGTACCTGGTGCAGGCCAACAGGACGGTTGCAGGTGAGCCGTACGACGGCGGTGGGCCGGGTCCCATCGATGCGCGGGGCAAGCATGTGGTCATCCTGGGTGGCGGCGACACCGGGGCGGACTGCCTGGGCACGGCGCACCGCCAACACGCCGCGAGTGTCACCACGCTGGCCATTGGCCAACAGCCGCCGGTGGACCGGTCGGCCGCCCAACCGTGGCCCACGTTCCCGAACCTCTTCGAGGTGGCCAGCGCCCACGAGGAAGGCGGGGAACGGACGTTCCTGGCCTCCACCGTGGAATTCCTGGCACAGGACGGCGTGCTGACGGGGTTGAAGATTGCCGAAACCGAATACGTGGACGGGCGCCGCATGCCCAAGGCGGGCACGGAACAGGTGATCCCGGCCGATCTGGTGCTGCTTGCGCTGGGATTCACGGGACCGGAAACTTCGGTGCTGGCGAAGCAACTGCCGGCCGTCCTGGACGAGCGGAGAAATATTAACCGCGACGGTTATTACATGACGGGCTCCGACGGGGTGTTTGCTGCCGGGGATGCCGGACGCGGACAATCACTGATTGTTTGGGCCATCGCGGAAGGGCGGGCGTGCGCGGCCGCCGTCGATCAGTACTTGATGGGCGAGACGTTCCTGCCTGCACCCGTCTCACCTGCTGACGCAGCTATGAGTGTGTAGCGCCAAAGCGATAGGCTGTCTGGGGGCACCAAGGATTTTTATGCACAAAACCACACATTAGGTAGGTACATTGAGACGCGCAAAGATTGTTGCGACTTTCGGGCCGGCTATCGCCAGCTATGAAAACACACTTGCGGTACTGGAGGCGGGCGTCAACGTAGCCCGCATGAACATGAGCCACGGCGACTACACCGTGCACCAAAACACGTACGACAACGTACGCAAGGCCGCCGAATCGCTGGGCAAGCCTGTTGCCATCATGGCCGACCTGCAGGGTCCGAAGATCCGTTTGGGTCGCTTTGCCAACGGCGAAGGCTACAACCTGGCCGTGGGCGATGTCTTCACCATCACCACCGAGGACGTGCCGGGCACCAAGGACATTTGCTCCACCACCTTGAAGTCACTCACCGAAGACGTCAAGGTTGGCGACATCATGCTGATCGACGACGGCAAGGTTTCCGTCCGGGCAACTGCCGTTGACGCCGTCAAGGTTGTCACCGAGGTCACCGTTCCCGGCAAGGTCTCCAACAACAAGGGCATCAACCTGCCCGGCGTTGCTGTGAACGTTCCCGCCTTGAGCGAGAAGGATGAGAACGACCTGCGCTGGGCACTCGCGTGCGGCGTGGACCTGGTTGCGCTCTCCTTCGTGCGCGATGCAGCGGACATCACCCGCGTGCACGAGATCATGGACGAAGAAGGCCGCCGCGTGCCGGTCATCGCCAAAATTGAGAAGCCGCAGGCAGTTGCCAACCTCGAAGCCATTGTTGACGCGTTTGACGCCATCATGGTGGCCCGTGGCGACCTGGGTGTGGAGCTGCCGTTGCAGGATGTGCCGTTGGTGCAGAAGCAGTGTGTTGAGATGGCACGCCGCTGGGCCAAGCCGGTCATCGTGGCCACGCAGGTTCTGGAATCCATGATTGAAAACCCGCGCCCCACCCGTGCCGAGGCTTCCGACTGCGCCAATGCCGTGCTCGACGGCGCGGATGCAGTCATGCTCTCCGGCGAGACCAGCGTTGGTGCGTTCCCGATCGAGACGGTCAAGACCATGGCCCTGATCATCGAGGCCGCCGAGTCTGAGGCCGGCATGAAGCTGATCCCGAAGCTTGGCTCCGACCCGCGCACCCGCGGTGGCGTCATCACGGCTGCCGCCGTGCAGATCGCGGACCAGCTCAACGCGAAGTACATTGCCACGTTCACGCAGTCCGGCGACTCGGCACACCGCCTGTCCCGCCTGCGCCCGGCCAAGCAGGTCTATGCCTTCACCCCGGATGAGCGCGTGCGCAACCAGCTGGCCCTGGCCTGGGGCATTGAGCCCGTCCTGGTTCCCATGGTTGCCCACACTGACGCCATGACCGAGCAGGTTGACACCGCACTCTTGGAAAAGGGTGTTGTTTCCGAAGGTGACCTGGTGGTTATCGCTGCCGGGTCCCCTCCCGGACAGGCTGGTTCCACCAACCTGGTCAAGGTTCACAAGGTGGGCGACCTCGCCGATCTGGGCAAGGCCGGCCACCGTGACGGCCGCGAAAAGATCGGTCCCTGGCCCGTTGGCTAGCAGTCACTGAAGCACGACGGCGGCACCCACCCTTCGCTTTTCGCGAAAGGCCGGGTGCCGCCGTCGTTTGTTAACGGGCGTCGCTTGCCGAGACCGCCAGTAGGATCCGGCGGTACGTGTCATCAGCGAATCACTCTGACCCGCGACGATGCTCAGACCAAAGTCACCGTGATTCTCAATTTCGTGACACTTTCCTACGGTCAAATTCCCGCGAAGGTCTCTGGCGAGCTGTTGTATGCCGGGTGAGCGTCGTTGGTGCCAGCCGATAGGAGGACAACATCAAATGATCCGAGGAAACGCTCTCCTATCTGGTTCCGCAGATCACCAGACTACGCACCACCGAATGCAGCGGTTTCGATTTCCGCGGGAAGCTCTCGTTCCAGCCACGTCACGTAGTCCCGATCGAGATTGGCGAGATGGGAGTCGCCAAGGAATAAAACCCGCATGTACACGTGATTGCGTAACTCGACGTTGTCTCGAATGCTTGGTTCCGGCTTGACCATGTCACCGAGCGTACAGGTGTGTCCGTGTGGGAAATACCTGTCGAGCGACGGCGTCCCGCTGAGGGTTCCCCGGTGGCACGCTACCGGCGCGCAGTCTCAAAACCGCCAGGTGGTTTGCGATGGTGCCGCCTCCCGTTCCCCTTGAGGGCATTCGATGATGAAAACCTGTCGGGTCGAAAGTAGATCTGTCGCCGAGCGCTAGCGACGGACCCGGAAACCCAGAACCGACCGGTTGCGGCCGCTCGCCTCACTATCCCAAGGGCCACGTGTGGAAAGTGCCACGAGAGCGAGTCCGATTATCGCAAGCCAGATATAGCCCCATGAGGTCGTCATTACGAGTCGGAGAATTCCAGTCATGACAATGAAGATGCCGATGGAGAAGAGAAAGCGGGTCACCTTCCAGCTAAACATCCCCTTGTTAGATCGCATCCAACAACACTGCGCGAAGCAAACATTCAACTCCGTCGATTGCGAAATAGCCCTCAACCGCCAGGAACGAGACCAGCGTGGCAGTAAGGCAAGAACTGCCCCTGCAGGGGTTCCCCCGTGGCAAGCTACCGGCGCGCAGTGTCAGAACCGCCAGGTGGTTTGCGATGGTGCCGCCACCCGTTCCGCCTTCGGACAGGCTCTGGTTGGTCTGGGAAGCTGTCGTCCAGCGGCCACCTGGCTCAAGTCACCGTTAGCGTACGATTTATTCCGTTTTCTGCGGCGCACCCTCTATACGGGACACCCCTTTCGGGACGGCGCCACTCACCCAAGAGCAAGAACATTCATTCTGGTTTGTGTTGGGACATGATGGAGACTGAGCGTTGGATATTCGATGAATTCGCTAAATACCCAAAATTCGCGCATGCCGCAGGGCGTCGGCCAATTTGTCGACCGCGTGAGCCGATGCAGCCGTTCCAACGTCGGCGAAAGACCCCATCCCGTCGTCCGGAGTCAGAGCGTTGGCGGCCGCCGCACGGAGAGCATGCGCATCTGGCATGTCGATGAACTGCTCATCGACCCAATCGGCGGTGGAGCTTCGCTGCTCGTCGTGCTCGGATCGAGCAACGGTGCGGACCTCTGCAATCGCATCGAGAATGTCATTACGGACCGCATCAACGGTCGAGCGCCTGCTATTCATGAGTCAAGCCTACGGGCGGTACCGAACAGCAATACTTCGTCTGCGCCTTGCAACGAAACCTTCTCCCGACATGCTTTAGCTTTAGTGACGTCTCCCCGGAAGACAATCCCGCAGGTCGTTCCCATTATGGGACGTCGAGTCTTGTCCGGACCATTTTGTGCAACGCCGACCAGACTCACTTCCGGAATCACGATCTCCAGTATCCGGCCTTCGCCAGCAGCAAGGTTTCCCTGTTGGAGTCCTCCGGCACCTGGACCTCCGGGGGAAAGACACCCATCGACCGGAAGCCGTCGATCTGGGGCCCGATGATCTCCCAGAGTCCTTCAACGAGCGAATCCGGCAGCGAATAGCCGAGTCCAAGGAAGTGCGCGATCGACCAGGCTTGGAACGCCCGATAGGTACTTGTGTGCTCGAGGTAGTCGCCGAGGGAGAAGTCCCCGTAGCTGAGGTGTACGACCTTGTCGTAATCGAGGTCTTGAGCGACCGCTTGAGTTGCTGCGTCGTTGATCTCGTCGTAACTCGCGATCGGATCCTCCCCGAGTAGGTCTCCGTCGTACCGGCTGCCGACCTCTTCTGCGGTCCGACCCGCAAGCACATCCGGGACCCAGGCCTCATCGAATGCGTGATAGGCAAGGATATCCATGAGAGTCGGGTTGGGCTTTCGCGACCACTCGGCGGGCGCGGCGAGCGACAGCTGGTCGGGATCGATCTTGTCGATCACATCACGAAGGGCAGCGTCGGACAGGAGAAAAAGGTCTTGTCGGTTCATGATGGAACGGTAGCAACGAATAACGGCAAGTGGAAGGTCCCAGGCTCATAAACGCACCACGATCAGGCGCGGACACTAAGCGCCTATACACCACACCCTCAATTCGCTGGCCCGGAAGCCGTTCCCGTAATGCGAACGCTAACCACGGCCTGGGAAGTCTCCCTCGTAGTCGTTCCACATCCCGGCCAGAGCCTGCATTGCCCAAAGCTGTTTCTCCACTGAGGCGTTCTTGCCCTCGAAGTCCATGACAATGTAGTTGACAACGAACCCGTCTTTTACGGACGATCCATACTCCTCAGCACCCTTTCGGGTATCAAACCGGTATTGTTTTCTTACTTCTCCACACCCTGGCGCTCGGCTGACCCAAGGCAACGGGATCCGTCGTCGCGACCACGACAACGACGCGCTCATCGAGGGCTAACACCTCGAGCGGAAGTCGAATGGGTAATAGTTTATACATAAATTGGTTTTAGGGGTAAAGTATTACCCATGGGACGTCGAGAACTTGGTCTAACCCGCGCTGCCGAGGACGCGATTGTCGTGCTCGGACAACAAATTCGGATGGCGCGCGCTGCGCGAGGGATGACCGCCGAGCATCTCGCTGGCACGGCCGGCATTACGCGGAAAACCTTGGCGACCATCGAGCGCGGAAGCGCCGCGAGCAGTATCGGCAACGTGTTCAACGTCGCGTCGATCGTTGGTGTCCCCCTTTTCGGGGTCGACGACCCCAGTGAACTCATCGCGCTCCGCCGACGAGGCGAGGAACGACTCGCACTGCTTCCCGCACGTGTCGACAAGAAGCGAAAGGACAACGACGATGGCCTCGACTTCTGACATCTATGTGTGGGCGTGGCTGCCCGAGGCGACCGCACCCGTGCCCGCTGGCCGTCTTCGGGAGGGTGCGCCCGGCCAGTTCTCCTTCGACTACGGTCGGCGGTACTTGGAGCGCGGAAATGCCATCTCCCTAGCTCCAACCCTCCCGCTATCCAAGCGAACGTTCGGGCCCACTGGGTCATTGGGGCTGCCTGGTGCCCTGCGCGACGCGTCACCAGATGCATGGGGGCGGCGCGTCGTTCAGTACCAAGTCACCGGTGACCGAGGTGACGACGCCGAGACGGGTGACCTTGGGGAACGCACATACCTCTTGAACTCCGGCTCCAACCGCTTCGGTGCTATCGATTTTCAGAGGTCAGTCACCGACTACGTCCCGCGCGCTACGGCGCCCGCCCCGCTGGAAACTCTCCTGAACGCCGCAGACCTCGTTGAAACCGGAGGCGATCTGCCGTTCGAACTCGAGCGAGCTCTCCTGAGCGGTACAGCGATGGGTGGGGCGCGCCCGAAGTCCGTCATCCACGACTCCGGTCGCGAGTACATCGCGAAGTTCACCGCATCCAATGACCACTTCCCTGTGGTAGGGGCAGAGGCAGCGAGCATGTTTCTCGCCGAGAAGGCGGGGCTTAACGTCGCTCGAACTCGCGTCGAGAGCGTCCTCGGACGGGGTGTCCTGCTGGTTGAGCGATTCGACCGAACGAACGACGGCGGACGCATCTTCGCGACGAGCGCGCTGACCCTGACCGGTTTAGACGAGCTGCAGGCGGGCAGCGGCAGCTATGTCGAGTTTCTGGACGCTCTTCGCAGCAACGGCGCGCCCGAGGGTACTGCCTCCGAGCTCTTCACACGCATCGCATTCAACATGTCAATCTCCAACTCCGACGACCACCTTCGGAACCACGCGGCACTCTGGGACGGATCTGTAGCGGTACTCAGCCCCGCCTATGACCTTTCGCCCATGCGGCGTAGCGGAGAGACGGCTTCGCAGGCCATCGCCTATGACAGGAACGGGGCAAGGCGGAACAACCTATCTGACCTCATCGCCGCCCGTAGTCTGTATGACCTGACCAGAGACGAGGCCAATAACATCGTTGCCCGAATCGAAGACGCTATTCGTGAGCACTGGGCGGAGGCTGCGGACTTCGGAATGCTGACCAGCGCCGACAGGCGCCTCCTGTGGGGGCGGCAGTTTCTCAATCCCGGCACCCTCTACGGTTTCCGCGATCGGTGAAGTTCGACCATGGGCAAAATCGCCAAGGCGATTGTTTCGATCAGCACTCCGGAACCCCCGGCACGCCGCCGGACAGTGACCCTAGCGCCAGAGCGACGCCACGATTTATCCACCCACTAACTGAGCGCACGGCGCTGCCCCAATGCAATCTCCCACCGGGGATTACCACTCTTGCTGATCGTCACAATCAACCCATGACAGGTGACGCGAAATTGAGAAAAGTGACATCCAAAACGAGAACCTACACCGCCGCTGGTCGAGTTTGTCGAGACCGGTTTGAAGCACAAAGTTATCCACAGGTGGACAGATTTTCCGGGTTTCCGGGTCTCAGCCTGGGTTACGGTTTCCACTATCCGATGAAGCGGAAAGTTGGCGCTTCGGCGGACATGGCTGCCTGGAGGCGATGGATGTGCGGAGCACAAAAGCAGTGTGGGGGTCTTGGCTTGCGGGTGCCGGGTTGCTGGCGGGCATGGCGTGGGGAGGGGCCGCACCGGCGGCTGCGGTGCCTGGCGATGACGCCGCCACCGTGGATGTGGTGGCGCCTGGCCCCGCGCCCGTTGTTCTCAAGCAGGGTCCCGACGGCAAGAGTTATTGGGAACTGACGGTGGTGGGCGAAGGTGCCTACATTGCTTCCTGGGAGCGCTCAAGCGGACTGTGGCGGAACTCCGGGGAGGCGGCCGCAGCGCTGACGGCCATGTACGACTGCAGGAACAAGGCCGTGTTGAAATATTCCGACCAGTTCGCCAGTTACGGAGCATTCAACGAAGCGCCGGGAACCAAGTACGACCCCAAGAATGGTTTGACCTTCACCGATCCCGCAACCGTCAAGGCCATGGAAGCATGCTTGAAGGACTCCCACATCAGTTCGGACCAGGTCACCATCGTCCGGGACAAGGCAGACGAGGCAGACAAGGGAGACGAGGGGGACAAGCGGGAGTCGGACGCTTTGGTGGTCATCCAGATCCCCACGGCCTTGACCGGCCCGGGCACGCACGAGCTTTTTATCGCAAAATTCGTGTTTCTGGCCGCCGGCAATCCGGTGTGCCCGAAGAAAACGTGGGACCCCGGCCCGGGTATCCAGGGCGGAACGATCACCGCCAGGTGCAACCCCAGCCTGAAG
>JBBPZC010000067.1:0-3116 GCA_038199275.1 Actinomycetales bacterium
GGCGAAGTCGCGCAGCCCGTGCAGTCGGACCATTTCGCCGCTGTCATCCACCACTTCGGCGATGACAGCCACCGGTTCGCAGCCGGCCAGTCGGCACAATTCAACGCCAGCCTCGGTGTGGCCGGGTCGCTGGCGCACTCCCCCGGCCACAGCGCGAAGGGGGAACATGTGCCCTGGGCGGGTGACGACGTCGGGCATGGCATTCGGATCAGCCAGGACCGTGGCGGAGAGGGAACGGTCAGTGGCGCTGATGCCCGTGGTGATCCCGTGGGCCGCGTCGCAGGAGACGGTGTAGGCGGTGCCCTTGGCGTCCTGGTTGTGCGCGACCATCGGCGGGAGCTGGAGCCGGTCGGCGTGGGCGCCGGACATGGGGACGCAGATGACGCCGGAGCTGTGCCGGATGGTCCAGCCCATGAGGGCCGGGGTGCTGTGCTGGGCGGCGAAGATGATGTCGCCCTCGTTTTCACGGTCCTCATCGTCCACCACCAGAACGGCTTCCCCGCGTGCCATGGCGGCGATGGCCAATTCCACGGGGTCAAGCATGCTGCGCTCACTCATGGCGATTGGCCTCTCCTGTGCTGAATTCCAGCAGCCGTTGGGCATATTTGGCCAGCACGTCCACCTCGAGGTTGACGGTGCCGCCAGCCGGTTTCCCCCCCAGTCCCGTGGCGGTCAGGGTGATGGGGATCAGCCCAACCTCGAACCACTGGTCTTCCTCGGTGGCAGGGCTGACGGCAGTGACGGTCAGGGACACGCCGTCCACGGCGATGGAGCCCTTTTCCGCAATGTATTTGGCCAGATCCCGGGCAACGGAGAAGCGCAAGGTGTCCCACGCGCCCTGGTTTTCGCGGCTTAGCAACGTGCCCACGCCATCAACATGGCCCTGGACAACATGCCCGTCCAACCGCCCGTCGGCACGAACGCAGCGTTCCAGGTTGACGGTGTCCCCGGGTGCCAAGGTTCCCGTCGTGGTGCACAGCAGGGTCTCGCCCATCACGTCCAATTCCACGGTTTCCCCGGCCAGCCGGACCGCGGTCAGGCACACACCGTTGACGGCAATGGAGCCGCCGAGTTCGAGCCCGGCCAGGACCTCGCCGGCTTCGATGGTCAGCTTCACGCTGTCGCTCAGGGGCTGGGAATCCAGTCGGAGCACCGTACCGCGGGCTTCCACAATTCCAGTAAACATGGCTATTTTCCTTCCGGTGCGGCGACCTTGGCCGGCATGAGCGTCAGTTTCAAATCCGGACCCAAAAGTTCCACCGGGCCGCTGGTGGTGGCGTCCCATTCCCACCGCTGGGCCTGCGCCAGGGTGTTGATGCCCAGATCGGTCAATGCCGGAATGCCGGAGCCGAGCAGGGTTGGGGCCAGGTACACCACGAGTTCGTCCACCAATCCCTGGGCCAGGAAAGCGGCGTTGATGGTGGCACCACCTTCGATCATGAGGTGCCCCACCCCGCGGTCCTGGAGTTCCCGTACGACGACGGCCGGATCGTGGGTGCGCAGCGCCAGGTAATCATCGTCCCCCAGACGGTCGGGGCTGCTGGGGGTGCCGGAGGTTCCCTTCACTGCCGCACCTTCGGGGATGTCGCGCAGGCCCATGACCACGCGCAACGGTTGTTTAGCGGAGGCACTGTCGTCCGCGGCGCGGGCTGTCAGGCGGGGGTTGTCGGCAAGGACGGTGCCGGTGCCAACAACAATTGCGTCCACGCGGGCGCGCAGTTTATGCGAATCCTGGCGTGACTCAAGTGAGGTGATCCACTGGCTGGTGCCGTCCTCGGCGGCGATCCGCCCGTCCACGGTTTGCGCCAGCCGGGCCGTAATGAAGGGACGGCCTTCCCGCACCGCCACAAACCACTGGCGGTTCAGGTCCTCGGCCTCGGCGGCCATGAGTCCCATCCGGACGTTGATGCCTTCATTGTGCAAGATTTCGGCCCCGCCGGCTGCAGGCTTATGCGGGTCCCGCAGCGCGAACACCACGTTGCCGATCCCGGCATCCAAAATGGCCTGGGTGCACGGCCCCGTCAGGCCAAAGTGGTTGCAAGGTTCCAGCGTGACGATCAACGTGGCGGCGGACAAATCACGTTTGACGCCGGTGCCCAGGAGCCGGTTGATGACATCGGTTTCCGCATGTGGGGTGCCCGCGCCGCGGTGGTGTCCGATCGCCAGGAACGTCCCGTCCGCATCGATGATGACGGCACCGACCAACGGGTTGGCCCCGCGCACCCCCTGCCTGGCAGCCGAGAGGGCCGTTTCCATGCCAAGGATCTCAGCATCGCTGAAGTGCTCCGGCTCTTCGCCGAACTGCTCCGGGAACATATTGCTCAGATTCATTGGTTGACCTCTCGATTGCTCACGGTGATGTCAGGGAAGGTCGTGTCAACGGAGACGAGCCGGTCCTGAATGTCTTGATTGTGCCGCACTCGCCACCAGACGAAGAATCCGATCAGTGTGAACGCTCCATAGAAGACGTACATAAAGGCGGTGGCGTAGTAGCCGGCACTGAACAACAGCGGGACACCCACCAGATCCACGGCCACCCAGATCAGCCAGAACTCAACCCAACCCTTGGCCATCCCGTAGGTGGCGAGCAGGGAGCCCATGAAAATCCAGGCGTCTGCCCAGACTGGTTCGTAAGAGCCCAAGGCCCGGAAGATGGGGGTCAAAATTGCCGTGCCGACAATCATGGTGCCAACCAGAATCCAGCGTACGCGGCCTCCGGCCCAGCGTGGGGCAACGGCCTCGCCGACGTGGGTGTCGCCGTCGTGCTTGGCATGGCGGGTCTGGTTCCAGCGGTGCCAGCCGTAGACGGAGACGGCGATGAACATGATTTGCCGCCCTGCCTGGCCCAGGAGGTTCACGTGGTCGGCCGAGCCGAAAACGGAGCCCATGAAGACGGTGAAGAGCAGTGCGTTGCCGATGATCCCCACGGGCCATGCCCAGATTTTACGGCGCATGCCGCCGAGGGCGCTGGCGAGCCCAAAAACATTGCCTATGACTTCGCGCCACAGGAGGAATCCGCCGCCGGCGAATTCGAGCTTGGCGTCAAAGAGCCATCGCAGAAAGTCCATTGTTACCTACCCTTTCAAGACCGCGATGGCTCCGGGGGGTAACGTTCA
>JBBPZC010000068.1:0-3970 GCA_038199275.1 Actinomycetales bacterium
AGGCGACTTGGCACGCCCGGCACCGCCAGGCTTTCGGCGCCCGGCTCATCGACCAGCCCGCCATGACCAACGTCCTGGCCGATCTGGCCTTGGAAGCCGAGGCCGCCACCGTGGTCAGCATGCGCCTGGCCCGTGCCTTTGATGACGACGCCGGAGGCTCCGAGCGTGCCTTCCGCCGCCTTGCCACTGCGGTCACCAAATACTGGGTGTGCAAGCGGGGACCCAATCACGCCTACGAAGCCATGGAATGTCTGGGTGGCAACGGCTACATTGAGGACTTTCCGCTCGCCATGCGCTATCGGGAGCAACCTGTTCTGGCGATCTGGGAAGGCACCGGGAACGTGATCGCCCTCGATGTATTGCGGGCCATGGCCACGGAACCGGAATCGGTGGAGGCGTACTTTGCCGAGCTTCGGCTGGCCTCAGGAGCCCATGTGTTGTTTGACGACTTCGCCGCAGCGCTCCGCGAGCAGGCGGCACTGTTTGCGCACGCGCCACAGGACTTCGCCGGCCAGGCACGGAACCTGGTGGAGCGCATGGCTCTCGCACTGCAGGCATCCCTGCTGATCCGCTTCGCGCCGGCAGCCGTTTCCGATGCGTTTGTTGCCTCCCGGCTGGGACCCGACCGCTCGTTCAACTACGGCAACCTCCCGACGTCGTCCGATCTCGCGGGGATCCTGGCGCGGGCCTGAACGGCGGGCCTAAACGGCGGGACAAGGGCACTGAGGCGAGTCCCGCCGTCGTACGTCAGCTAGGAGGCTGGCACCTTGCACGCATTTTCCTGCGATATCCGCCGGAGAAGCGCCCACAACAACAGCCCGATCGAGAACGCGGCCAGGAAGGGCTGGACGGGTTCGAAGAACTTCATCGCCCCGGTGGTGCCCAGTGCCAGCAGCACCAGCTTGTTGCACACCGGGCAGCCGACGGCGAAAAACGTCAGCACCGAACCCGCGAGCCCCGACTTGTTCGTGGAGCTCGTGCGAGCAATGGGGGAGGCCACATACGTTGCCACCAACAGTCCCGTCAGCAGCGCACTCACGCCCAAGGCCGTGTAGGACCACCACGTGGGCGGGATCTCGCGGCTGAAGAAGTTGTTCGGGATCAGCACAGTGGGGATGGCAACCACCACGTAGACCAGGACCGCCACAGCGGCGCCGACCACCCAGCGACGGCGGGTCCAGTCGCGCAGATTCCCCAGCACGGTGGAGATCATGTGCGCTCCACCTCCTGCGCGGCCGAAGCGGAAGCCTGCTCGGCCCGTCGGGAACGCCACAGGAGAAGCCCGCCCACAAGCAGCAGGATGAGCAGCGCAGCCACTCCAAACCACATGTTCGAGACGCCGGAGGAGAATGCCACCACCCACGATTCCGCCTCGTACTGTTGGTCAATGTTCAGCATGCCGCCCAGTGACGACGTCCCCTGCGTGGCCAGCAACAGCACACCGATTCCGATGGACAGCACGCCCGAGACGACCATCCATACCGAGTTTTTCCACGGCCCCAGCCGGAAGCGGCGCGGTTTCAGCCAGCCGCGCCGGCCCAGCCGCAGCCGGGTCCAAAACAGGGACAGGATCCCCAGCGGCAGGGCCATGCCCAGCGCAAAAATGGCCAGCATGATCCCGCCATAGACGGGATTTCCGCCAGCTGCCGCAACCGCCAGTACGGACCCCAGGATCGGCCCGGCGCACACGCCCGCCACCCCATACACCGCACCCAGTACAAACACCGAGATGGCGGACGTTCCGTCGGCCCCCGCACGGCGGCTGAGCCCCGGGAATTCCACACCCACAATTTGCAGCAGGCCAATGACGATGACGACGCCGGCCGCCACGTTGATGAGAATCGTCCGGTTCGCCATCACCAAGGAACCAACGAGGCCTGCCAGCAACCCCAGCGGCACCAAAGTGGCCAGCAGCCCTGCATAAAACAGTGCCGTCCGCCCCAACAGTTTTGTGGGACTGGCAAAGGCGTAGGCGAAGAAGGCCGGCAGCAGCATGACCGAGCACGGGCTCAGCAGGGTCAGGATGCCGCCCAGAAAAGCTCCCGTGTAACCAATATCCATGGCTACTTCACCTCCGCCGGCGCCGTGGCCGTCGCAGACGCCTGGGCTTTCGCCTGGGCCAACGCTTCATCAATCACCTGGGTGAAGATCTCCATCGGCTGGGCCCCGGGAATCGCCTGGTTGTTGATGACAAAGGTGGGGGTGCTGTTCAGCCCCAAGCCTGTGCCTTCGGCCAAATCGGCCCGCACCAGCTCGAGGAGTTCCGGGCTGTTCATATCGGTCTGGAACTTTTCCATGTCCGGAATACCAGCCTCCCCGGCGAAGTCGAGCAGTTTCTCCTCGGTCAACTCCGCCTTGCCGCGCTCCGGAGCGGCGGCAAAAACAGCCTCGTTGAACTCCCAAAACAGGCCCTGCTCGGCGGCGGCACGAGCGGCCACGGCACCACGGACTGATTCCTCGCCGAATACCGGCAGGTCGCGCCACTCAATGCGCAGCTGGCCGGTCTCGACGTACTTCTTCATGATCTCCGGCTGAGTCTTGCGCGCATAAACACCGCAGAACGGGCAGCGGAAATCCGAATATTCAATCATCACCACGGGGGCGTCCACCGCACCGACGGCCATCGGGTCCCCGGCCTTGCGATGCTCCAGGTTCAGTTCCGGTGCCGCCGACCTTCCGGCGTCCGCGGATTTGTTCGCCGCGGGCCCGGTCGCCTCAAGCCTGTTCTGCTGAGCGAGTTCGCCCACCAAAACCACGGTGAGGACGAGGATGGCCACCGCCACAATCGCCAGAACAATGTTCCGTTTCTTGCGCGGGGCAGCTTTAGTTTTCTGTACAGTCATGAACTTCTCTCGGGATTGCGCAGGCGCATCACAGAACCGGCCGCGTATGCCGCGGCCAGGCAGGGCACCATGCCTATATATAAGGACACGTTCGACGCCGGTCGCCCGCCGACGCCTCTTGGGCGCGGTTGGGCGGGGCGTGCGTGGTTCTATGTCCGGAGAATTCCCAGGTCGAGATGGCTCAGTGCCGTAGGGATCCGTCCCCAGCTCTGCGGGGGGCCGGCGTCCAGAGGTGCGGCACGCAGCAGGCTCCCCGGGCAGGCAGCTGGATCATGGAGGAGTAAGGCTTGGCCCGGGCTGACGGCGCTGCGTTCAAGGCGCACCTTGTCCCCACCCGGGATGCAGGCCGGCCGGTCTTGAACGGATGAGACCATGGCGGTCATGGCCGGGGAGGCGTGCGGGGTGGCGGTGGCGGTGGGGTTGGCCGCGGCGGTCACGGTGGCGGCTGCTGTGGCGGGAGCTTGGGCTGCGGCTTGTGCTCCGGTGCAGCCCAGAACCACCAGAAGTAGGGATGCCATCGCCAGGATCAGCAGACGAGCGGCCACGCGAAGACTGGCACTGGTGCTTTGCATCAACCGTCCCTTCACCCGTAGCAATGTCCCCACCTTAAGCGCGCAGATATTAACGGCACACTGGCTGCAACTATACGGGAGCCCTGGTGGAGGTGGACTTCCGCTGGCGCGGGCTCGGCCCTGAGCCGGTCGCATGGCAAACCACGCCCAGCCGGCGCAAGGCCGGCGGGAGTCTGCCTGGCTACGGAGGGGAGGTCCCGTCGTCGTACATGGACGAAGGGGAAGGAATAGGGTGCGCGACGGGCGACATGCCCGGGAACAATTGGTGAACACTGAGTTACATCTCGCAATGGGAGTGGGCAGGATCCGCGGAAATTCAACGATCTTCCTCCGCCGTGAAGGACACATTTGAATGAAAGTGATGCACCTCTCAGAAAGAAGTGGCACGAAAGATATCCGCATGTATACTTAGAGGCAGTTGTAGTGTTGCGTTTTTTGTAGTTGAAGCGATGCCGCCCCTCGGGGAGACGTCGCTTTTCTGGAGAAGCGGACTTACACCGTACACGGAGGCCCGAAGGTCGGGCGGAATCTCCAACTTCAGAAGGAAATAGAAAT
>JBBPZC010000069.1:0-3251 GCA_038199275.1 Actinomycetales bacterium
CGGAAGCTCTCGCCGATGATCTTGGCATCGTTGTAAGAACGGGGGTGGACGGTGGTGATCTGACGCAAACTAACTGCCTCTTCCCGATTCGATGCGGCGCGCTTAATGGGTGTTACCGGTGCACGGTACTCTTCGTCGCCCGCTTTGGGCGCAGAGGTTTCCGGCGCTGGAGCAGCAGCGGGTGCGGCCTCGCGCACGGGGGCTTCAGCATAGTCTTCGTCCTTGGGGAACGACGGCGCATGCTCGGCATCGTAGTGCTCGTCACCGTCGGCGAGACCAAGAAAGATCATTGTCTTGCGCATAGCGCCAGCCATGGTTGCTCCTCATTCGTTATGCAAAGCACAAAGCTCTTTTGCTGCGTTTGCGTTTCAAGCAGTTGTTGCCAACACTCAAAACGCTACAGCACGCCCGGGCGGGGTCCGAGGATATCCGAACCGACACGCAGGTGTGTCGCCCCGCAGGCCAGTGCCGCTTCCAAGTCATGGCTCATTCCGGCGGAAATCCCGGTGGCAGCCGGGTGTTGTGCCACCAGGTTCGCCGAGATCTGGGCCAGGAGCTCGAAGGCCGGTTCCGGCACGACCCCCAAGGGGGCTACTGCCATGACCCCGGCCAGGTCCAGTCCGCCGGTTCCGGCAATCAGGTCGGCCGTTTTCATGATGTCCGACGGCGTGAGCCCTCCCCGCCCGCTTGGCGCACCGGCAGCGTCGCCGGCGACTGCATCGGCGAGTTCGGGATAGGCGCCGGAGAGGTCCACCTGGATGTAGCAGGCCAGGTTGGCACGCCCGGTCTCCTGTTGCGCCACGGCCATGGCTTTGCCAAGCGCCTTGACCAGGGATGGCCGGTCAATGGAGTGCACGGAGTGGGCGTAGGTGGCCACGGATTTGGCTTTGTTGCTTTGCAACTGGACAATGAAGTGCCAGCGCGGACCGGTGTCGCCGGAGTCAAGGGACTCGGCCACCTCAACGGCTTTGGCGGAGGCTTCCTGGTCTCGGTTCTCCCCGACATCTGCCACGCCCAGACGGTGCAGGCGCAGGACGTCCGCTGCGGGGTGGAATTTCGTCACCACGATCAGGGTGGGCGCTACGGCGTCTGCGCCCGGGCCTGCGGCCGTGGCGGCAGTAATTCTGTGGCGCACCACGTCCAGGCGCTCCGACAGGAGGACGCTTCGGGGATCATCAAGGCTCATGGCACGGTACTTTCACGCGATGGAGTGGCGCCGGGGCGCCCGTTTTATTGCTGAGGTTCTATTTCTGAGGTTCTATGGCTGGGGTTCGATGGTTGGGTGTGGCGGTGATGAAGCCGATGAAGCGGCCTTCCGCTTCCCCGTCCCGTTGGGACCGTCGGTGGGAGTAGTAGTTCGAATCTTCCAGGGTGCAGACGCCGCTGGGGTGGGCGGCAACACCGTTGGCTGTCAGCTGCGCCAGCACGGCGGCCGGCAGGTCGAGTGCCGGCGTGCCCCAGCTCGTGGTGGCGAACGCTTCGGGGACCTTGTGGCTCACGGCCTCTCGCATGGGTGCGGGAACTTCGTAACAGCGGCCGCAGACGCTGGGCCCCAGCCAGGCTTCGATGGAGGTGGCACCTTCGTGGCGGAGTCGGGTGACCACAGCATCAATGACGCCAGTCTCCACGCCCGGGCGCCCGGCGTGGGCAACTCCCAGGAGCGTGCCGCCGTCGGCCTTGTCCCCCACCAGGACCACTGGGACACAATCCGCCACCATGACCGCCAGCCCGGCGCCCTGCCCGGCCGGATCCATGACCATGGCGTCAGCCGTAATCACGGAATCCATTGCGGGTGCACCGGGTCCAAGCATGGCCACGTCGGCGCCGTGGACCTGGTTCATGTAGCGAAGCGGCACCGCGTGTCCGGTCCCGGCGGCAATTTCGGCCTCCAGCAGTGCCCGACGGCGGGACACCTGCGCGGCGTCGTCCCCCACATGAAAGGCCAGGTTGCCTGCATCGGTGCCGGTGAAGCCCACCCGAATTCCTGGGCGGACGCACTCCACACTCACCATGGACAAAACCTGGCCTTCACTTGTTTGCCCGCGGCGCGCCGCAGGCGGGGAATTGCTTACTTCAGGAAGTCCGGGACATCCAGGTCATCGGCGCGGTGACCTGTGAGGTCGGGCTCGACGATGGCGGGCAGTTCCACGTCGAATCCGCCATCGGCGGGGACATGGGCGCTAGAGCTCTGACCCCACTGGTTCAGGTTTGTGACGTTGGCGCTCGTGGGTTCGGTTGCGGGTGCCGGAGGTGCAACGGCGGCAGCCGGCTGCTCCGCGGCGGGGGTTTCCGCCTCCGGGGCGTCAAAGCCGGCTGCAATGACGGTGACGCGTGCTTCGTCGCCCAAGGCATCGTCAATGACGGCACCGAAGATGATGTTGGCTTCCGGGTGGGCCACTTCCTGGACCAGGCGGGCTGCTTCGTTGATTTCGAACAGACCAAGATCCGAGCCGCCCTGGATGGAGAGCAGCACGCCGTGGGCGCCGTCAATGGAAGCTTCCAGCAGCGGCGAAGCGATGGCCAGCTCCGCGGCCTTGACCGCGCGGTCTTCACCGCGCGCCGAACCGATGCCCATGAGGGCCGAGCCGGCACCCTGCATGACCGACTTCACGTCGGCGAAGTCGAGGTTGATCAGGCCCGGGGTGGTGATCAGGTCGGTGATGCCCTGCACACCGGAGAGCAGGACCTGGTCGGCCGAGCGGAAGGCATCCAGGACCGAGACGTTGCGGTCACTGATGGAGAGCAAACGGTCGTTCGGGATGACGATGAGCGTGTCAACCTCGTCGCGCAGTGCCTCGATGCCGCTGTCGGCACTGGAGGCGCGGCGGCGGCCCTCAAAGGTGAACGGGCGGGTAACCACACCGATGGTCAGGGCGCCCAGGGTGCGGGCGATGCGGGCCACGACGGGTGCACCGCCGGTGCCGGTTCCGCCACCTTCGCCGGCGGTCACGAACACCATGTCGGCCCCGCGCAGGACCTCTTCGATCTCTTCAGCGTGGTCCTCAGCGGCCTGGCGGCCAACATCCGGGTTGGCGCCGGCGCCGAGTCCGCGGGTCAGCTCGCGTCCGACGTCGAGCTTGACGTCGGCGTCACTCATCAAGAGCGCCTGTGCGTCGGTGTTGATGGCGATGAATTCAACGCCGCGCAGACCCACGTCAATCATGCGGTTCACTGCATTTACGCCGCCGCCGCCGATACCGACGACTTTGATGACTGCCAAGTAATTCTGGGGTGCTGCCACGGTTGGTGTC
>JBBPZC010000070.1:0-6406 GCA_038199275.1 Actinomycetales bacterium
GAATCAATCATCAAGGGCGGCTGGAACAAGCGCATCCTGCGCGATGCCACCCGCGATCTGCTGCCGGAGATGATCAGCAACCGCCGCAACAAGATCGGCTTCACCACCCCGGAGGCCGAATGGTTTGGCCACATGAAGGAAAAGATCTACGAGATCTTCCTCTCCACCTCCTTCGGCGACCGGCCGTACTGGAACCAGGACGCCGTCATTTACGCGTTTGAGGAACTGCTCAGCGGCAAGAGCTCCGGCTCCACCATGGTTTTTTGGCGCCTGATCAACACCGAACTGTGGCTGCGTGAATTCTTCGATACGCCAGCGGTCCTGGCCGGCATTGAAAACAAGAACGACTACATCCCAAACGCCGACAAGGCGCTGGACATCACCGTTCCCGGTGACGCCGGCACGTTCCGCCGCTACCCGCTGCGTACCGAGGTGTTCTACAAGGAAACAGACTTTGACCCGGAGGTCATGAAATACGTCAAGCGCTTCTTTGACGGGCTGCCCGCAGCGGGCGGGGACCATGGCGCCGCCACCTCGGCTACGCCCTGGTACCTGTTCCTCTCGGAGAAGATTGTGGCCATGACACAGGGCCGTTCCATCCCCGTCTGGGACATCAAGGTCTCCAACGCGGCACGCATCTTCCCCAAGGTCGTCACCCGCAACCCCGGCGGCATTGGCCTGGCCAGCCCCTGGTCCATGCAGTTGGCCATTGACGAGGTTGGGCTGCCGAAGATCCTGTACGCCTCCGCGCGTTCGGTCATTGGCAAGCTGCAGGGCAAGTCGGGCGTGTTCTATGAGGTGGTGGGCCACAACATCAACGCGATCGACGGCGCGGCCGGCTACCAGGTGGGCACCTCCACCCACTCGGTGAAGTACGCCCCCATCGACCCAGACGGTGTGGCTGCCCGCCTCAGTGCCCTGGTTCGCGCCAGCGTGCCGGCCGAGTATGCCGCCACGTTCGCCGGCACCGCCATCATGGACGCCAATGACCTGGGCGTGGTAGCCCTGGGCCATGACACCCCCCTGACCAAGCAGGTTTTGGAAGACATCTTCCGGGACAACCCGCAGGGCCAGACCACGGAGACCACCCCCATGTCCTTGGTTTTCAAGCAGAAGTAGTCCACCAAGACCAGGCACGACGGCGGAACGCAAGATCCGCCGTCGTGCCTGGTTAAGCCACCCCCGCCACTAAAACTGGAAGATTGAACATGGTTACACTTGCCGATTGCCAACGCACACAGCACGCCTGGTTCAAGGCGCTGGCGGAGGCGACCGGCGGGCGGTCGTTTTCCACGCACCGGATGGACTGGGTGTGGCTGCCGGAAACCGGCGAAATGTTGTGCCTGTTCCCCACGGAAATCACCGACGCCGGGCTCTCCCCCGCCCTCGCCGAGGCCGAGCGGCGCGGGGCCACAGCGGTGGGTGTGTGGATGAATGCGGCCACGCGTCCCGGAATTCTGCCGCAGTACCGCTTTGAGCGCGGTTGGCAGCCGTGGTGGATGACGCGGTCGCTTGACGTGGAGGCGGCGGCAGCAGCCAGCGAAGCTGCGGACGGCAGGGTGGCGCTGACGTCGATCAAGGCCGATCAGGTCTGGTTGGCCACCGCTCGCATGGGCGAGGAATGGGCCGGGCGCTCGTATGCGCATCTGGCACCGGAGCAAAACGGCAAGCACCTCGCGGGGATTTTCGACATGATCGTGGCGCCGGAGCACCGACGTACGGGAATTGGCACTGCCCTGCTCAACCGGCTGGCCGAAGCGGCATTCAACGCCGGCGCGGAGCATTTGCTGCTCAATGCCACCCCCGACGGGCAGCGCCTGTACGGGCACTATGGATTTGAGCTGATCGGCAAGGGCCAGACGTGGTGGTTCCACCCGCCCCAGGCGGCGCAGGACGGTCAGGCGGGTCAGGCAGCAGACACCCAGCCGCCCCAGCCCTAACTACCCTAACTGCCCTAACTACTCCCCGACGCTCGCTCAGATCTGGGGCTTTTCTCTCCGACGCTCGCTCAGATCTGAGGCGTTTCTCCCCGACGCTCGCTCAGATCTGGGCATTCCTTGCCAGCGCTATCCCAGTGCGCTCCTGAACACGCCGGCAGCGTCATCGGTTGCAGCGGAAAAGGGCCCCCGTGGGCCGGGAGTCGGAACTCTGAGTGCGGTGCCCAAGGCATGGAGTGCGCCAATCGGATGCGGCATGCCCGCCAGCAGGTGCGCTATTTTCTGCAGGCGGACCAGGCCGGCACCCTGATCTGCCCCATTGCGTGCAGCCCGCCATACCTCGGCGTACTCGCCCGGCAGCATGCCCGCCAAGCCCGTGTGCCAGGCATCGACATCCGGCAACTGCTCCAGCAGCTGAACATCTGAACTGAGTCCAATGGAAAAATCCGGCCCGACGGCGTCCTTGAGATCGCTGACCCGGCCCGCAACACCGTCGCGCCGCATCGTGTCCTTGATGGCCATCACGTGCGCGTTGACAGCCAGGAACGCCAACGTGGCAGGGCTGACATCAAATTGGGTCTGGACAGGTTTGTTGTAGAAGCAGATTGGCAGGCCGGTGACTTCCGCAACCGCGCCAAACAGCGCACGAACTTCCGTGTCAGAGAGCGGCAGGTAGGAAAAAGGTGTCAACAACAGAGCGGCAGCACCTGCCCGCTCGGCATCCTGTGCCAGCCGGAGCACTTCCCGCGTAGAGGGCGCACTCACGGCCGCATAGACCGGCAGCACAGACTCCCGCGCCCCGTCATTGGTGCCAACCGCGAGCGTTGCCTCAACTGCGGTTTGCACCGCCAGTTGGCGCTCGGCTCGATCGAACGTGACCCCAGCCCCGGAGGTCGCCAGCACGGCTACACCCGAGGCACCTGTGAAAGCCACGTTCCGCACGAGGTGGGCGAGGGATGCCAGGTCGGGTTCGTCGTCGTTCGTCAAGGGCGTGATGGGGTAGGCAATCAGGCCGGTGAAGGGCTGGCTCATGGCATCCTTATGGAAGGCGAAGGTGGGACGGGGTTCGGGAAAAAGTGGTCAGAAGTGCGCGAGCGTTCCCGAAACACGCACTGTATCTGAGCGAGCGTCGGTAGTTAAAGAGTACGGCGGCACCGGGGCCTGATTGCCCCGGTGCCGCCGTCCTGCTGTACCGCGCCCCGCTCTAGGCCGGCCTCGGCTCAGCGCGCCTTTGCGGAGCTGTTACCAGCCGCGCTCGGCCAGGCGGTGCGGCTCAGGAATGTCGGCGACGTTGATGCCGACCATGGCTTCGCCGAGTCCACGTGAGACATCCGCGATCACCGAGGGGTCGTCGAAGAACGTGGTGGCCTTGACCACGGCGGCCGCACGCTGTGCCGGGTTGCCGGACTTGAAGATGCCGGAGCCGACGAACACGCCGTCCGCACCGAGCTGCATCATCATGGCCGCGTCGGCCGGGGTGGCGATGCCTCCGGCGGTGAACAGCACGACGGGGAGCTTGCCGCTGGCGGCGACTTCCTTCACGAGCTCATACGGGGCGGCCAGTTCCTTGGCAGCCACGTACAGCTCGTCCTCGGGCAGTGCGGCCAGCTGGGCGATCTGCGTACGGATCTTGCGCATGTGGCCCGTGGCGTTGGAGACGTCGCCGGTGCCGGCCTCGCCCTTGGAGCGGATCATGGCCGCACCCTCGTTGATGCGGCGCAGTGCCTCGCCGAGGTTGGTGGCGCCACAGACGAACGGGACCTTGAAGTTCCACTTGTCAATGTGGTGCTCGTAGTCGGCCGGGGTCAGGACTTCTGACTCGTCAACGTAGTCCACACCGAGGGATTCCAGGACCTGGGCCTCCACGAAGTGGCCAATGCGGGCCTTGGCCATGACGGGGATGGATACGGCGGCAATGATGGCGTCGATCATGTCCGGGTCGCTGGCGCGTGAGACGCCGCCCTGTGCGCGGATGTCGGCCGGGACGCGTTCAAGCGCCATGACGGCCACGGCACCCGCGTCTTCGGCGATCTTCGCCTGCTCGACGTTGACCACGTCCATGATGACGCCGCCCTTGAGCATGTCGGCCATGCCGCGCTTGACCCGGCTGCTGCCGGTGACCGGTGTTGCTTCTGGTGTAGACACAAAAACCCCTCTGGGAAAGAACAGTATTTTCGCGCCCGCTCACGTGATCCGTGACACGGGCAGCATCAGTCTATTCCGGGGCCCAGAGGGGAATGAAACAAGTGTTACTGTCCTTGCTGGACACCGTTCACAAGTGCCTGGCGGCGCACCGTTCCCACCCGTTGGAACACGGTGACCAGGCTGGCAATGGCCAGCAGGACAAGGACGACGGCGAGCACGGCTTCGGGGATGCCGAGGCCTACCAGCCCGGTCGCCACGAGGACGACAACGAGCCGGTCAGAGCGTTCGGCGATGCCCACATTCGCGGTCATGCCCAGGCCCTCTGCCCGCGCCTTGGCGTAGGAGACGATGGAGCCCAACACCAGACAAGTCAATGCCATGGCGGCGATGAACTGGTTGTCCCCGCCGGTGTAGAACCACACCACAATGCCGGCAAAGACCGCCCCGTCGCCCACCCGGTCAAGGGTCGAGTCCAGGAACGCGCCCCATTTTCCGGAGCGTCCCAACATGCGGGCCATGAGCCCGTCAACAATGTCGGAGAAGACGAACACGGTGATGACCACGGTGCCCCAGAACAGCTCCCCCATCGGGTACCCGATGAGTGCTCCGCCTGCGACACCCAGGGTGCCGATGATGGTCACGGCATCCGGGGAGACCTTCCAGCGCACCAGCATGGCGGCCACTGGGGTGAAAATGGCGGCGAACAAGGCGCGCGCATACTTATTCAGCATGGTTGGCCTCCGCGTTCCCGGCAGAAGTGGCATCGGCGGCCGAACCGCCAGCGGCCGCGACATCGGCAGCCGCCCAGGCCTCGGAGACCTGCTGGCGGACATCCGCCAGGGTCTGGGTGATGGCCTTGGTGCCGGCGATGATGGGCAGGAAGTTTCCATCCCCGCCCCAGCGCGGCACCACGTGTTGGTGCAGGTGCGCGGCAATGCCGGCTCCGCCGGTCATCCCTTGGTTCATGCCCAAGTTGAATCCGGACGGGTTCGAGACCTGGCGCAGGATTCGCATGGCCTGCTGGGAAAGTGCGGCAAATTCCGCCGTCTCCTCCAGCGTCAGATCAGTGTAATCGGGCACATGGCGGTACGGGCAGACCAGCAGGTGGCCGGGGTTGTACGGGTACAGGTTCAGCACCACGAAGACGAGCTTTCCGCGGTGGACAATGAGGGATTCCTCGTCACTGCGTCCCGGTGCTTCGCAAAACGGGCAGCTGTCCTTCTTGGCAAACTGCTCCTGCCCGCCCTTGACATAGGCCAGCCGGTGGGGCGTCCAGAGTCGTTGGAAGGCATCCGGAACCCCGGGGAGTTCAAAATCATCGACAACGGGCTCGGGGGCCCCACCCAAAGTGCTCACGCCGTGCGGTTCCGTACTGCCTCGACGATGCGGCGGACGGCCTCTTCAACGGGAACCCCGTTGTCCTGGCTGCCGTCACGGAAACGGAAGGAGACGGCGTTGGCGTCGGCGTCGTCCCCGCCGGCGATCAGCACAAACGGGATCTTGTCCTTGGAGGCGGTGCGGATCTTCTTCGGGAAGCGGTCGCTGGAGATGTCCACCTCGGCACGGATACCTGCCTGCTTAAGCTGCGCGACGACGTCGAACATGTAATCGTTGAACGCCTCGGCAACGGGGATGGCCACAACCTGGACGGGTGAGAGCCAGGCCGGGAAGGCGCCGGCGTAGTGCTCGGTCAGCACGCCCATGAAGCGTTCCACGGAGCCGAACAGGGCGCGGTGGATCATGACGGGGCGCTGGCGGGTGCCATCGGCAGCCTGGTATTCCAGCTCGAAACGTTCGGGCAGGTTGAAGTCCAGCTGGATGGTGGACATCTGCCAGGTACGGCCCAGCGCATCCTTGGCCTGCACGGAGATCTTCGGACCGTAGAACGCGGCGCCGCCGGGATCGGCAACGAGTTCCAGCCCGGAGGCCGTGGCAACTTCTTCCAGTGTGCGGGTGGCTTCTTCCCAGACTGCGTCATCGCCGACAAACTTTTCCGGGTCCTTCGTGGAAAGTTCCAGGTAGAAGTCGTTCAGCCCGTAGTCCTTCAGGAGGGACAGGACAAAGTTCAGCGTTTCGGTGAGCTCATCCTTCATCTGCTCCTTGGTGCAGTAAATGTGGGCGTCATCCTGTGTCATGCCGCGCACGCGGGTCAGGCCGTGGACTACCCCGGACTTCTCGTAGCGGTAGACGGAACCGAATTCGAACAGGCGCAGCGGCAGTTCGCGGTAGGAGCGTCCGCGGGAGCGGAAGATCAAGTTGTGCATGGGGCAGTTCATCGGCTTGAGGTAGTAGTCCTGGCCGGGCTTGCGCACGGTGCCGTCCTC
>JBBPZC010000071.1:0-15419 GCA_038199275.1 Actinomycetales bacterium
CACCACTGCACGCTCACCGTGGGCCCGCACAGCATTACGTTGGCCGCCGCATCCGGTTCAGGAGGTGTGTCGTTATACCCGGACAGACCCGGCGCCAGAACTGACCGGCCTGCGAGCGCGAAGCGGGCCGCCGGTTCGAAGGGGGCTGGTTCGAAGGGGGCGGCGGCGGTGCCAGTCAGGGGCTGTGTTCGGATTGAAGTCGGCCAGCTCATTGGCGCCGGCTCGAGCATTGTGGAACTCCGCTTCCAAGAAGATCCCGTCTCTTCCGTCTCTTCTGTCTCTTCAGGTAGAGGGAAACCCGTAGCCAGCACCGGGTTTCCCTCTACGGGCCTTGCCCGGGATCTCCTTGATGCATCCGTATTGAGTCCTCTGGAGGTGCCACATCAGGGCGGCCCGGCACGCGGCAGGGTTGCCACGGCTGCCACGGCTCTTGTGTCCCTTGTCTTTGGTGTCGTTCTGGCCATGGCCACCGGTTCATGGATGTTCCTCGCATTTTCCGCCATGGGCGCCTTGACCCTGGTGGTACCGATGGTGGGAGGATCGGGCCGCCGCAAGGCGTTGCGTGAAGCCGTGGACCGTGGGGTGGCGCAAGACGTTGCGCGTCGTGCGCTCACGTTCCCGGATGCGGGAACCCTGTTGCTTGCTGCCCACACCAAAGTTGTGCCGTCCGGTTCGCCAGGACGCGGAACCGGGATCGCGGTGCGCCTGGGCACGGGCATGCGGAGCGCCGCAGTCACCCTGACGCCCAACGATCCGGAATTCGTGCCGCCCCAGGTGCCGCTTTTGCCCGTCTGTGTCCGGCTGGGGACAACACCGGTACAGCTGCGTGGCCCTGGCGCGGCCCTGCGCTCGATGCTGCACTACGTCCTGATGCAGCTGGACGCTGCGGCCGTGCCTGTTGTTGTGCTCGGGCAGCCAGAGAACATGCCACTTGCGGCGAGGCTGCTTCCCTTCACCACATTGACCTCCTCACCCGCCGCAGCATTGCGAGCCCTCGAGCACTCATGCCGCAACCGCCCGTCCACCGGCGCTTCGCCTTCCACAGTGTTGGTCATGCTCATCATGGCAACGGAGCCATCACTGCTGAACGTGGAGGGCGTGGCTGTGCTTAACTTTTCCGAGTCTGGACTGCAGAGTCTCCCCGCCGCGCAATCGACTGTGGCCGTTCCCAACTCCGTTGCAATCACCACGTCCGGGAACCTGATGGCGGGCCATGCCGGCGGAGAGGAATTTGTGCCCGATGGCGTGCCGGCCACGGTGTTTGCCAACTACGCCCGGTGCCGGGCCGGAGCGGGTCCAGGCACCGGGGAAGGAAAGGATTCTGCCACCAGCCCTGGTCCAGGAGAGCAAACCTTGGCAGCAAACATCCTGCCTGGGCCGGAGCACTCGACCCCGGAGATGCTGCGAGAGAGTTGGCACAGCTCCGCCGGTGGTGCATTGCGGCCAGTGCCAGTTGGCCGCTCGGCAAGCGGTGCTCCGATGATGTTTGACTTCGGCCAGGATGGCCCTCATCTTTTGCTCGCCGGAACCACCGGATCAGGAAAGTCCGAGTTGCTGCGCGTACTCGTCGGCAGCCTGGCCGTCTGTCACTCCCCCGCCGACATGCAGTTCGTTTTCATAGATTTTAAGGGCGGAGCGGGTCTGGGCGCCTTGTCCAAGCTGCCGCACACCAGCTCGCTGATCACGGATTTGGGCGGGCACGGGATGGACCGTACTTTGTCTTCACTACGGGCTGAGCTGCACCGACGCGAGGCCGCCATGGCAGAGATGAAGGCGAGCGACAGCGAAGAATACCGTGCCCGTGTGCTGAAGAAAAGCGGGCAGCAGGACGCTTCCTTCCCCCGGCACACCATGGCGCACCTCATGATTGTCATCGACGAGTTCCGGGTCCTGGTTGACCAGTTTCCCGATGCCATGAATGAACTCATGCGCATTGCCGCAGTGGGCAGATCCTTGGGCATCCACCTGGTCATGGCCACGCAACGGCCGCAGGGCGCCCTGAGCGCCGACATCCGGGCCAACGTCACGAGCTCAATCTGTCTGCGCGTGCAGTCGTCGCTTGATTCGGTCGATGTCATTGGCACGGCACAGGCGGCCTCCATCGATGTTGCCGCCCCGGGCCGGGCCTACATCAGTAGGGCAGGGAGCCCGCCCGCGGAATTCCAGACCGCCACCTTGAGATTGCCGAAGTACCAAGGACGTGTACTGCCATTGGTGGAACTTGCTGCCCAGTGCCTGGCCGCGGAGCCCCGGGGCCAGACCGGCGAACCCTCACCCCAGCAATGCGGCAGTGACGTAGCCGCAGTGGCCGAGCTCATGGATCGGGCGTGGCAGGAATCGTTGACGGCCGGGAATGGACAGCTGCCGGCCGCGGCCGTGGTGGCGGAGGATCTACCGCTGGTACTCAGCGATGGCGACCTCGAGGCATACTTGCATGCACCGGCAGCGACCTTCCTTGGTGCGCTGCCTGGACCGGCATTGGCTCTGGGCCTGGTGGATGTTCCCCAAGGGCAGTGTCTGGAGGCCTTGCGGTGGCATCCTGCCAGCCAGTCGCACCTGGCCTTGTTCGGTACGGTGCGGGAGACCTCCCGTGCCGCGGCACTCGTTGCAGGACGGGCCTTGGCCGACAATGCCAGCACAGGCACTCACCCGCCAACGCTTCTGTACTTGCTCGACGGTGATGGATCCCTGGCTCCGTTCAGCTCGAGTCCGTGGACAGGCGCCTGCCTGACACCTGGGAACTTGCGCGCAGCGGCACACCTGATTCGGCGGTTGGCCGGCACGGTGCGCAGCGATCCCCGACTGCACCTGCTTTGCATCACCGATTGGGGTCGTTGGGTAAACAAGCTGCGCAGCAGCCCGTGGCACGGGACAGAGGATGAGCTGGCTGAGCTGGTCCGATTCAGCCCGCCCAACTTGGTGGTGGCAGTGGGCGGCGGTCGTGAACTTTTGTCGGCCTCATTTTTGGCGGCGATCCCCAACAGGATGTTTTTCAGCCACGGAAGCAACACAGAATCAACCATGCTGTGGCCTCGCCTGCCCCGCTTCAACCCACTCCCCGGGAGGGCGGCCATTTCCGGACCCATCAACAATTTCCCGTCCGCTCACCACGGAACCGACGACCTTGGAGCGGCCGAAACGCTGCACATCGCCCAACTGGTGCAGCTTCAGGCACCTGACCACAAGGGCAGGCACCGGGAGAGGGAACCGGAATGCCGACCTCCAGTGGACATGCTGCTGGTACGGGAGCTGCCGTCACGGTTGGGTATGACGGAGTTCCGCGCCCTGCTGGGTGAGGGATCGGGTGCGGGTCGAACCAGTGCCAGCCCAACACAGGGCAGCCCCGCTGCGGTGCAGCGGCCGGAGTTGCTGTTGGGCGTCGGCGGGGACGGGCTTGATCGTGTGTCAACGCTCCTCACTCCGGGCAGCGTGCTTCCAGTCCTTGGCGGACCCGGCACGGGAAAATCGACCTTTATCCGCGCCATGCTGGAACTTCACGCACAGGCCGTGATCCCTACGGGCAACGTGTTCGACGCAATGCCGGCCGGGGCGGGAAATGGAACCATTCTGCTGCTCGATGATGCGTCATCGCTTTCGTCCCAACAGCTGTTTGCCGCCACGCAATTCCTGGCCGTCGGCGGGTCCATTGTGGCGGCGATCCCCTACCCCGGCCCGGCCTTGTCCAAAATCCCGATGGAATGGGGTGTGCGCACCGCGCAGCAAGCAATCGTGCTCATGCCGCAGGGCCCCGGTGACGCGGACCTTTTTGGTATCCGTCTGGACACCTCAGGCTGTGAGCCGCCCGGGCGGGCAGTTCTGCTGGACCGCGGCCGCAGTGGCTGGTTTCAATTCCCGCTGCCGGAAGACGGTCCGGTCCAAAATGTCATCCTGATTCCGGCAGAAGTCAGAGAACCTTGTTTTCCGCGGCAGTCCGCTGGGAGTACTCCACAACCTTGGGTGTGAACAAGTAATAGGCAGCAGCAACGGGCGGTAGGAGCAGCACCAGGCCCAGGCCCACGTTACCCTCCAGCAATGCCGGAACAGCGATCGCCACCATGAGCAACTGCCACACAAAGGCTGCGGAACGAGTCCATCGCATGCCCTTGAAAACATTAACGGCCACGGCCGCCAAACCAGCACCCAAGCCCAGCAGCAGCACCGTCAGGAAGATGGCGCTGGCCGGGGAAAACACAGGTTGGGTCAGGGCGGCATAGATCGAATAGAGACCCACAGCCAGCAGTGCCAAGGCCTCCAGTCCTACAACAACGGCGATAACAACGACACCGGTGGGACGCACCAGGCCGCTCGCGGCCGCATCGGATGCAGCGACGTCGGTGGCGTCTGATTCGGGCTCGTCAGCGAGGTTCTGGGGATCGTTTTGCACATCTGCACCCTATCGGAGTTTACCGAAGGAAAGCCGGGAAGGCCTGCACACTTGTGACGCATCGCTCATGGCTGGAGGCCAACATTTCCGCTCAAACCTCTTGTTTACGCGGTGTTAACATGACAACCTTAATGTAATGACCTACCGGGCCCGTTTGAAGGGCCCTTTCTTATGTGGCCTAACGTGAATTTTTTCACAAGATGCCTCCCGTTCTAAAAGGAGTGAGTGATCAGCATGGACTGGCGTAGTCGCGCAGCCTGCCTCGACAAGGACCCGGAATTGTTTTTCCCCGTGGGAAATACAGGACCGGCCCTTCTGCAGATCGAGGAAGCAAAGAGCGTTTGCCGTCGCTGCCCTGTGATCGACACCTGCTTGAAGTGGGCCATCGAATCCGGTCAGGACGCAGGAGTATGGGGTGGCTTGAGCGAGGACGAACGCCGCGCCATGAAGCGCCGCGCAGCCCGCGCACGCCGCGCCAGCTAACTCAGCGGCTTTCTTAAAACCGGCCCGCAGCGCCGGGGGAAACACCGTGAATTCGCGGTACTTCACCTGACGCTGCGGGCCGGTTGTTTAACTCCCCCGGCCGTCTGGAGACGGGCAGCTTAGTGGCGGGAGATCAAGGCCATGTGCAGGGTGATCACGGTGCCGCCACCCTCACGCGGGGTCCAGTCAATGGTGCCGCCAAGTTCGCTGGTGACGAGGGTGCGCACAATCTGCAAGCCCAGCCCCTCGGCAATATTCCCCTTCGGCAGCCCCACGCCGTCGTCCGCAATATCCACCGTCAAGGCGTCGTCGCCGGCACTGTTCTTGTAGCGGCGGGCCTTGAGCCACACGGTTCCCTCACGGTCCTGCAGCCCGTGTTCGACGGCGTTGGTCACCAGTTCGTTGATGACCAGTGCCAACGGAGTGGCGAAATCGCTGGGCAGTTCCCCGAAGGCGCCTTCCCGTTCCGTATGAACACGCTGGGAGGGTGAGGCAACCTCGGCGGCAAGACGGAACTGCCGGTCGATGAGTGCATCAAAGTCGACGCTTTGGGCCAGCCCCTGCGACAGGGTCTCATGGACCAGCGCAATTGTCGCCACCCGGCGCATGGCCTGTTCCAGACCTTGCTTGCCTTCCTCGCTGTGCATGCGTCGAGACTGCATGCGCAGCAATGCCGCCACGGTTTGCAGGTTGTTCTTTACCCGGTGGTGGATTTCCCGGATCGTGGCGTCCTTGGTCACCAGTTCCTGCTCCCGCCGGCGAAGTTCGGACACGTCGCGGCACAGCACCAGCGCACCAAAACGCTCGGTGGCATCACGCAACGGGATGGCGCGCAGGGACAGGCTGACCCCTCGGGATTCAATTTCCGTACGCCACGGCATCCGGCCGGTCACCACCAGCGGCAGCGATTCGTCCACCATACGGCGGTCCTTGAGCAACTCCGTGGTGACCTCCGCCAGCGAGCGTCCTTCCAGTGACTCTCCGTCGCCCAGACGGCGGAAGGCCGAGACCCCGTTCGGGCTCGCGTATTGCACTATCCCGTCGACGTCCAGACGCAGCAGTCCGTCCCCGACCCGGGGCGCGCCTCGGCGCGATCCCGTTGGAGATGCAAAGTCCGGCCACAGTCCCAGGGTGCCCATCTTCAACAGATCGTAGGCGCACTGCCGATACGTCAGTTCAAGGCGTGAAGGCATGCGCGAACTGGACAGGTCCATGTGCGTGGTGATCACGGCAAGGGTGTGACCATTGCGAACCATGGGTATGGCCTCGACCCGCATGGCCATGTCCGGGTCCCAAGTTTTCGTTTCGTGGGAGCGCTCAATGTTCTGGCTCACCCACGCCGCCTGCACCAATGGTGCCAGTTCGGGCTGGATCGTGTCTCCCACAAAGTCGGCATGGAACATGGTGTGGGAGGTGGACGGGCGGACATGGGCCAGTGCAACATAGCCGCGGTCGTCCTCGGCAGGGAACCACAAGACCAGGTCGGCAAAGGACAGATCGGCAATCATCTGCCAGTCCCCCACCAAAAGGTGCAGCCATTCGGCGTCGCCCGGTCCCAGCCCGGAACTTTCCCTGATCATGTCGGCAAAAATTGCCATGAGGCTCCTTAGAAGTGATGGCGGCACCCGCTGAAACCAGCGAGTGCCGCCAAACTGTTGCGCCCGAACGGCGCAACGTCACGGTGGCGTGTTTAGCGCCGCACAATCGAACGCAAGAGCCTCAATGCTACCGACAAGGACGCCATATCGTCTTGTTCAAGCTCATTGACCTCGGCAAACATGCGTACGGAACGGTCCAGTTGTTCCTGGTTTTGGCTTTCCCAGGTCAGGATTCGTTCCATGGGCGGGACACCCGCGTCGGTGCTGTCCATGACGTTGCGCGTCATGTCCGCCGCGGTGGCGTACAAATCGTCACGCAAGGCTGCGCGGGCCAGGGCCTGCCACCGGTCGTTGCGGGGAAGCGCCGTGATGCGCTCCAGCAGTGCGTCCACGCCGTACCTGTCGTACAGCGCGTAGTAGACACTGGCCACCACATCCTGCGGTTCGTGCAGAACCTCGCTCACCGTGGCAACATCCAGCAGAGGGAAGGTTTCAAAGAGCTCCGCCCAGCGGCGCCCCAGCACCTCCGGCATGTTGAAGGAGTTGGCCTCGGCGTACCAGGCGGCAACCCGTTCCACGTCATTGCCCTGGAAGAAGTCGCCCATGCGGTGGCTCAGGGAAGCCACGACCGGCTTGAACCGGTCAATGATCTCGGCAACGCTTTGCTGCGCCATGCCTTCGTTGATCAACCAGCGCACCGCACGGTCCAGCAGGCGCCGCATGTCCAGGTGGACACGGGACCACTGGTCTGTGGGGAAGCTCGGCGGCAGTTCGCGCAACGCGGCAGTCATGGAATCGAAGTCGAAGATCTCGTGCAGCGCGACGAAGGCCTTGGCAACCGTTGCCTCGTTGGCCGAGGACTCTTCCATGGCGCGGAAGGCGAACGTGATGCCGCCAAGGTTGACCATGTCGTTGGCAACCACTGTGGCAATGATTTCCTTGCGCAACGGGTGGGAATCGAGTTCCTCATCGAAACGTACGGCGACCTCCTTCGGGAAGTAGCCTCGCAATGTTGACTTGAACCACGGGTCATCGGCCAGGTCACTCGCGCTCAGGGCGGTGGCCAGTTCCATCTTGGCGTAGGCCAACAGGACCGCGAGCTCCGGGGAAGTCAGGCCCTGTCCGTCGGCCAGGCGTTCGGCCAACTCGGCGTTGCTGGGCAGCGCCTCCAGTTCACGGTTGAGGTCGGCATGAACTTCGAGCCAATCCATAAACCGTTCGTAGCTCGGGCTCCATTCCACCACGCGCTGGCGGTCATTGAGCAGCAGCACGTTCTGCTCAATGTTGTCCTCGAGCACCAGGTGGCCGATTTCCTCCGTCATGGACATCAGGAACGCGGTGCGTTCGCTCGGGTCCAACTTGCCGGCTGCCACCATGCGGTCCACGAAGATCTTGATGTTCACTTCGTGGTCGGAGCAGTCCACGCCTGCGGAGTTGTCAATGGCGTCGGTGTTCAGGATGACCCCGTGCAGGGCTGCCTCAACACGGCCGTGCTGGGTCATGCCCAGGTTTCCGCCTTCACCAATGATCTTCACCCGCAGATCCGCACCATCCACACGAATGGAGTCGTTGGCCTTGTCTCCAACGGAAGCGTTGCTTTCGGTGCTGGCCTTGATGTAGGTGCCGATCCCGCCGTTGTAGAGCAGATCGGTGGGTGCCAGCAGCACGGCGCGCAGCAGCTCCGGCGGGCTGAGCTTGAGCGTACCTTCGGGCAGGCCCAGGGCCAGTCGGATTTCGGCGGAGATCGGGATGGTCTTCAGCGCGCGTGAGAACACGCCGCCGCCTTCACTGATCAGTTCCTTGTTGTAGTCCTCCCATGAGGAACGCGGCAGGTCGTACAGACGCTGGCGTTCATCAAAGGCAACACCGGGTTCCGGGTTCGGGTCCAGGAAAATATCGCGGTGGTCAAACGCCGCGATGAGGCGCACGTGGCGGGTGCGCAGCATGCCGTTGCCGAACACGTCCCCTGACATGTCCCCCACGCCAACTGCCGTAAACTCCTGTGACTGGGTGTCGACGTCGAACTCGCTGAAGTGGCGCTTGACGGACTCCCATGCACCGCGGGCCGTGATGCCCATGGCCTTGTGGTCGTAACCGACGGAACCGCCCGAGGCGAAGGCGTCGCCGAGCCAGAAGTCGTATTCGGCGGAGATGGCGTTGGCCGTGTCGGAGAACGACGCGGTGCCCTTGTCGGCAGCCACCACCAGGTAGCTGTCGTCGCCATCGTGGCGCACCACGTTCTGCGGCGGCACCACAATTTCGCCCTCGTCTGTAGCGACCAGGTTGTCTGTGACATCGAGCAGGCCGCGGATGAACTCCTTGTAGCTTTCCTTGCCCTCACTCATCCATGCGCCGCGGTCAACGGCCGGGTTGGGCAGCTGCTTGGCGAAGAAACCACCCTTGGCCCCGGTGGGCACAATGACGGCGTTCTTGACCGTCTGTGCCTTGACCAGGCCCAACACCTCGGTGCGGAAATCTTCCCGGCGGTCCGACCAACGCAGGCCGCCACGGGCCACCTTGCCGAAGCGCAGATGGGTGCCCTCGACGCGCGGGGAGTAAACCCAGATTTCAAACATGGGCCGCGGCGCGGGCAGCCCGTCAATCGCGGTCGGGTCCAGTTTGAAGCTGAGGTAGGAGCGTTCCTGGTAATAGTTGGTGCGCAGTGTTGCATCCACCAGGTTCGTGAAGGTGCGCAGCACCCTGTCGGCGTCAAGGGTGGGTACGTTCTCCAGCGCGGCGTTCAGGCGTTCATGGACTTCGCCTTGCAACGCTGCCCGGGATTCGTCGGCCACGGACGGGCTGAAGCGTGCCTCGAAGAGTTCAACCAGCCCGCGGGTCACGGCAACATTGTGCAACAGGGTGTCGGCAATGAACCCGAAGGAGTTGGTGTTGCCCATCTGCCGCATGTACTTGGCGTAGGCCCGCAGGATGACGATCTGACGCGAGTGCATGCCCTCGGTGAGCACCAGACGATCGAAGTTGTCCGACTCGCTGGCACCGGAGATGGCGGCACCAAAGGCTTCCTTGAGCAATTCGGCGGTGGCCAGGGGATCAACGCCGGCCGGATATCTCAAACCAAGGTCGTACAGGAAGAAGTCCCGTTTGTCGGCGGTTTCAATTTCAAAGGGGCGCTCATCGAGCACCTCAAGTCCCAGGTTGTGGAAGAACGGCAGGATCTTGCTCAGGCTCTGCGGGTGCGCCATGTACAGCTTCACGCGCGCGTCCTCGGCGAGGGCCTTCTCTTCGACGCCCTCGCTGGCCGGGACATAGACGTGCATGCCCGGCGGGCACTTTTCCGGTGCTTCGCCGGTGGCGATGGTCTGTTTGTAGACGGCGTCAAATTCCTCAAAGCGGCCAATGTCGGAGAGCGCGTCCTCAACCTCAAAGTCCACCCGGTACCCCTGCGGGAACGCTTCGGACCATTTGTTGACGAGCCTGTCTGCTTCATCACGCGGCCTGGAATCACGAAGCACCTGCCCGATGCCCTCGGGCCAGGACCGTGCTGCCCGCACCAGCCGCTGTTCCAGTTCTGCCGTATGCAAATCGGCCGGCACCTTGAAATCCTTGGGCAGCCGGATCCGGAAGAAGAGCCGGGCCAGCGCCGATTCACTCATGCGCGCCTCGAAGTCGATGGAGACGGCGCTGAAGGTGCGCGTTAGTTCCTGTTCGATGCGGTGCCGCACGGCCGTGGTGTAACGGTCGCGGGGAATATAGATCAGGGCAGACATGAAGCGCCCGTAAATGTCCGGGCGCAGGAACAACCGTGTCCGACGGCGTTCGGCCAACCTCAGGATGCCCTCGGCGATCTCGATAAGGTCCGCAACCTCGATCTGGAACAGTTCGTCGCGGGGGTACGTTTCAAGGACGGCAAACAAGTCCTTGCCTGAGTGCGAGTTCGGCGGGAAGCCGAAGTGGCGCAGCACGGCATCCACTTTTTCCCGAACCACGGGGATGTTGCGCACCGAGCCGGTGTAGACCGCCGAGGAGAACAGGCCGATGAAACGCTGTTCACCGTTGACGTTGCCCTGGGAGTCAAAGGACTTCACACCGATGTAGTCCAAGTACGCTCCGCGGTGGACCGTGGAGCGGGAGTTGGCCTTGGTGATCACGAGGACCCGTTTTTCACGGGCCTTGCGTTGTCCGGTGGTGGTGAGGTGTTGCACGGTGGGATGGCTGGAGCCGTCGCGCAGCAGGCCCAGGCCGCTGCCTTCCCGATTGACCAGGACGTCCTCGCCGTCGCGCTTGTCCAGGTCGTATTCGCGGTAGCCCAGGAAGGTGAAATTGTCCGCTTCCATCCAGTGCAGCAGGTCTTCGGCCTCGCGCAGGTCCACGAGAGATTCCCCTGCCAGCACGGTGGCCAGGATTTCCGCACGGCTGAGCGCCTTTTCGCGCATCGCAGGCCAGTCTTCGACGGCGGCACGCACGTTGGCCAAAACCTTGGCAAGGCCGGTCAGGAGTTCTTCCTTTTCGGTGTCGCTGGTGGGTGGGATCTCGATGGCAATCCACGACTCGAGGTAGGAACTGTTCTCGCCATCACCGAGGAGGTGGGCAAGGTTCGGCATGGCGGAGGTGTCTCCGCTGGCAACACCGGCGTGGGAGGGCACCTTGGTCACCGAGGTGAGCTCGTGGCTCTTCCTGTCGCGGCCGACGACGAACACCGGGTGGGTGACCAAGTGGATGGCCAGGTTTTGCCGGACCAGTTCGGCGCTGACCGAGTCAACGAGGAAAGGCATGTCATCTGTGATGATATACAGAACGCTGGCATCCGCTTCATCGCGGACTTCCAGCAGTGGCGCCCCAGGGGTGCGGTGTACAGCCAGTTCCTGGTGGGCACAGGCCCGAGCCCTCAGCAGTGCCGGGTCGTAGCGCCCGGCATCCTCTTCGGACAGTTGCACAAAGTAGTCTTCAAAAAAAGACTGCCCGCCGAAACGTGCTTGATCCTGCCCGGCATCGTGGCTGGGTGCGTGCGATGACATGAAATAACGCCTCCGTCAAAGAGAATAAGACCGCTTCTTTGCAGCCCTTGTCATTTAGCCTAGCTGTCAACGCTGGCGCGTGCTGTGGCGTTTGCTACAGCAGTTTTGTCTTCCGTTGGTCGTCTGCACAACTGATGTCGCGGATGGCACGCCGCAGGGCCGCTTCTGGTTCCAGCTCCAGCAGCAGCCGCCCCTCAAGCAGTGCCCTGTCCGTCAGTTCATGGTCCCAGGGCAGGAAGTGGCTGATGGCCGGCCCCGGGCCGAACCGTTCCCATGCCTGCAACAACGACTTTTCCGCGGTGCCGCCCACAGCTTTGCGCCGTACCTTGTTCACCACCACCCGCACCTCGGCTGCCAGTGAATGTGTGGCCAGCTGGTCCATCCCCCGAATCAGCCGCGGGATGCCCAGCGGGTCGCCACTGCCCACGGCAAACACAATGTCCGCCTTCGCAAGCACCTTCAGGGTCGCTGCATTGCGACGTGGCGCCACCGTGTCGTAGCTGAGTTCCTCGTCATTCTCCAACGCGAACCCGCAGTCAACCACCACCAGGTCCATGGTTTCCCGGGCCAGCTGAAGAACGCGTTCGACGGCGGACGCCCGCAGCTCCGGCCACCGGTCCGAACGCGTCAACCCGGTCAGCAGCAAAAACGTACCACCCTTGAACACCACACGCGTTGACGTGGCAGCCAAGCGTGCAGTGGTCAGGTTTCCCTGGTCCGCGGACCTGCAGGCTTGGGCAAAAGACGCCGATTCCTCCAGCAGGCCAAGCGACGCTCCGATGCTGGCGCCGTAACTATCGGCATCAATCACCATGACTTTCATCCCGGCAGCTGCTTGTTCAGCCGCGAGATTGATGGCCAGGGTGGTGCGTCCAGGCGAACCAATGGGCCCCCAGAGGGCCACCAAGGTACCGAGCGTCCGCTCCCTTCCTGCACCGGCCTCCGATGTGGCAGCGGCACCGGCGCCAGACTTGCTGACGGTGCTCCCCGACATGGCACTACCGCCGGGGCTGGCCTGGCCGCCGGGTTTCCGGGCGCCAGCTCCGGTCTGCTTCCGACGGGCGTTCTTGCCCCGTTGCTTCCCGTCACCGCCGCCACCACCGGCGGAGGCTCCGGTGGCAGCGGCAGGCCGGGTCCCGGCGTCGTCCATCAGTGAGGACGCAGAGGCGGGGACGGCAAAACCAGTGGAGCCCGGATGTCTGCGCCCCTCGACGGCGGCGCGCACCACCGCCACCAACTCCTGCGAGCCAATGTGGGAACTGACGGCGTGGGCGCCGATGCCCTTGAGCCTGGTGGCCTCCTCCGCCGTGGACGCCACCGCCACCACGCTGACCCCCACCGCCGTGAGCCGGTCGATCAGTGTGGCCGTGAGCTCCTGTCCGAATTCAGCAACGAGCGCCACCTGGGCCAGGCCGCTCTGACACGCGGCCAGCAGCTCATCCAATGCGGGGCACTGGCGCACCACATGGACCTCGTGGGAAAACCTGGCCAGCCCGGCGACGACACCGCTCGGGGTGTCCCCCACCGAGACGACTGTGCACGGGCTCACGGGGCCGCTCCTGGATTCCAAACCACTGAAACCTTGGCCTTGTTCGCCACCGCGCCAAGGAATTTGGGCATCTGTTCATCTGTCACCAGGACCATGAGCTGTGTGTTCCGACCCGAGCCAAGTGAGGAGGCAGCAACGTTCATGGCCGCCACTTCAGCACCTGGCAGCATGAGTTGCGGGGCTTTAAAGCTGTTGCGTTCATCGGGCAGCGACACCCACACGTCTACGTGGGACCCGACCACGACTTCCTTCGGCAGCGGTTCATCAACAGTGACGGAGGCAGGTTTCCTGTCGAGGGCGTCGGTGTGGCCGATGCTGGAACGTGGGACCAGCTCGTCCTTGGGGACCATCCGGATGACGACGGCATTTTCTTCTAGGGCATCACCGGGGTCAAGATACTTCGCGTCCGCCTCCCCCAGCTGGACCTGAACGACCTTGAAGGAATCGTCGTTCAGCTTCTGCCCCACCACCAGGGATTCCTTTGCGACCAGAACGGGCACGGTTTTCCCGGCACTTCCCACCAGCGCCACCACCCCGGCCACGGCGGCCAGCACCAGGAGGATGCCAATGAGCAGGCGGGGATCTTTCCATGACGGCTTCGTCAATCGTGGCGCGGTGCCTTGAGAGTCCAACACCATAGTCTCCCCCTGCGGAAATGAACCGCCACATGGTGCCGGCCGTCATACCAGGCAGCCATGGTGCATCCAGTGTGGGCAGCCTTTACATACTTTGCCGCCGTCTATCATTTGTACCGCCGAATGAGCGTCGTTGAAAGACCCTGCGCGGAACCCGCCGAATTCTGTGGACAACCATGCCTGTGGATATCGCCGTTCAAGCTGTTCAAACAGGGTCTAAGAGGGGATAATGGCATCATGCCACGCTTCCTAACATTGGCCGACGTCGCCGAACAGCTGCAGATCTCGGCAGCCGCCTGCTATGCCTTGGTCCACAGCGGTGAACTGCCGGCCTTCCAAATTGGTGGACGCGGCCAGTGGCGTGTGGACTCGGCAAAATTTGAGCAGTTCATTGACGAGCGCCATGCCGCGGCCCGTTCCATGCTGTCCGCAGACACCGCGCCGGCCCACTCCCGCTCCCACTCCGTCTCCGAATAGGCGAACCCTAGCCAAACTCGTTCTCGCCTGAGGACGCAATGGCACACAACGCCGCGATGGGCACCACCACGCTGCCTTGCCGGTTGCCGCCGTCACGGCCCACGCCGTCGGCGAGCTGCATCAACTGCACAAAATCAGCGCCAACCGCATCCAGCACGCCGCGGATGCTTCCGCCGCGCACCCCGTCCAGGTCAAGCACCACCATGGACCTGTTTCTGGCCAGCACACGCAGTGCCGCCGGCAGGGTGAACGGGATGTTCGACGTCGTTTTGGTCCGCCGGGTGCCGAGGCCCTGCACCCGGATGACCTTCGCCAGCGGCAGAATAATGGAGCGGTCGCCTTCGTTGAGCAGCAACCACTGCGGTTCCACCATTGCCACGCGCCCGTGAAATGCTGTGCCGTTGCCCATGACAATGGACAGGCGAGTGTCCACGGAACCGCGCAGTGCCTCCGACAGCGTCAATTGCGAGGCCTCAATCCTGGCCAGTTCATTGACCCGCTGCTCCAATTCCAGCTGTGAGGCGGCATGCATCTGGGCTTCCAGATCAGCAAAAAGCAGTTCCCATCGCATGGCGTCACGCTAAGCCGCCTGCACACATCCGTCAACATCCTCCTGCCGCGGGTTATCCACAAATGTCACCGTTGCTATGGACACAACATCACCTAAAGGCTCAAACTGGAATCAACACGTTCAATGAGTATCAAACATCGTCAAACAGGCTCAACAAGGAGTTGATATGAAGCGGCAAACACGAGCAGACCTTTTCATGAGTGCAGCTATTGTCTTCCTCGGCGCTTCCCTGGTGTTCAGCGGATGCTCACTGTTGCGCCTGCATTGGCACAGCTCCGGCAGGGGCGCCGAACTGGCACTGCCGGAACTGTTGGGAATTGGCGCGGCGGGGGCCGGGATCGCGCTGTTGTGCTGGTGGCTGTGTGCCATGGTGTGCGCGTTCATCAGCGCCATTGCCCACGCCCGCGGTTCGCGGAGGGTTGCCTCCATCAGTGGATCCTTTGCCCCCGCCTTCATGCGACGGATGGTGGGCACGCTCCTCAGCCTGAACTTGCTTGCCGCGCCCCTGGCCAACGCCGCCGATGTGCCGGGAACCCATGCTGTGGATCCGCTCTGGCATGGCGACTCCGTAGCCGCCTCAGTGGTCCCCGCCAACACTGCCGACCCACTGCCGGAGCAGGCACCTGAGGCCGTGGCCCCGGCCTGGATACCGCAAACGGTACAAACACATCCGGATCTGCTGATGCGTTCGCGCACCCGGGAAACCTCCGGCATAACGGAAGGCGTCAGCGCACGGCAAGCACCGG
>JBBPZC010000072.1:0-8638 GCA_038199275.1 Actinomycetales bacterium
GTCCGGCCACCCCTGCCCCCCCCTGCCTGCCAAGGCCTGGGTGGCCACCCCAAACCCCCCCCCGGGGCCGCCCCCCTGCCGGGGGGGTGGCCCCCCGACGTGCGTGGGCTCAGTTGGGAAAGGAAATCCCTACTTCAACAGATCAGCAGGTGCCTGATCGGTGAGGAACACCGAAGACTTGTCCTTGCCCTTCTTCGGCTTGTCCTTGCCATGGCCCTTACCCTTGTTCTTCTTGCCGTCGTCGGGCACAACCGCGCTGCCATCGGCCGTGATGAGGACGGAAACAAACGTCTCGGTTCCGCCGTCGCCGAAGGAAATGCGGCCCAGGTAGGAGCCCGGCTCGAGCCCGGTCCACCCGAGGGTCACGTTGCCCGACTTGCCGTTGCGCAGCTTCAGCGGGTTCGGGGATACTGAGGCATTCCCTGCGTTGGCGCCGAGTACTGCAGCGTCAACGGTGGCCTTGACCGGGCCGCCATCAGCGCTCGAGTACAGGTTGGCCAGCACCGTGTACGTTCCCGGAGCGGGGTTGGTCAGCGAAAGGGTCTCGCTGGAAGAGGCGGTCCGGACATCGCTGTACTGGCCCTGCGGGTTGAAGACAATCATGTCGAAGTCCGCATTGGGATTCGAGGAGATGACCTGGAACTTGGCCAGCTTGGTCCCCTCCGGCACGCTCACTTCCTTCACGAAGTTGGACGGGTTCGTGACGGTAGCCAGCGGGCCCGGAACTAGTTCGATGGCATTGGAATCGGCTTTTGACAGCCCGTCCAACGTCATCGCGATCGGCTCGTTGGTGCCCGAAACCACGGGCAGTTCCGCCGAGTCGGTGGACTTGGCGGAGCTGAAGGCGACCTCGGGGGCCACCAGGACCGGCAATGGGCGGACCACAACAGGTGAGGTTGCCGTGGTGCCGGCACCCTGCCAGCTCAGGGAGCCCATGGCGAAGGCATCCGTCGCGGCCGAGGCGTTTTCAAAGGTGACCTTGAACGTCCGCTTGTCTCCCGCAGTGGAGAAATTCAGTACGGACGGAGTGACCTTGACGTTGACGCCAGGGACGTTCGCGACTGCCCGGTACAGGCCCGGGGTCAGCGCGGTGACGGTGCGGGTGACCGTGACCTTGCCGGCGAGGCTGCCGACGGCGAAGGAGGCCAGGTTCATGTCGCGGGGTGCGGTGCTGCCCAAGCCTTCCATGCCCAGATCCAGGCCGGTGCCCTGAATGAACTTCAGGTACTCGGTGTCGCCTGCGTCGTATACAAGACCCGGTGTCAGAGCCTTGACGACGGCGGTTTGGCCGGCGCCGGTGGCAAAGAGATCGGTGTTCTTGCTGCCGTCTGCATTGACCACGTCGGTGGCGGTGGTCATCATTGCGGACTTCACGACGGCGGGGGACCAGGTGGGGTTCTTGGCCTTCAGAAGTGCTGCGAATCCGGCAACATGCGGGGAGGCCATGGACGTTCCGGACATCATGCCGAACTGGTCCCCACCGGTGGCGATGGGGGAGACTCCGGCAAGTACGGCGACACCGGGTGCGGCGACGTCGGGCTTGAGCAGGTCGGAACCGGTTGCGCCCAGCGGGCCGCGGGATGAGAAACCGGCAATCTGTGGCTGGGGCTCCGCGGGCAGGCCCGTGGTATCCGTGTCCACCAGGGTCACGAGAATGTCGGGGTTGGCCGTGACCTTGTCCTTGATCTCCTGTGTGGCCGGCGGGTTCACGTGAACCGTGGGAACGGCGTGCAGATCAACGTCCTCGGACGACGACGTGACGTTGGTCAGGATCATGCCCACGCCTCCCGCGCGCTTGACCTCTTCGCTCTTGGCGACGCGGTCAATGACTCCGCGATCACAGACAACAACCTTGCCCGTTACGGCACCGGTATCCAATGAGTTGGGTCCGCACAATTCCGGGGTGGGGGCACCTGCGGCGGCGGCCGTTGCGGCCAACACGACGGGGCTTGCGGGCACGCCGTGGGCCATCATGCTGGCACCGCGGTACTTGGTGCCGTCAGAAAATTCCGCCGTGCCCTGCAGCTCGGAGGAGAACGAGGTTGCTGCAACACTGGTCACCCAGGGGGCGCCATGGTTGACGGTTCCGGCCGTGGGGCCGGAGTTTCCGGCCGATGCGGCCACAAAGATTCCAGCCGAGGTCGCCGATAGGAATGCCAGTGAGACCGGGTCGGTGGTGGTGCTTGTGCTGCCGGAGATGGAGTAGTTCAACACGTCCACCCCGTCCAGAATGGCCTGGTTGATGGCAGCAACGGAGGAGGATGAATAGCAGCCGCCTGAGTCGGGATCGGTATCTTCCCAGCAGACCTTGTACACGGAGAGCTTGGCCGCGGGGGCGACACCGCTGGTGACGCCCATGGCGCGGCCTCCAATGGAGGCCTCAATGTTCGCGTTGCCGGCAGCGGTGCTGGCGGTGTGGGTGCCGTGGCTTGCCACATCAACGGGGGAGAGGACCTCTTGCGGTGCACGGTTGCCCGGGGCTACATACTTGAGGAAGTCGTCGGCAAAGTAGTGTGCGCTGAGCACCTTGGAGTTGCAGGCGCTGCCGTCAAAATCGGCACCGGTTTCCACGCCTTTTTGGCACTCGCCGGAGAACGTGTCGCCGTTGGCCTTGAGCATGGCAATGTTGCCGTCGTCAGTGCGGTAGGGGACGCCCACCTGCGGTTCCCCGGTGAGGGGCTGGACTTCGTCGCCGGCAAAGAACGGGCTGGACGGCGTGTAGCCGGTATCGATGACGCCCACCACGATGCCTTCGCCAGCCTTGTCCTGACCGCCAAAGTCGGTGTTCCAGCTGCCGTTTTCGCCGCTGAGTCCCAGGAAATCGGTGCTGGAGTAGTCCGGGGCGTTTTCGGTGTCGGGTGCCACCACCAGGACGTCCGGGTCCTTCGCCAGCGCCAGGGCCTGCTCGGCGGACAGATCCGCGGAGAAGCCGTTCAGTGCTGCTGTAAAGGTGCGCTTGACCTTCACGTTTTCCGCCTTGGCCACGGAGGCTTGCTTCTTCTCCAAGTGGGCCTTGTACTGCTTCACCGCGGGCCGGTTCGAATCAAGCTTTTTCCCGGCCTCAGGTTTCGTGGGAGCAAGTCCGGCCGTGCCGCCGTCGTACATGGCAATGGACTTCTCAGCCAGAACAACGATGTATCGGCCATCCTCGAAGGACAGCGGAGAGGTGCTGGTTTGGCTGAGTGTGGTGGAGGGTTGCCCGCCTGGGGTGGCCGAGGCAGGCAGCGCCCCCACGGTGACCAGAAGCAGCGGCAAGCCGGCGCACACGGCAGCGGCTTTCAGTATCCCCCGGTTTCGAAAGAGAGTTCTTCCCGTTCGTTTCATGGTGGTGTGGACCTTTCAACAGGATCACCGCCAGGCGTCGTCGTCCGGCGGGTACAACAATGCTGGACGGCATGGAATCTGAGTGATGAAGGTGGATGCCCAACCGTCGCAGCTACCCAAGACAGGCTACAGACTCGGAGTGGTTTTGTGACCCTAAACACAGCTTTAGCGGTGCGAACTATCCAAAAGACTGATCCCGGGGCAAAGAGCCGGACCGCAGTGGGGATTTCAGCAGCCGGGCGGGGTGATGTATTGGTACGTCAGTGCCAAATCGTAGCTTTGAACGGTTTGCGCGGCGGTATTTTCCCAGCCATATGCTTCGGCAAATACGGAGGCCGCCCGGCCCATGTCCGCCCGCGTAGCACTGAAGTCGTGCAGGGAAGCGATGGCCTCGGCCCATAGCTTGGATGAACGGCCATTGACCAGCAGACCGGTGCGCCCGTCGCTGACGGCTCGGGGCAGTCCGCCCACATTGGTGGCGATGACCGGCGTGCCACACGCCTGGGCTTCCAGCGCGACCAGTCCGAAGGATTCGCTGGAGGACGGGACGGCGACGACATCGGCGCTGCGGTACCAGTCCGCCAGCTCACCAGCCACAACGGGAGGGTGGATGGCAGCAACACCGGCCAGTCCGGCGTCGTCAATCATGGCGGGAAGATCATACTTCTCGCTGCCGCTGCGGGCGCCCAGGAACGAGATCTGCAGATCGATGTCCGGACGTTCGGCACGAAGAAGGGCGGCCGCCTTGATCAGCACATGAGGACCCTTCAGCCGCTGGATGCGCCCGGCAAACAGGACGTGGAAGCGGCTCGGGGAGATGCCCAATTGCTGGCGGGAACGGTCGCGGAAAGCGGGCTTGAAAATCTTCAGGTCGACGCCGGGGGAGACCACGTCGATGCGCTGCTCACAACCGTCGTAATGGCGCTCGAGCTCGGCAGCTTCGGCGGTGGTGTTTGCGACCAGGCGCGTTGCCGCTGCCACGATGTGCTGCTCGCCGTCCTCCCGGATGCCCGGCTCGGCGATCTGGCCCAGGGGGAGGTGGTGGTTTTTGACCCGGGCCATGGTGTGCATGGTGTGCACCAGAGGCAGGTCCAGGCGCTTGGCCACCAGAATCCCGGCCATGCCTGAAACCCAATAGTGCGAGTGGATGACGTTGGTCGGTTCGCCGGGGAGGGCCGCAATGTGCTCGGCAACGACGTCGGCCATCTCGGTGACCAGCTCCGGCAGGGCCTCCTTGGACACCTTGGCGAAAGGCCCGGCGGTGATGTGGTGGACGTTCACGTGCGGGGCCATTGCCACGCTGTCCGGCTGTCCGACAGCCGTGCGCCGGGTGTAGATGTCCACGGCCACACCGGTCGCGGCCAATTCCAAAGCCAGATGCCGGACGTACACGTTCATCCCCCCGGCATCGCCGCCACCGGGCTGTTCCAGGGGCGAGGTGTGCAGGGAGAGCATGGCGACGCGGCGTACCTGGTGCACTGCTTCCTCCTGGCCGGTTGTGCGCGGAAATGTTGATTGACTAATCTTCCCACTGCCTGCGCACAGTTTCCTAGCCGCTGCTTTGTGATGGGCAAAGTCAGGGTGCGTTAGTCAGTTCCGGGTCGTGAACTGAACCTGAATGTGCTTGAGTTCGGTGCGTGGAAGCACCGCGGTCACGACGCCGCCCCCTGGTAGTCGGGCGCCGATGCCATACACATGCACGTCCGTATCGACCTCAGCGCCAGGTATGTCGGCTCCGTTGACGAGGGTCCTGGCCTGGACGTTGACCATCCGTCCGGTCAGGACGGGCTCGTGCTGGTCCCAGGGGTTGCTGCCCGGCCAGAGTTCCTGCCGGTACATGTTCATGAGGATGTGGTTGACATGGTCGGCCAATAGGTTTTGGTTCGAAGAACGTTCGGAGGGATCGCGATGCCAGGTGGTTCGCACAGCCTCCCATAGCTGTGGGTAGTGCAGTCGTTCCACAGATTCGATCAGCCAGGGCGGCCGCGGCCAGGGCGGGACTTCCTCGATAGACCTGCGTGTCGTCTCGTCGAGGTCCGCGAGGTTTACCGGGTCGGAGCGGTCGTCCGGGTTCCGCCAGAGTGTATAGGTGATGCTCGCCGTCATTTCGCTGTACCCGCGATCATCTTGGCCGTAGCTAAGCCCCACTGCGTCCGTGTCCTCCAAAGACGGTTGGGGCGTGAGCCCCAGCACTGGAATTGGCATGAGTTTCAGCCTCTCGACCCACTCGGCACGAGGGTCGGGGGCGTCTTCCGGGAGAATTCCAGCCGTTCTCATATCTCGACTATGGACCAACCGCGGGAGCCTGTACAGGGATTCAATTGTTGGCGCCAAACGTCGTGTCCAGCGGTCCAGTTTCTGGGGTGGGCTATTCTGGGACCACGAATACTGGAATTGGGCCGGTAGATCGGCCGTCCTCCACAGAAAGTTTGGTCAAGACATGCGGGAGTGGCTCTGGCAGCACAGGGCGGCCGTCATTCCGACGGTAATCGTACTCATGACTTTGGGGTCACTTCTAGCGTACAGAGCCAGCGGAAACGCGTGGACCATCGGACTCTTCTCGACCGTGTTCAATCTCGTCTGGTGGGGCGGACTGTATTTCCTGTATCTCAGGGAAGCTCGGAAGCGGAAGAGCGCATTGGAAAAGCGGGGCCTCTTCGTCTATCTAAGATACCCGGGTTCCCGCCCGGGCTCGTTGCAGGACATCTGGGCAGGTGGAACCGCCACTTGTCAAGCAAACCAGATCGTGTTTCAAGAGGTTATGGACGGCACCGAAGTCTCTCTCGGGAAGCCGACAACCTTGGACGTTGTCGGTGTATGCACTCCTCCGCGACGCGTCTCTGGCGACAAGGCACGCCATCTGCCCCTGGGGCTGATGGTGCTGACGCTGAACCTGCCAAACAGCACCGTGGAAATCGCCGCTGAGCCTTCCACATTGGAAAAACTGCAACAAAAGGTCCTGCAAGGAGGCCCGGCAGCCTGATCCGGGCCTGGGCGCATTGAACTCCACAGACCCCAACTCATCGGTAAGCGCAGGCGTGCATGACTGATCCCGTGCATGACTGATCCACAGTGTAGATTGTGTACACAAATGATATTCTGGTGACATGAACTCGATTACCTCATCTCTCACCATTCGAGCCCTCCGCGATGGTCTCGCCGATGCTGTGGGCCGCGCCAACTACGGTCGTGAACGTGTGCAAATCACCAAGAATGGCAAGCCAGCGGCGGTCCTGATCGGGCCCGAGGATTTTGAATTGCTGGAGCAACTGGAGATGCTGCGTGACGTCGCCGAATACCGGGCCGCCAAGTTGATCGATGACGGGGGGCGCGTCAGTCTTGACGAATTGCGTGCTGAGTTGGACGCGTGAGTTCTTACCGCGTTGAATTCACCACCGCGGCCGCCAAGGAACTGAGAAAGCTTGACCCTGGTGTTCGGCGGCGCATTCTGTCCGGCATTGAGGATCTCGAACGCGATCCCCGCCCGCCAGGGTGCAAGAAGCTGGCAGGTGAAACCCATGCTTGGCGGATTCGCATTGGTGACTACCGGGTGCTCTACGACGTTTTCGACGAAATCGTTCTCGTGACCGTGGTCCGCGTGGCACACCGCCGCGAGGCCTACAAATAACCGCACGCTGGACTCAGCCTGTGCCAGCGGGGACGCCGACAGAGCCGTCGCGGCAGCCCGGCGTCGTCCATCAAAACATGCGCCGCGAGCCGAGGAACCGTGCGAAAGCGCGTGTGGCGGGTGCCACATGCCCGGCTTGCAGGACCAATGAGGGCTAAAATGGGCGGGTGAGCTCATCCGTCGTGCCGATTCCCGCGCCCAATTATGGTCTGGAACGGCAAGCCATCATTGACCTGTCCGCCATCGCCAAAAACATCCGCCACCTGCGTGAGATCTGCGCACCCGCCAAATTCATGGCCGTGGTCAAGGCCGACGCCTACGGGCACGGCGCCATCCAAGTGGCCCGGACCGCTGTTGAAGCAGGGGCATCGTGGCTGGGCACGGCGCACGTTTCCGAAGGCCTGGCCCTGCGTGCGGCAGGGTTGGACGCACCGATCCTGTCGTGGCTGCACACCCCGGACACCGACTTCGTCGCCGCCGTGGCGCAGGAAATCGACTTGGGCTGCTCCGGCTGGGAACTCGAGCACATTGTGGCCGCAGCCCGGGTCTTGCAGCGGCCCGCGCGCATCCACCTGAAAATTGACACCGGCTTGGGCCGCAACGGCTGCTCCCCCCGCGAGTGGCCGGATCTGGTGGCAGCCGCGTTGGCGCACCAAGCCGAAGGCGTATTGCGCGTGGTGGGGGTCTTCAGCCACCTGGCTGTCGCCGACGAACCCGAACGCCCCGAAACCGACGAGCAGCTGGAAAACTTCCGCGCGGCCATCGCCGTGTTGGAGGCCGCCGGCGCGCAGCTGGAGGTGCGGCACATCGCCAACACACCGGCCACGCTGACCCGTCCCGACACCCACTTCGACATGGTCCGGGTGGGCCTGGGCCTGTACGGGCTCTCCCCATTTTCGGATCTCGGCTCCGCTGAGCTCGGGCTGGAACCGGCCATGACGCTGCAAACCCAGATCGCCCTGTGCAAGGACGTACCCGCCGGGCAAGGCGTCTCCTACGGGCTGAACTACCTCACCGAGGAAGCCACCACGCTGGGCCTGGTGCCCTTGGGCTACGCCGACGGCATCCCGCGCATCGCCACAGGGGGACCCGTTCGCGTCAACGGCGTGACCTACCCGGTAGTGGGGCGCATCGCCATGGACCAGATGGTCATTGACTTAGGTCCCGGTGCCCGCGCCCGCTTCACCGACGCGGCCGTTCCCGGCTCCGCGCTTGGCGCCACTGCCGTGTTGTTTGGCAACGGGGATGACGGCGGACCCGTCGTCGAGCAATGGGCTGCAGCTGCCGGAACCATCAACTATGAGGTGGTCACCCGCATCAGTCCCCGGGTGCCGCGCACCTATGTGGGCCGGACCCCCACCGCGGACGGGGCTGTCCTGTGACCGCCTGGGAATTTGCCACCAGCACGGCAGCACAAACCCAACAACTGGCCGCCAACCTCGCCAGCCTGCTCAAGGCCGGTGACATGATCATCCTCAGCGGCGAACTCGGCGCGGGAAAAACCACGTTCACCCAGGGGCTGGGCCGCAGCCTCGGAGTACGCGAAGGCATCATTTCCCCCACCTTCGTGCTGGTTCGCATCCACCCGAACCTGCCCGACGGCGACAACCCCGGCGGCCCCGACCTGGTCCACGTCGACGCCTACCGCCTGGCCACACCGGGGGAAATTGACGACATCGATTTGGA
>JBBPZC010000073.1:0-14416 GCA_038199275.1 Actinomycetales bacterium
AGACGGGGACTTCAAAGGGCATGATGATGGTTCTTCCCACAATGTCGCAGACGGTCACAATGGCGATGCCGAGCAGGCACACCCAGGGCAGGTTGCCACGCAGGTCGTCGCCGCGGAACATCGAGACAATGTTGGGCACAATCAGGCCCAGGAACGGCAGGTTGCCCACCACCACGGTCACCACTCCGGTGGCGATGGCGATCAGGCCGGTGCCCAGCAGCATGATCTGGTTGTAATTCAGGCCCACGTTTGTGGCGATTTCCTCGCCGAGGCCGGCGACGGTGAAGCGGTCGGCCACGAAAAAGACGGCGACGCCCACCAGCGCCACAATCCACAGCACCTCGTATTGGCCACGCAGGACCGAGGTGAAGGAGCCGGCGAACCAGATGCCCAGGGATTGCAACATGTCGGTTTGCAGGGCGATGAAGGTGGAGACAGCGCCGACGACGGCCCCGAGCATGATGCCGACTATGGGCACTGTCAGCGAGGCTTTGAGCGAGACGCGGCGCAGGAACAGGAAGAAGATCATGGTGCCGATGAATGCCGCGAAGACCGCCCCGCCCATCTTGACCATGATGCTGGCGTTGGGGTTGATCAGCATGACGGTCAGCAGGCCCAGACCCGCCCATTCTGTGGTGCCGGTGGTGGTGGGTTCGACGAAGCGGTTTTGTGTCAGCAGTTGCATGACCAGCCCGGACATGGACATGGCGGCGCCGGCCAGAACCAGGGCGATGGTGCGCGGGATGCGGGTGATGGCGAACATTTCCCCGCCGTCCTGCCCGCCGAAAATATCGTAGACGCCGGTGAACAGCGAGACCACAAGCAGCACCGCGACCACGGCAATGCCGATAAGCAGCTTCGGCTCAAACAACCGGCCCTTGCTCGTTTTGCCCGTTCTGTCCACGCGTTGCGGCCGGGCTTTCGATGGTGCACTCATGCAGCTCTCTCCTTACGATCCAGCCGGCAGACAGCAAAGCAGCGGGGCCGGGATAATTCCCGCCTCCCGCTGCTGGGCTGGAAAGCAAGTATTACTTTTTACCTTCCAAGGCATCTGCAAAGGTGTTCAGGAATTCCGTGTAGGTCTGGATTCCCTCATTGGTGTACGTGTCCGCGGGCATGTACACGATGTTGCCGTCCTGCGTGGCAGGAACATTCTTCAGGGCTTCGGAGCTTTCAAGCAGCGAGTTGGCCGGCTTGTAGCTGGCATCTTCGGCGGACACCGCAGCGTCCCGGTCCATGACCATGATCCAATCCGGCTGGGACTTGGCAATGGCTTCCACAGAAATATCATCACCCTGGTGGTCGGTGCTGGCGTCCTTGACTTCAAGGGCCGGGGTCAGCTCCAGGATGTCGAAGAGCGGACCGAGCGTGCGTCCGGTGCCCGGAGCAGAGTAGTTGATGTTGCCGCCGGAGGTGATGACACCCATGACGGTCTGATCCTTGTTGTAGGCCTTCTTCACGCGCTCAATGGCGGCGTCGAAGTCTGCGTTGAGTGCCTTCGCCTCGTCCGCCTTGGCGAAGACGTCGCCGAGCACGCTGATCTGGCGCTTCAGCTCGGCGTCGAAGGGCTCGCCGTCGCGCGGGTCCAGTTCCAGGACCGCAGCGTTGGGCGCGAGCTTGGCGAAGTCATCGTGGTACTGGGCGAAGCGCTGGCCGTTGACAATCACGGTGGGGTCCACGGCGACGATGGCCTCGAGGTTGGGCTCGCGGTGGCTGCCCAGGTCAGTGATGGACTCGTCTTTTTTGTAGGAGCTTGACTCCGGCATGAGCGTCACGGCACCTGCCGAGAGCTTCACACCCCAGTCCTCGAGGGTTTCGAAGGTCCTGTTGTCCGTGGCCACAACGGAGGCCAACGGGGTTGCAATGGTGTGCTTGCCGTTGTTGTCCTCGACGGTGACGCTGCCGGAGCTGTTGACGGCGTCGTCCGCAGCTGGTGTGGCCGGGCTGCCGCAGGCGGTGAGGGCAAGGAGGGCGGCGGTGGCACCGAGCGTGAGGAGGTGCTTTTTCAAAGTCATCATTCTCCGATGAGGTGGTTAGCTTAGGCAATCCTAAATAGGTCTAATCAAAAGCTAATACAAAACCGAATAATTACGCAACTTATTCGTCACGTAATAAAAGTGAGGCTCGTCATAATCGAAGGACGGTTAGGGTTGTTCCATGGCCCTCGACGCAATTTCCCCTCTTCTCACGCCCACCGGTTGGGAACTTTTGTCCTCACTGGGCCCTTACCGCGAGGCCGAGTCCCTCAAGCTCAACGAGTCACTGCGCAAGGCCGGGCACTCCCCCGAACTTGTCGCCGCAGCACTGACCCAGGCGCGGCTGCGTGCCAAGGCGGAAGTAAAATTCGGCGAGTTTGCCCGCCAGATGCTGTTCACCCAGGCCGGTCTGGAGCAGGCCACACGCCTAAGCATCGCCGCCCTGCACGCGCAAAGGTTTACGACGGCGGGCATCACCAAAGTGGCCGACCTCGGCTGCGGCCTGGGCGCTGAGTCCCTCGCCATGGCCAGCTTGGACATCAACGTCACTGCAGTGGAGATGGATGAAATCACGGCAGCCTGCACCACCGTGAACCTCATGCCGTTCCCTCACGCCAAGGTGGTGTGCGGGCGCGCCGAAGAGACCGATTTGGCGGGCATCGAAGGCGTGTGGCTGGACCCGGCCCGGCGCACCACCAGCACCTCCGGCACCACGCGCCTGTTCGACCCGGAAGCATTCTCCCCGCCGCTGTCCTTCGTGGAAGCGCTGGCGGATCGCGGCCTGGCGGTCGGCGTCAAAATGGGGCCGGGCATCCCCCACGAAGCCATCCCCGGCACGGCAGAGGCACAGTGGATTTCCGTGAACGGCGACGTGGTGGAGGCCGGCCTGTACTTCAACCAGTTGGCCCGCCCGGGCATCCGCCGTTCCGCACTGGTGGTGGGGCCCTCCGGCATGAATGAAATCACCAGCTCCGTCCCGTATGCGCCAGACGCCCAAGACGTCGAGGTTGGGCCCATCGCCCGCTACCTCTACGAGCCCGACGGCGCCGTCATCCGGGCCGGGCTCGTGGCGGATTTGGCGCGCAGCATGGGCGCCCATTTGATTGACGAGCACATCGCCTACCTGTCCAGTGACGAGCCCGAGCACACACCGTTGGCCCGCCGCTACAAGGTCTTGGAGGTCAAGCCGTTCAACGTCAAGGCGTTGAAGGCTTGGGTGAAGGCCAACCGGATCGGTGTGCTGGACATTAAGAAGCGTGGCATCGCCACCACGCCGGAGGTACTGCGCCGGCAACTGCTGACGGGCTCCGGCAAGGGCCCCAACAAGGCCACTCTGGTCCTGACCCGCATTGGCGAGGACCGGGTCGCCGTGGTGGTGGAGCCCCACGAAACCTCCGCCTGAAACCATCCGCCCCCTTCCCCAACGCCCCGGCAGCATTCGGGGTGTTTCCCCCAACGCCCCGGCAGCCTGTGGATAACTTCTGCGGCCGCACTCATTTTGGGCCACAATTTGTCCATGAAGCCCAACGACGAACTCCCCGCAACCAGCACCCCCTTCACGCTTGCCGAGGCACGTACTCTTGGCCTCACCCCGGATCAATTGAGAAGCAAGTCCTACGCAAACGTCAGCCAGGGCCTCTATCGTCCGGCGCAATGGGATTTCGATTTGTTGGAGGCTGCCTTGGCATTGTGTGCCGCCACCCCCGGCGCATGGATTTCGCATTCCACCGCTGCGCGCCTGCACGAGCTCATCATGCCGCCGTGGCTGTCGGATTCGAATGCGCTGCACTTGAGCAAGCCCAGAAATCTTTCGCGGGCGAGGAGGAAGGGGATATCAGGGCACGAGACAATAGCTTTCCCTGATGAGGTGGAAACCAACAGACACCTGCACATCAGCACGCGCCCCCGGACTTGGCTCGATCTGGCCGGCACACTCACCTTGAAGGATCTGGTCTGCATCGGAGACCAGCTGATAAGAATTCCACGCCCTGAATTCGAAGGCCGCACCGAACCATTCGCAACGCCGAAATCCCTCGGGGAAATGCTGGGCCGGCACCCGAACCTGCAGGGCATTGTCAGGGCCCGACAAGCCCTGGAACTTGTGCGTGTCGGGGCCGACTCCGGACCCGAGTCCCTCATGCGACTGGCCATGCACGACGCCGGATTGCCCGAGCCGGAATTGCAGCTGAAACTCTGGGACGGACCAAAGTCCCCTTCCGCCGATGCTGGCTATCGTGACCGGAAGATCGCCCTGCAGTACGACGGTGCGCACCACTTGGACGAACTGCAACGCCACAGCGACATCCGCCGAGACAAAGCGTTCCGGGCGGCCGGATGGCAAGTGCTGGTGTTTACTGGCGAGGATCTGGCCGACGGGTTCGACGGGGCCGTGCGGAGGATCAAGCACGCGCTCCGGAAGGCGCCGATCCAGCCGGCCATTGCATCCGGGTTTGCATCCTGAGACTGACGGAGCGTCCGGAAGGACAACCCGATCGCTGACGGAGCGTCCGGAAGGACAACCCGATCGCTGACGGAGCGACGGGAAGGGAGCGTGCGGAAGTGGCGGCGGCTACTGGGTGCGGGAGAACTCCGAGGCCTCGCGCACCAATTCCGGGCTGGGGCGCACGCCCGTGTAGAGCACAAATTGTTCCTCGGCTTGGATCGCGATCACCTCTGCACCGGTAATGACTTTCCTGCCCGCAGCCCGGGCGGCCTTGATGAGTGGGGTTTCGGCGGGAAGTGCGACGACGTCGAACACCACGTGCGCGGCGCCCACCTGAGCATCATCGAAGGACTGCACCGATTCGTCGGCGCCTGCCATGCCCAGGGGCGTGACGTTGATGAGCATCCCTGCCGTGGCGGTTCCCACCTCCGCCAACCAGGCGAAACCATACAGCGCGGCAAGGGCCCGGCCCCGCGCCTCGTTGCGGGCCACAATCGTGACGTGGGCAAATCCGGCGTCGTGCATGGCGGCGGCAACAGCCTTGGCCATCCCCCCGGAACCGCGCAACAAAACGGTGGACCCGGGATCCACGGCATGCTCCGCAAGCAGCCGGGCGATGGCCAGGTAGTCGGTGTTGTAGGCGGTCAGGACGCCTCCGGTGTTGACAATTGTGTTGACGGAATCGATGGCTGCGGCGGAGGCATCCATGACGTCAACGAGCGCAATGACGTCTTCCTTGTACGGCATGGACACGGCTGCGCCGCGAATGCCCAGGCCGCGGATCCCGGCCACTGCTTGGGCCAGATCGGCAGGTGCGAAGGCCTTGTAGATGAAATTCAGGCCCAAGGCATCATAAAGATAGTTGTGGAAGCGCGTGCCAATGTTGCTGGGCCGCGCGGCGAGGGAAATGCACAGGGTCATGTCTTTGTTCAGGATTGGCATCCTTCCATTGTGCCGTGAATCCTGAACTACAATCAGAAGGCAGCAGGCACCCTTGCCGCATCACCCCACAAATCCACTTATTGCCAAGGGGGCGCACCCGTGAAGATTGACTTCGCCAAATCAGAACAGTCCACACTGGGCCTGGAATGGGAAATTGCGCTCGTCGACGCAGAATCCGGCGAACTTGCTGCCCGTGCCGATGATGTTTTCGCCAACATCAAGGCGGCCGACCCAGATGTCTGGCGCGACGGCGAACACCCCCACATCAAGGGTGAGATGTTGCAGAACACTGTGGAGTTGGTCACGGGAGTCAGCCACACCGTGGCCGAGGGAACCGATGACCTGCGCCGCAATTTGAACATTCTTCGGGCAGCTTCACAACCGCTGGGCCTGGATTTGCTCAGCGCCGGCACCCACCCGTTCAGCAACCCCCGCAGCCAAGCCGTCACGGACAAGGAACGCTACGCGAAGCTGGTGGATCGGACGCAGTGGTGGGGCAGCCAAATGCTCATTTACGGCGTGCACGTCCATGTTGGTCTCAACCACGTTTCCAAGGCCATGCCGGTGCTGGACGGACTGGTCAACTACTTCCCGCACTTCCAGGCACTCTCCGCCTCCTCGCCCTATTGGAATGGTGAGGACACCGGCTACGCCTCGCAGCGCGCGCTCATGTTCCAGCAGCTGCCCACCGCAGGGCTGCCCTTCCAATTCCCGGACTGGGCCGCGTATGAGCAGTATGTCCAGGACATGTTCACCACGGGTGTCATTGACGCGACGAATGAGATCCGCTGGGACATCCGGCCCGTGGCAGGGTTGGGCACCATTGAGATGCGCATTTGCGACGGCATGTCCACGCTGGAGGAAATCGGCGCCCTCGCGGCCCTGACCCAATGCCTGGTTGAAGACTTTTCCAACACCTTGAACGACGGCGGCACCATCCCCACCATGCCGCCGTGGCACATTCAGGAAAACAAGTGGCGCGCTGCCCGGTACGGCATGGACGCCATCATTATTCTGGACGCCGCGGGCAACGAGCAGCTGGTCACGGAGCACACCGTGGAACTGTTGAACAAGTTGGAGCCTGTGGCCGCGAAGCTGGGCTGCGCCGACGAGCTGGCGAGTGTTGAAAAGATTATTTCCGGTGGCGCCGGCTACCAGCGTCAGCGCCGTGTAGCCGCCGCGAACGACGGCGAGTTGCGCGCCGTCGTGCGTGAACTGGTGGCAGAAATGGCCTCCAACTAATCCCCACGCCCTCCCAATGTGCAGCCGCTGGCGCGGCTGCACATTGGGCCCCTCGGGCGCGTGGGCCCAACGGGCGCGTGGGGCCAACGGGCGCGCGTGGCCAGGGGGTGTGGGCCCAACACTTGGGTTCATTCCTCGGGCTCGTGGGCCAGAGCCGGCACCACAGTCCGCCAGTGCGGCCCTATTCCGGGAGGATGACCAGCTTCAGGTAGTCCTGCAGGCAGGCGGCCATGTCAACGCTCTTCGGTGCCATGAGCCACTGCGTCTGGATGCCGTCCCAAAGTGCGATCAGGCTTGCCGCCGCCCGCTCCGGATCGACACCCTCGCGCAGACGCCCCTCGTCGGCGAGCGCTGAAAACTTTCGGGTATAGCTGCGGCGCAACCGTTCATAGCGTTCCGTGAAGTAGTCGAGTCCCGGGTGGTTTTCCGTCACGGATTCCGCGCACAGGACGGTGTACAGCTCGATGACGCCGGGGATTGACTCGTTGAACCGGGCTTGCCGGATGACGGCGTCGACAAGGGCTTCCTCGGGATCGCGGGCCTCTCCGCTGCCAGTGACGCCGTCGCGCCATTCCAGAACGGCCAGCAGCAGCTCACTCTTGGACGGGAAGTAGTGCAACAGGCTCGTTTGGCTCATGCCCACGGTATCGGCCACGTCCTGCAACGATCCGCCCCAATAGCCGCGGGCGGCAAACACCTCATGGGCCGCCGTGACGATGCTTTCCCTGCGTTGTTTTGATTTTGCGTAGGGACCACGTTTGGCGGACTTGGCAACTGGAGTGGTGGTCATATTGAGACAGCCTAGTGCACATTGCGAAGCACCTTCGGCGAAATTCGAGTAACCACTCGATATTTGTGATAGTTTTTTGTCACTCCCAAAAAAGGAGTGTGTCCAGCCCGCCGGTCCGCATCCGTGCAAGCCGGCCGGAGCCGCCGGCACCCACACAATGAAGTGAGAGAGCATGCCACCCATCACGAGACGACACATGCTGCAGGCCGGCCTTGGCACCGCCGCACTCGGCCTCCTGTCAGCCTGTGCCACTCCGGGAAGCAATTCCGTCAATGCCGCACCCACAATTGCATCCGCAACCGGTGAGAAGATCACCTTGACCTACTGGTCGTGGCTCAAGGACCTGCAGTCCGTTGCGGATATCTGGAATGCTGCGAATCCCAACGTTCAGGTCAAGACGGTCTGGATTCCAGGCGGCAATCAGGGCGGCTATCCGAAGCTTTATTCGGCATTGGCGGCCGGTGGCGGCCCCGATCTGGCCCAAGTGGAATTCGGTGTGGTTCCGTCTTTCATGATGGTCAATGGGCTGGTGGACCTCTCCCGTTACGGAGCCGACGACTTCGCACCCCGCTACGACAAGAACCTATGGAGCCAGGTCAGTTTTACTGGCGGTGTGTACGGAATTCCGCAAGACTCGGGGCCGATGGGCACCTATTATCAGCCCGCAATCCTGGACAAGGTCGGGGCCGGAGCGCCGGCCACATGGGATGAATGGGCTGCCACCGCAGCCGAACTGCGCAAGGTCGATACGTATATGGACTGTTTCCCCCTTGCAGATGCCGGCGTATTCACAGCCTTCGCGGCACAGGCAGGCGCCGCATGGTTTAGGGCGGAAGAGGACGGCTGGGTCATCAACATGACCGATGACGCCACCATGAACGTTGCCCGCTTCTTCGACAAGGCCATTGACGACGATCTTGTCCAGACAGGTTTTGACGCATTCTCACCCGGCTGGTTCGCTGCCACCGGCAAAGGAGAAATCGCCACCCTGACCTCGGCCAGCTGGGCGGACGCCCTCATCGAGGGCATTAGCGGCGGCGCGGGCAAATGGAAGGTCGCCAACATGCCACGCTGGGGCGCCGGCGGTTACGGCTCCAGCTACCTCGGCGGGTCCACCGTTGCTGTCCTGGCCAACAGCAGGCACCCGCGCGAAGCCCTGGAATTCGCTGCATGGCTGACGTCAACACAGACAGGCATTGATGCCGAAATTGAGCATTGCGGCATCGGTTGGTCCCCCTCCCCCGAGATCATCGGCACCCCGCGCCAGAAGGGATCCGATTTCTTCAGCGGACAGAACTACAACCAGGACATTTTCGCCCAGGCGGCCTTGGAACAGAATCCGCAATGGTCCTGGTGGCCGTCACAGCAGCAGTCCTTCAACATCCTCAGTGACGGATTCCGGCAAAAGGCGTCCGGTTCAACTCTTGTTGACGCCGTGGCCACCGCGGAAGAAAAGATCATGGGCGTGTTCAAGAACAGCGGCCTGAGCATCAGGAAGGAATCGGCATGACCACCAACTCCCCTCTACCCCAGCCGGCAACCGCGGCAGGGGATGTCAAGGCCCAATTCAGCACACCCGGTGACCCTCCGTCACACCGGAGCCCCGCACCCAGGCGACGCGGCAGCGCACGGCGCGCATCCGCCGTCGGGCGTGCACCATGGCTTTTGCTGGCCCCATTCCTGGCACTGTTCCTGCTCACGTTCATCCTGCCGATCATCGTGGCGGTCATTTCCAGCTTTACGAAGGTCACCCGCGGCGGGCTGTTTGGTGAGGCCGGCGTGACGACCGAGTTTGCGGGGTTCGGCAACTACGTCCAGGCGCTGGCGGACGGGAACTTCGTTGCCTCCATGGGCCGCATGCTGTTGTTCGGCGTGGTGCAAGTGCCCGTCATGATTGTGCTGGCCACCATTTTGGCGCTGCTGCTGGAATCGGCGTCGGCCCGGTGGCCGGGCTTCTTCCGCGCTGCCTTCTTCCTGCCGTATGGTGTGCCCGGCGTTATCGCCACGATCCTCTGGTCATTCCTGTACGTCCCCGGGCTCAGTCCCGTGATTGATATTGCCGGCTGGTTTGGACTGGAACCGGATTTCCTGGGCCCCAGCACCGTCCTTTGGTCCATTGCCAACATCGTCACGTGGAGTTACACCGGATACAACATGCTGATCATCATCGCCCAGCTCAAGGCCATCCCGAATGAGGTCTATGAAGCTGCCAAGATGGACGGTGCCTCCCCGGTCCGGGTGGCCCTGACCATCCAGTTGCCGTTGATCAAGCCTGCCTTGGTGCTGACCACCATCTTCTCCATCATCGGCACCCTGCAGCTCTTTGCCGAACCTCAAGTTCTGCAAAGCGTGTCGCCAGCCATCGACAGCCAGTACACACCCAACCTCAGCGCCTACACCACGGCCTTCGCCTACAACGACTACAACGTCGCCGCGGCCCAGGCTGTCCTCATCGCCGTTGTTGCCTTTGCGCTCTCCTTCGCTTTCCTGGCGTTCACGAATAGGAAATCATCATGACCACACAGCAGATCAAAGTCCCGGTGACGTCCTCCGCCGCGCCCGGAAAACCCGGTACACGTGGCAGGAAAACCACGTTCGGTGCCTCCGGCCGCAAAAAGGCCACAACCATCCTCGTCACCGGGCTGCTCTTGGTGGCCGTGCTGTATTTCCTTGCGCCCGTGTATTGGGTTGTTGTGGCCTCGACGAAATCCACTGGCGACCTGTTCGCCACCAACGGTTTCGCGTTTGCCGAGAATTTCAAATTGTGGACCAATCTCTCCCAGGTGCTCAGCTACGACGATGGCATCTTCGTGCGCTGGTTCCTTAACTCCGTGCTGTACGCAGGAGTGGGCGCCGTCCTGGCAACTTACATCGCCGCAGCCGGCGGGTACGCCCTGGCCAAGTACAAGTTCAAGGGCAGCCACCTGATTTTCGGCATCATTCTCGGTGGTGTCCTGGTCCCGGGTACGGCCACCGCGCTGCCACTGTTCCTGCTGTTCAGCCAAATGGGCCTGGCCAACACGTACTGGAGCGTACTGCTGCCCTCCCTTGTGTCGCCATTTGGCCTTTTCCTGTGCCGCATCTACGCCCAGGCCACCGTTGACGATGCCCTGCTCGAGGCCGCCCGACTTGACGGTGCCGGCGAAATCCGGATTTTTCACACGGTGGGCTTGCGGGTGCTCACACCGGCCCTGGTAACTGTGTTCCTGTTCCAGCTTGTGGGAGTCTGGAACAACTACTTCCTGCCACTTGTCATGCTGGCTGACACCAAGCTTTACCCCGTCACCCTGGGCCTGAACAACTGGCTCAGTCAGGTTCGGCGTCTCCCCGAGTTTTACCAGCTCACCACCGGCGGCGTCCTGCTGTCCATTATTCCGCTCGCCATTGCCATGGTCGTGCTGCAGCGCTTCTGGCGCGGCGGCCTCACAGAAGGTTCAGTCAAATAATGTCCCCCACTCCCACGGCCACAGCCGACGTCTCCTACCTCACCGATCAGGGTCCCGGCACCGGGTTGCGCGTGCCGGCGCGTTCGTGGTTGCACAGCGATGCGCCGTCCCTGTCCTTGAACGGCGATTGGCGCTTCAGGCTCCTGCCGACGGCGCCCGGAACCCCCGGCGCGTCTGCCCTGCCCAACTGCGAGGCCCCCGAAGACGTGGCCGCCGAATCCTACGACGACGCCGCCTGGGACACCATGCCGGTCCCCTCCCACTGGGTGCTGGGCCACGAGGGCAAATACGGATTGCCCATCTACACCAACGTCCAATACCCCTTTCCGATCGACCCGCCCCACGTCCCGGACACCAACCCCACCGGTGACTACCGCCGCACCTTTGACGTCCCGGAAGCCTGGTTTGAAAGTACGACGGCGTCACTCACCTTGCGTTTTGACGGCGTCGAATCGCGCTACAAGGTTTGGGTGAACGGGCAGGAAATCGGTGTGGGCTCGGGCAGCCGGCTCGCTCAGGAGTTCGACGTCGGCGCAGTCCTGCGCCCCGGCGCCAACCTGCTGGTGGTGCGGGTGCACCAATGGTCCGCCGCCAGCTACCTGGAGGACCAGGACCAGTGGTGGCTGCCAGGCATCTTCCGCGACGTGAGCCTGCAGGCCCGTCCGGCCGGCGGGCTCACCGACGTGTGGCTGCGCACCGATTGGACCGCACCAACGGCTGCTTCCTCGCCGGCCGTACCGGCTGCGACCGGCACCGGCACGATCGACGCCGAAATCACGGCGGACCCCACCGCCTATCCGGTCACACTCAAGGTGCCCGCGTTGGGACTGGAGGTGCGCTGGGAGTCCCCGTCCGACGTCGTACCTTTCACGGTGGAGAACGTGGCACCGTGGTCAGCCGAAGTGCCCACTCTGTATGAAGCAACGGTATCCAGTGCTGCGGAAACCATCGCGTTGAAGCTGGGTTTCCGCACGGTGAAGATTGTGGGCGATCAATTCCTGGTCAATGGCAAACGCGTGGTGTTCCACGGCGTGAACCGGCACGAGACGCATCCTGACCGCGGCCGTGTGTTCAATGAGGCGGACGCGCGCGAGGACCTGGCGTTGATGAAGCGTTTCAACGTCAATGCGATCCGCACCAGCCACTACCCGCCGCACCCGCGCCTGCTGGATTTGGCGGATGAGATGGGTTTCTGGGTCATCTTGGAGAGCGATTTGGAGACGCACGGCTTCCAGTACGTTGACTGGGTGGGCAACCCGAGCGATGATCCGGCATGGCGGGACGCGTTTGTGGACCGGATGGAGCGGACGGTGGAGCGGGACAAGAACCACCCCTCGATCGTCATGTGGTCGTTGGGCAATGAGTCCGGCACGGGCGCGAATCTGGCGGCGATGTCAGCCTGGACGCATGCCCGCGATTCCTCCCGCCCAGTCCACTACGAGGGCGATTACACCGGCGCCTACACGGATGTTTACTCGCGCATGTATTCCTCCATTCCGGAGACGGATTCCATTGGCCGCGATGATTCCCATGCGCTGCTGCTGGGCTGCAATGCCATTGAATCGGCCCGCCAGCGCACCAAGCCGTTCATTTTGTGCGAGTATGTCCACGCCATGGGCAACGGCCCCGGCGCCATGGACCAGTACGAGGACCTCGTGGACAAATACCCGCGTCTGCATGGCGGTTTCGTGTGGGAATGGCGCGACCACGGAATCCGCACCCGCACGCCGGAGGGCACCGAGTTCTACGCCTACGGCGGCGATTTCGGCGAGGTCATCCACGACCGCAACTTCGTCATGGACGGCATGGTCCTCTCCGATTCCACGCCCAGCCCGGGCCTGTTCGAATACAAGCAGATCGTCTCCCCGATCCGGCTCTCCCTCGCCATCTCCGACAGGGCACCGTCCCTGACGGTGGCGAACCTGCGGCACACGGCGGATGCGTCCGACGTCGTGCTGCGCTGGCGGGTGGAGTACGACGGCGTTGGCGCCTCCTCCGGTGAGCTTGTTGCTGCGTCGCCTGCTTCGGGAGAGCCGTTGCTCGCTGGCGAAACCGCTGTGTTGGCGCTGCCCGCTGTGGACCCCGCACCGGATGGTGAGACATGGTTGACCGTGGAGGCCGTGCTGGCAGAGGCCACCGATTGGGCGCCGGCAGGCCACCCGCTCGCGGCCGCCCAGCTGGATCTTTCCGCCCCGCGCCCCGCGACGCGTGCGCCGCGTCCTGCCAGCCCGTCCTCTGACGCGGCTCCGATGGAGTTGGGTGCAGCATCCTTCAAGGCCGGTGTCCTGGCCTCGTTGGCCGGTCTGCCCGTTGCCGGACCCCGCCTTGAGCTGTTCCGGGCGCCCACCGACAACGATCGGGGTGCGGGTTTCGGCATCTACGGCCCGGAGGATCCGTGGCTGAACAACGGCAAGGGTGTGAAGGCGCCATCGTCGCAGACGGTGTGGCTGCAGCAAGGTTTGGACCGGCTGACCCGGCGGGTGGAGGAGATTTCCGCACTGCCCGACGGCGTTCGGGTCCGGACCCGTTATGCAGCGGCCAACGGCTCCAGCACCGTCTCGGTGGACGAGACGTGGCAGCAGTCCGGCGACGGGCTGTGGCTGCGCATTGACATCACTCCCAGCACCGGTTGGGACACGGTCTGGCCACGCATCGGTGTCCGCTTGGACCTTCCGTCCGAGGTGGACAATGCGGCCTGGTTTGGGGCGGGTCCGCGGGAGTCGTACCCGGACAGCAAGCACGCCACGGTGGTGGGACTGCATAGCGGAGGCCTGGATGAGCTCAATGTCCCTTACGCCCGGCCACAGGAAACCGGGCACCGCAGTGACGTGCGTTGGTTGGAACTTTCGCGCGGCGACGCCCCGTGGCTGCGGATTGATGCCGAGCCCGACTCCGCCGGGCGTTTGCCCGGGTTCACGTTGTCGCGGCACACGGCGCAGGAGATTTTTGCGGCCGGGCACCCCCACGAACTGCCGGCCCAGACGCATAGCCACCTCTATTTGGATGCGGCGCAGCAGGGGCTTGGATCCCGCTCGTGTGGTCCGGATGTGTGGCCGGAATTCGCCCTGCGGCCGGAAGCGAGGACCCTGGTGTTGAAGTTCACCGCCCTCTAAGCAAACCCCGCAGCACCTTCCGGGGTGTTTCGCCAAACCCCGCAGCACATTCCGGGGTGTTTCGCCAAACGCCGGAGCAGTCTATTGCGAAAGCGTTGGAGAAAACACCCCGGAAGGTGCTGCAGCGTTCTGGGTTGGCTGCAGTTCTTAGTAAATTCTTGGACGCAGCGGAGCACAGTGGAAACATGCTTATGTCCGCTGCAAACCAGAGTCGTCAATGACAACGCCGCCATCACCAGGCCGCCACATCCCCAACCGGCACGAGACCGGCCCCGCGTTCCGCACCCGGCTGGCGGTACTGCCGCTGCCGCGGCTGTGGGGACTGTGGGTTTTTCTCCTCTCCGGGGCCGTGCTGACGCTCGGATTCTTCGTCGTTGCCACTCCCGACTTCACCGCCAGTGAGTTCGGGGTCGATCAGGAACTGAGCCGCAGCCACACCGGTCTGCTCACCGCCGTCACCATGG
>JBBPZC010000074.1:0-13228 GCA_038199275.1 Actinomycetales bacterium
CTCGCCGCCCACGCCCGGGCCGCCGGCGCCACCATCCTTGAGGGTCACTCCGTCACCACCGCCTTGACGGACGACGCCGGGACAGTAGTGGGTGCCAGGGCGTCGCTTTTGGATGACACGGGCAGGAAGACGGGTGAAACCGCGGACTTTTTCGCCGACGTCGTGCTTGCCGCCGACGGCAACTCCACCCGCACCGCAGTCTCCCTGGGCCACGCCAAGCGTGATGACCGGCCCATGGGCGTCGCGTACCGCACGTACTTCACCTCGCCGCGCCACGATGATGACTGGATGGAGGGCTGGTTGGAGCTCTCCTCGCCCGACGGCAAAGCGCTGCCCGGCTACGGCTGGGTGTTTGGTGTGGGCGACGGAACCTCCAACGTGGGCCTGGGCATCCTGAACTCGTCCAAGGAATTCGGCAAACTCGATTACCGCGCCGTGCTGCGTGACTGGACGGCCGCCATGCCGGGCGAGTGGGGCTTCACTCCGGAAAACCAGGTGGGACCCATCCGCGGTGCCGCTTTGCCCATGGGATTCAACCGGACCCCGCACTACTCTGACGGCCTGATGCTGCTGGGCGATTCCGGCGGCATGGTCAGCCCGTTCAACGGGGAGGGCATCTCCTACGCCATGGAGTCGGCCCGCTTTGCCGCAGAATTCATTGTCCGGGCGGCTGGAACCAATTCAAAGCTGGCGGCCAATCATGCGCTGTCCGGATACAGCGGATTCGTCCGTGAACAGTGGGGCAGCCACTTCACCTTGGGCCGCATGTTCGCGTCCTTGATTGGCAATCCCAGCATCATGAAACTCGCACTGCGCACCGGCATGCCGGTACCGGTGCTGATGCGCTTCGTGGTGCGGCTCATGGCCAATCTCACCGAGTCCGGCGAACGTGGTTTTGAAGATAGAGTGATTCATCTACTCGAGAAGCTTGTCCCCGCCACGAGCAACCAGGACAATACGCGCACATCCAAGCAACAATCCCTACCAATAGTTAGTGTTAAGCAGTGACTACTTCCGCAAACCACAGCTGGACCCCTGCCGGGCAAGGGCACCCAGGAGCACACGATCCTGCACCCAGCACCATGGCCATTGCCACAGGACTGCAACTGCCGAGCGGTTTTTCCGCCGTTGCCGAGGACCCGGAGCTGGCCCCCTCGATCTCCATGAGCCTGGCCAGAGTCGAGAAGGTGCTGCGGGAAGCCATTGCGCACTCCGACCCGCTGGCCGACGCTACGAGCCGGCACCTGGTTGAGGCCGGGGGCAAGCGCATCCGCCCGCTGTTGGTCCTGCTGGCTGCCCATCTCGGGGACCCGAACCGCAAGGAAGTGGTGCAGGCCGCCGTCGTGGTTGAACTGACGCACCTGGCCACGCTGTACCACGACGACGTCATGGACTCCGCCCCGTACCGCCGCGGTGCACCCACAGCCCACGAGGTGTGGGGCAACACGGTGGCGATCCTGACCGGCGACCTGATCTTCGCCCGTGCCTCCATCCTCGTCTCCGAGTTGGGAGGGAGGGCGCTGGGCATTCAGGCCCGCACCTTTGAACGCCTTTGCCTGGGCCAGTTGCATGAGACTGTTGGCCCGCGCCCGGATGAGGACCCGATAGAGCATTACCTCTCCGTCATTGCGGACAAGACCGGCTCGCTGGTGGCCGCTTCCGGTCAGCTCGGCGCCATTTTTGCCGGCGTCTCCGAAGAGGGACAGGACGTCCTGCTTGAATACGGCGAGAAGGTGGGAGTGGCCTTCCAGCTGGCCGACGACGTCATTGACGTCACCGGTCTGAAGCAGGTTTCCGGAAAGTCTCCCGGAACCGATCTGCGTGAAGGCGTGCCGACGCTGCCTGTGCTGCTGCTTCGCAACGCCGCTGCCGCCGGTGACGAGGCTGCTGCCGAGGTTCTTGCCCTCGTTGACGGAGACCTGACCAGCGACGAGGCGTTGGCCGCTGCCGTGACCGCGTTGCGCGAACACCCCGTCACGATGCAGTCCTGGGCTGTGGCACGTGAGTGGTCGGACGCCGCCATTGCGGCTCTGGCGCCATTGCCCGAGGGAATCGTCAAGACGGCACTGGCCAGCTTCGCCGAAGCCGTGGTCTCCCGCGACGTCTAACTCCAGCTACCCGCATCTGTGGCAGTCATTGGACTAAAATCACGCGAAAGCGGTGAAATTGGTCCAATAACTGCCACACAGAATTCGGTGACGCCAGTTCGGCGCCCGGTTCGGGCCAATGCCGGGTGCTTGGGGGCTCACGCCTGGCGCCCGACCTGCGGGAATTCAAACGGGCTGGCCCCTTCTTCGCTGCCGTTCCAGTGGGTGGGCGCGTTCAGGCGCCGCGCTGCAGCCTCGGAAGCCGTGGCCACTCCGGCGTCGTCAACACTGACCATGACTCCGCTGTGCTGGAGGTTGAAGAAACGGATCACAACCCGGCGGCCGTTGACGTTCCAAACACACGCCTGGACGATGGGATCGTGCCACGGGTTGTGGCCTTCCCCGTACATCTCGGCGAGACCGCTGCGGATGCCCTCGAAGCCCTCACGGGTGGAGGGGTTGTCCGTCTCCATGGACGAATACAGCTGCATGCTGATGCCCAGGAATTTGCCACTGTACGAGGTCCAAGAGGAGGAAATCTCCCCGCCGGCCAGAGGCGTGCGCAGCGAATAGTGCGTCACGGCAGGAACGGCGCTGGCCTCGTCCCACGCGGCGCCCGAGATCAGCCCGTGCGCATCGAACCACGCTTTTCGGTCAACGTCGGAACGGGGCCACATCCCCATAACCAACTTTTCAACCAGCTCCACAACCGCAGCCGGTGACGGATTCAATGCGTTTGAAGGCTCCTGTGTGTTCATATCGCCACCGTACCGCTCCCGGAGGGAGATTCCCATAGTTCGCGGGCGGATTCATAGCAGCCTCCGTGGTTCCCTGCCAACGGCATGCGCCCGCCGGGCCAACGAGCAGGCGCCTGAGGGAACAACCCGTCCGGCGCGGAGCTTTTCACGCCACCAGGCGCCTGCTCAGGGGCTGCGCCGTCGCATGGCTGAAGTGGAGAAAGCACATGCGCCTGCCAGACCATCGGGCAGGCGCGTGTGGGAATTAGTCGTCTTCGTTGAGTACTTCGTTGAAGACCCAATCGAACATGTCGAACACAAACTCGCTGAAGGTGCCTTCCTCGTTGAGCCATTCGCCGGTGGCGTTGTTGCGGCGCCACACGATGGGGTCCGGGACATCCGCCTGGTCTGCCAGCATGCCCCAGGTGTAGTCCTCATCCTCGTCCTCAAGGAACAGCAGGTAGCCGTCCTCAATTTCCAATTCTTCGGGATCCCAGAAGAAGTAGTACGCCTCCATGAGATCTTCACAGTTGCCCACGGAGTGCAGGAACTCGCGCAGCGCCAACGGCACCGTGATCTTCAGTTCCGCAAAGACTTCATCCAGATCCTCCCAGGTGATGCCGTCGGCTTCCTGCCACGGATCCTCCAGGTACTGGGGCACGAGGCCGCGGAACTTCTCTACGAACATGTCAGACATACAAATCTCCGAAAATTGGCGGGCACTGCTCTGCCTACAATCTTAGTCTCGCCACGGCCTGCGCGGGCTCCAGCTGCGTGCGGCCAGCGGTGCATGCCACCCGAAGTGCAGGCTCAGCATGCGCAACGAGAAAACCACGACGGCGATCAGGGTTCCGGTTGCGAAGTTGATCCAGCCCAGATGCCACATGGCGGTGGTCAGGCACGCCCCAACCAACGCCGGAATCGCGTAGAGATCCTTCGGGTCGAAGATCTTGGGCACCTCATTGGCCGTGACATCACGCAGGATTCCCCCACCCACCGCCGTGGTCACGCCGAGCAGGATCGAGGCCACCGGGTTCATCCCCGAATCCAGGGCTTTCAACGCGCCGGTGATGCAAAACAGCGCCAGCCCGCCGCCGTCGAACACCAACAGGACCCGGCCAATGCGCTGGAGGTTCTGCACCGTGAAATACACCATGGCGGCCGCGGCCAGGGGCGGCACCAAATACAGCTGGTTCCCGAAGGCTGCGGGCGGGCCGGTGTTCAGACTGAGGTCGCGGATGATGCCGCCGCCCAGCCCCACCAAGGAAGCGAGCAGAAGTGAACCCACTATGTCGAAACCCTTGCGGGCGGCGAGGAGGGAGCCCGAGACGGCGAAGAAAAACACGCCGAGCAGGTCGAGCAGGAGGGGCAGATCAATGGTCATAAGCGCATTCGTGGGTCGGCGGCCGGTGCGGGCAACAGCATGGAGGCAGCGCCAGCGTAGCGGTGGCAACAGCCATTGGGCAATTATCGGTCACAGGCAGGGCAATTGTGACTACGCTGGGAAAATGATGCCTGCCGAGCCGTTGATCCATGTTCAGGACTTCCACATGCACTTTGGCGCCAAGAAGGTGATTGAGGGGCTCTCCTTCGATGTGGCCCGTGGGGAGACTTTTGGCTTTCTGGGCAGCAACGGCAGTGGAAAGACGACGACGATCCGGGCTTTGTTGGGCATCTACCGCCCCACATCGGGCACCTTGGAGATCAACGGCAAAGTCTTCAGCGACGACTTTGGCGCCCGCCTCGGCTACCTGCCGGAAGAACGCGGGCTGTACAAAAAAGAGTCGGTGCTCGATGTCATGGCCTACTTTGGCCGGCTCAAGGGCCTGTCCAAACAGGACGCCGTGACGTTCTCCCGGAACTATTTGGACCGCGTGGACCTTGCCGACAAGGCGGATGTGCGGGTGGACAAGCTTTCCGGTGGCGAACAGCAAAAGGTGCAGTTGGGCGTGACCATCATGAATGAGCCGGAACTGCTGATCCTGGACGAACCCACCAAGGGGTTCGACCCGGTGAACCGGCGGCTGCTGATGGACATCATCGAAGAACGCAAGGATGCCGGTGCCACGGTCATGATGGTCACCCACCAAATGGAGGAAGTGGAGCGGCTGTGCGACCGCATCATCCTGCTCAAGAATGGGCGTTCGGAAGCGTACGGGAGCATCGACGAAGTGCAGAACCAATTTGGCGGACGGACCATACGGCTGAAATATTCCGGGATGTTGCCGCCGTCCCGGCATTATGAGGTGGGGCTGCAGGAGACGAATTACGCGGAGCTGTCGCTGGAGGATTCCGTGGATGAATCGGAGGTCCTGAAGGAACTGGTGCTGGCCGGGGTGGTGGTGCGCGGATTTGTGGCAGCGAAACGCAGCCTGGAAGACATCTTCATCCAGGTCTACGGCGAAGCACCGGGCGAAGTCGCGGGGGAAGCGCCACCGCCAGTGGCAGCCACCAGCCGCCGCCTGCGCAGGAAGGTGCGTTGAGATGGCACGTCACAACCTCGGCACAGTGGTGCAATTTGAGTTCTCCAGAACCATCAAGAAACGCCGCTTCTGGATAGCCACGCTGGCCATCCCGGTGCTGCTGGGCATTGTGTTCGGGCTGGTCTTCGTCAGCAATTCCGCCACACAGTCCCGCTCGGATGCGCAAAAGGACCAGACACTCGCGTTCACCTACACAGATGCCTCCGGTCTCATCGACCCAAAGCTGGCCACGGCGATGGGTGGCGCACCCGAGAAGGACCCGGGCACCGCCGTCGAACGTATCAAGGCTGGGGAACTGAACGCCTGGTTCAGCTTCCCTGACTCCCTGAAAAATGATGCGGTGCTGGTGTACGGGGCCGATCACGGCATCTTCAAGAACGGCACCTATGAGGCGGTGGCCAAGCAGCTCGTGGTGCTCTCCGCGCAGGAAAAGGTGGGCTCGGCGGAGCTGACCGAGGCGGTGCAGGGCACGTTCAGCACTGAATTGCAGACGTTCAAGGCCGGCCAGCCCTCCGGCGGGTTGGAGACCGTGGTGCCGCCGCTGTTGTTTTTGGTGCTGTTTTACGTGGTGATCATTCTGCTGGCGAACCAAATGCTGGCCTCCACCCTGGAGGAGAAGGAAAACCGCGTCACGGAAATGATCCTGACCACGTTGAACCCCACGACGCTGGTGGTGGGCAAGGTGATCTCGCTGTTCCTGGTGGGGGCCGTGCAGTCGCTGGTGTTCGCCACGCCCATGCTGCTGGGGTACGTGTTCTTCCGCGAGCAGCTGGCCATGCCCGACTTTGACCTCTCGCACCTGCAGTTCCAGTTCGTGCCCATGCTGGTGGGGGCGCTGCTGCTGATTGGCGGGTTCATCCTGTTCACGGGCGTGCTGGTGGGGATCGGGGCGGTCATGCCCACGGCCAAGGATGCCAGCACAGTGTTCGCCCCGGTCATGATCATGATGTTCATCCCGTTCTACATTGTCACCATGGTGGTCAGCGACCCGACCGCGGTGATCGTGCAAATTTTCACGTTCTTCCCGCTCACGGCACCCATCACGGCCATGCTGCGCAACGCGTTCGGCTCCCTTCCCGGCTGGCAGGGCGCCATAGTCATCGCCGAACTGTTCGTTTTCGGCGCCGTGGCCCTGCGCATTGCCGTGCACCTGTTCCGCTACGGCTCCATTGAATATTCACGCAAACTCTCGCTGCGCACAGCCTTTGCCCGGAAGGGCTGAGCGGCGTGCAGGGGATCCAGCGACGCGTCTTGTGGGTGGCGATTCTGGCCTCTTTCGTGGCGTTCCTCGACGGCGCCATTGTCAACGTGGCCCTGCCCGCCATGACCCGCGAGCTCGGCGGCGGCATCACCACGCAGCAGTGGGTGGTGGATGCCTACCTGCTGACCCTGGGCTCACTGATTCTGATCGCCGGATCCCTCTCCGACACCTTTGGCCGCGTCCGGATACTGCGCGCCGGCCTGCTCCTCTTCGGCGTGGCCTCCCTGGCTTGCGCCCTGGCACCGAGCGCACTGACGCTGATCGTGGCCCGCGCCCTGCAGGGTGCCGGAGCGGCCATGCTGGTGCCCAGTTCGCTGGCACTGATCACCTCCACGTTTTCCGGCCCCGCGCAGGGCAAGGCGATCGGCTCGTGGACGGCATGGACCGGCACCGCCTTCCTCGCCGGCCCGCTGCTGGGCGGCCTCCTGGTCGATTACTCCAGCTGGCGCGTCATCTTCGCCATCAATGTCCTGCCCATCGCTGCCACCCTTTACCTGCTCAAGGGCCTTGCGCTTCCTGCCACGTACGACGCCGGGACCTCCTCCGCGATTGTCCCGCCACCGCTTTCTCCCGCCACAAAACCCGGGCCCTCACCAAGAGTCGAGTGGATCGGCGGGGTGCTGGCCGCCGTCGGACTGGCCGGGACGGTGTTTGCCCTGATTGAACAGGACCGTCTGGGGTGGGGGAGTGCGGCCGTGTTTGTGCCTTTTGTTGTGGGGATACTGTCGCTGGCCGGGTTCCTGTGGTGGGAGGGGAGGACAGCGGTGCCGATGATGCCGCTGGGGCTGTTCCGGATCCGCAACTTCGGGATGGGCAATATCGCCACGACGTTTGTCTATGCAGGGGTGTCGTTGGGCCAGCTGATGGTGGTGCTGTTCCTGCAGGAGATTGTGGGATTCAGCGCGGCGCTGGCGGGGCTGGCCTCGATGCCCACGGCCATTGTCATGCTGGTTTTGTCCGGTCCGTTTGGTGCGCTCGCCGGAAAATACGGGCCGCGCCTGTTCATGGCGGCCGGACCAATGGTGGCCGGTGTGGGGTACCTGCTGATGATGAGTGCGGCGGAGCCCTTCAATTTCTGGACGCAGATTCTGCCCGGACAGTTGCTGTTCTCGGTGGGGTTGGCCATTACGGTGGCGCCGCTGACGGCCGCGATTCTGGGCTCCGTGCCGCCGTCGCAGAGCGGTATTGGTTCGGCGATCAACAACGCCGTCTCTCGAGTGGCCGGGCTGATCGCGGTGGCACTGGCTGGGGTGCTGCTGGGCGGCGTGCTGGAGTTCGGCTCCTTCCGGCGCATCATGGCCATCACGGCGGCGCTGTTCATTGTAGGCGGGGTGGTCTCCGCGTTCGGGATCCGCAACGCGTCCGAAGAGGGCGCCTCGGCCGGCGGTACCGTGCAAGGCGGTTCCTACGAAGGCGGCGCTGGGGAAGGCAGCTTTGGGGAGGGTGGCATCCCTCCGGGCGGCGACACCTGAGGACACATTGCTGTCCGGCTCTGTGCCGGCGTGACGTACATTTGCTGGAATTATTATTCGTGAAAGGACCCTGACCATGGCAGAGCAGACCGTCATGATTGCGTGCGCCCACGGCACCAACAACGCTGAGGGGCAGCGGCGCATCGATGCACTCCGGACGGAAATCGCTGCTCTGCGCCCCGGACTTACCGTGCTCGAGGCTTATGTGGATGTACAGGAACCCGCGCTACCGGATGTTGTTGCCGGGCTGGCGCCGGGGGTGCCGGCCGTGGTGGTTCCACTGCTGCTGACCGTGGGCTTTCACGTCCAGGTGGATATTGCCGGGGCTGTCGCCTCTCGGCCGAACACTTTCGGTGCGGCACCTCTGGGGCCCGACCCACGGCTGGCCAAGCTGTTGGATGAGCGGCTGGGAGAGTTGCCACCAGACTGGGCCATCGTGCTGGCCGCAGCCGGATCGTCCCGGCCGGAAGCGGCCGAACACATTGAGGTGCTGGCCGCCGACCTTGCGGTGCGCAGGCCCGAACGAGTGGTTGCGGCCTACGGTGCAAGTGCGACGCCGTCGGTCTCTGAAGCCGTGACAAGGTTGCGGGCGGATGGAGTTGTTGGGGTTGCCGTGGCGTCCTATCTGCTGGCGCCGGGATACTTCCACGACCAACTTTCCGCCGCCGGAGCCGATCTTGTGACGGATCCGCTGCTGCCTTCCATGCTGGTGGCCGAGTTGGCGCTGGAACACTTCGACGCGGCACTGGTCGAGGCCTGACCACACCCGCCACGCCCGACGGCGGCTTGTCCTCCTGGGCTGTTTGCTGCGGCGCATGGTTTTGAGGCAATGGTGCGCCATTGTTGGAGCTGCGCACGGGCCTGCCTCGGCGTGAGAACGGGGCCACGCCGCGAACCACCCCCACGAGACACACCGTTTTCGCCGTCTGGCCCCGCTCTCACAGGCGGACTGCGGGAACGCCCCGTCCTCATTACGCCGCCATCGTTCAATTCCCGCCGGAACACTGCATCCAGGACTTTGAAACAACAGATAATGCGATTGCCGACTTCGAATCAGCAGATAATGCGACTTTGCCGCCGGATTCATCGCATTACCTGCTGTTTCGAATCAAAGGACCGCCCGGTAATCGCATTACCTGCTGTTTCGAGACCAGGATCTCGCCTTCGTGCCAATAAATCCGGGCACAGACCGGCGGCTCCAGCGTCCCACACTGAGCTTTAGTGGCGGCACCATCTAGGCGCTAGCCGCGAGCGATCAGCGGAGCAACTTCTGCGGTTTCAGGTCCAACCACTGCAGACACATCAGCGCGGAAAATGTGGCGTGTGACGAATTATTGCCCAAGGTGAAGCCGCGTTTCACGTTGATTGGCTAGCGCGCGGGGCCAACTTAGGCTCGTTCTCATGACACAGACAGCTCTAGCCGGAGCGACCGCCGAGGCTCCCACCGCATCCGCCCCCGAGGCACCCGGCAAACCCGCCCGCACCACCCGTCCCCGTCCGGCCGCCAAGCCGCAAGGACAGTGGAAGCTGGATGGCAAGGCCGCGCTGAATCCCGTCGAGGTGTGGAAGCAGGAAGATGACGGGCTGTCCGTACGCCACCGCATCGAGACCATTTACGCGCATCAGGGCTTTGACTCCATCAGCGATGACGATCTGCATGGGCGCTTCCGCTGGTGGGGTCTGTACACCCAGCGCAAACCGGGGATCGACGGCGGCAAGACGGCTTCCCTGGAACCGCATGAACTTGAGGACAGCTACCTCATGATGCGGGTGCGGACCGACGGCGGCAAGCTCACCACCGAGCAGCTGCGGGTGGTGGGTCAGATTTCCATTGATTTTGCGCGTAACACGGCGGACCTGACCAACCGGCAGAACATCCAGTTCCACTGGATCGAGGTTGAGAACATTCCGGAGATCTGGCGCCGCCTCGAAGCCGTTGGTCTGCAAACCACTGAGGCCTGTGGCGACGTGCCCCGCGGCATGCTTGGTTCCCCCGTTGCGGGCATCGCCAAGGCAGAGATCATTGATCCCACCGATTTCCTGAAGGAACTGCGCGAGCGCTTCATCGGCAGTCCGGAGTTTTCCAACCTGCCGCGCAAGTACAAGACGTCCATTACCGGTTACCCGGATCACGACACCATCCACGAAATCAACGACATTTCCTTTGTTGGCGTGCAGCATCCGGAACTGGGCCCCGGCTACGACCTCTGGGTTGGCGGTGGGCTCTCCACCGCACCCCGTCTGGCCAAGCGCGTTGGCGTGTTTGTTCCGCCGGAGGAAGGCCCGGCAGTGTGGGAGGGTGTCACCAGCATCTTCCGCGACTACGGCTACCGGCGCATGCGCAACAAGGCCCGCTTGAAGTTCCTGGTGGAGGATTGGGGCGTGGAGAAGTTCCGCCAGGTCCTCGAGGATGAATACTTGGGACACAAGCTGCCCGACGGCGTGGTCCCGCCCAAAGCGAGAGTCAACGGAGACCATGTTGGTGTCCACGAGCAAAAGGACGGCAACTTCTTCATCGGCGCAGCCCCCTGTGTGGGCCGTTTTTCCGGTACCGGGATGCTGGCCCTGGCGGACCTTTTGGAAGCCCACGGCTCGCACCGTCTGCGCACCACCCCGCTGCAGAAGTTCATCGCGTTGGATATTCCCAAGGACCACGTCGAGGCAGTGATTGCCGGAATGGATGAGATCGGACTCGCCGCCCGGCCGTCCGTCTTCCGCCGCAACACCATGGCGTGCACCGGCGTGGAATTTTGCAAACTGGCCATCGTGAACACGAAGGACACGGCTATCAACATCATTTCCGAACTCGAGGTGCGCCTCGCTGATCTGGTCGACGCCGGGGAACTCGATGAGCCGCTCACGCTGTACCTCAACGGCTGCCCCAACTCCTGCGCCCGCATCCAAACGGCGGACATTGGCCTGAAGGGCATCCGTGTCCCCACGGACGACGGCGGCACAACAGAAGGTTTCCAAGTTCACTTGGGTGGGGGCTTGTCCTCGCACAACCGTGAGGAGGCTGGCCTGGGCCGCACAGTTCGCGGTTTGAAGGTGGCCATCCCTGACCTGCCCGACTACGTGGAGCGCGTCATCCGCAGCTATATCCACAACAAGCTGGCGGAGGAAACCTTCGCTGAATTCGCCCACCGCGTTGATGAGGAGTTGCTGAAATGAGTGCCAGACCGCTGGTCGAGACCCCGCTGGTCGAACAACCTCCGCTGGTCGATCCCCAGCCGCTCCCCAACCTCGCGAGCTCGGCCGGGGGCCCCTCGCGCCCGGGGCCCCATGTCGGGACCGCGGTTGTTGAGAACCCGCTCCGCTCCCACGCCGAACTCAAAGCCATCGCCGAAGCTGGCGCCGCGGAACTGGACTGGAACGCTTCCGCGGAGGAGATCATTGCCTGGGTGGCGCGGAACTTCGCAACGCAAGCGGCCGCCGTCGCCTGTTCCATGGCCGACGCCGTCCTGCCGGCACTGGTTGCCGACCAGCTGCCTGGCGTGGATGTCCTCTTCCTGGACACCGGATACCACTTCCCGGAAACCTACGCCACGCGCAATGAGGTAGCGGAAAATCTGCGGGTCAACGTAGTTGATGTGCTCCCGGTAAACACGGTTGCGGAGCAGGATTCGCTGCTGGGCAAGGACCTGTTTGCCCGTGACCCGGCCCTGTGCTGTGCGCTGCGGAAGGTCGAACCGCTGCACCGTTCGCTGCAGGGCTACGAGCTGTGGTTCACCGGTGTCCGCCGGGATGAGGCACCCACACGCACCAACACGTCCTTGGTCAGTTGGGATGAGAAGAACGGCCTGGTCAAGGTCAACCCCGTCGCAACCTGGACGTACGAGGAACTGATCAGCTACTCCGATGACAATCTACTTCCAGTGAATCCACTCCTTAGTCAGGGCTACCCGTCCATCGGCTGCGCACCCTGCACCAACAAAGTGGCCCCCGGCGCCGACCCCAGGTCCGGACGCTGGGCCGGAACCTCCAAGACAGAATGCGGACTACACGTATGAGCACCCAAACCACAGAAACATCGCTGACCGATCCGTCCCCGCTGGTTGAGCCGTCTCCGCTGGTCGATCCCCAGACGCTCCCCAACCTCGCACGCTCGGCCGGGGCCCCCTCGCACCCGGGGCCCCATGCCGAGACCCGGATTTCGACCAGCTCAATCAGCGATCCCGAGTCTATCGAGACGCTGAACTCCCTGGACCTGCTGGAATCCGAAGCCATTCACATCATCCGCGAGGTGGTGGCCGAGTTCGAGCGCCCCGCCCTCCTGTTCTCGGGTGGCAAGGACTCGGTGTTGATGCTGCACCTGGCCACCAAGGCATTCTGGCCGGGCAAGGTCCCGTTCCCCGTGCTGCATGTGGACACAGGCCACAACTTCCCCGAAGTCATTGAATTCCGCGACCGCACCGTGGAGCGGCTGGGGCTGCGCCTGGAGGTGGGTTCCGTGCAGGAATTTATTGACAGCGGCGAATTGGCAGAACGCGCCGACGGCACAAGGAATCCGCTGCAGACGGTTCCCCTGCTGGCTGCCATTGCGAAGAACAAGTTCGACGTCGTCTTTGGCGGCGGGCGCCGCGATGAGGACAAGGCCCGTGCCAAGGAACGCATCCTGTCCCTGCGTGACGAATTTGGCCAGTGGGACCCGCGCAACCAACGCCCGGAACTGTGGAACCTCTACAACGGCCGCCACACGGTGGGCCAGCATGTGCGTGCCTTCCCCATCAGCAACTGGACCGAACTGGACGTGTGGCGCTACATTGCCCGCGAAAACATTGAGCTGCCGCACCTGTACTACGCCCACGACCGTGAAGTCTTTGAACGCGACGGCATGTGGCGTGCGGTGGGCGAGGTGTCACAGCCGCGCTCCGGCGAGGACGTGGTACTCAAGCAGGTCCGCTACCGCACGGTGGGGGACATGTCCTGCACCGGCGCGGTGGCCTCCAATGCCGCGACAGTCCACGAAGTGGTGCGTGAAGTCGCCGCCTCAACCCTGACCGAACGTGGCGCGACCCGGGCCGATGACCGCATCTCCGAGGCCGCCATGGAAGACCGCAAGAAAGACGGCTACTTCTAATGAGCACCATCACCAATTCGCTGGTCGATCCCCAGTCGCGGGCCCACCCCCCGCGCACGGGCGGGGGCCCCCCCCCCCCCCCACCCACCACCCCCGCAGGGGGCCCCC
>JBBPZC010000075.1:0-10946 GCA_038199275.1 Actinomycetales bacterium
GCTGTGCCACCGCGTTCATCTTCGGGTGCCATGCTAGGGGGCATAAATAGGGCCACTGTTGCCCTGGCCCTGAAAGGACACACGCGTGCGAAAAGTTTTCCAGGCCGAGCTGCACCAGATCGGCGAAGGACTCATTGAGATCTCCGCCCTGGTTGTTGAAGCTGTCAGCAAGGCAACCACCGCCTTTGCCGCAGCCGATCTGCAAACGGCCCAAGAAGTCATTGCAGCGGATGCGCGCATTGACTTCCTCCAGAATGACCTGGACGAGCGCGCCATTGACGTGCTGGCTCTCCAGGGTCCGGTGGCCAGTGACCTGCGCATGATCGTGGGCTCACTGCGGATGAGCGCTTCGCTTGAGCGCATGGGCGATCTGGCCCGCCACATTGGCCAGCTGACCCGTCTGCGCTACCCCAACCCCGTCATCCCCGCGTCATTGACGGAGACGTTCGCCGAGCTGGCACGGCTGGATATCTTCATTGCGGAGAAGGTCACCGAGCTGCTGGACAGCTGCGATTTGGAATTGGTGGCCGAAATCGCTTCCGCCAAGTCCCAGATCAGCAAGCTGCACAAGACCGTGTTCTCCGCCATGGCAGCCCCCGAATGGCAGGAAACCCCGGCCACCACTGTCGATGTCACGTTGGCCAGCCGATACTTTGAGCGCTTCGGCGACCACGGCGTCTCGGTTGCCCGCAAGGTTTCCTACCTGGTCACCGGCGAATGGCAGCCCGAGGAATTCCTGGCCGGCTAGGTTTTTGCGGCGACTCAACTTCCGCGCCCGTCCCCCATATCCGCGCCCGTTCCACGGCCGCGAATGTGGGGGTCGGGCGCGGATTTTTTGTATGGGGGCCTCCGCGCCCCGCCACAATTCACTTAAAGAACGACGGCCGTACTGCGCCTTCCCTGTGGAAGATGAAGTACGGCCGTCGTGTGTGCACCGCCGGCGCCCGCTACAAGCGGGGCCAGCGGCAAAACAGTCTCAGCGTTGAATTACTTCTTGCCCTGGTTTGCCACAGCCTGGATGGAGGCGGCAGCAGCGTCCGGGTCCAGGTACTTGCCACCGGGGGTGATGGGGGCGAAGTTCTCATCCAGTTCGTACACGAGCGGGATGCCGGTGGGGATGTTCAATCCGGCGATATCCTCGTCGGAGATGCCGTCCAGGTGCTTGACCAGGGCGCGCAGCGAGTTGCCGTGTGCCGTGACCAGAACCGTCTTGCCCGCCTTGAGGTCCACCTTGATGTCTGATTCCCAGTACGGCAGCAGACGGATCAAAACGTCCTTGAGGCATTCGGTGCGCGGCAGGGCGTCGCCCAGATCTGAGTAGCGGGGGTCATGTGCCTGCGAGAATTCGCTGTCGTCGGACAGAGCGGGCGGCCGGGTGTCGTAGCTGCGGCGCCAGGTCATGAACTGCTCTTCGCCGAACTCGGCGAGGGTCTGGGCCTTGTCCTTGCCCTGCAATGCGCCGTAGTGACGCTCGTTCAGGCGCCAGTCGCGCTTTACGTCGATCCAGCCGCGGTCGGCCTTGTCGAGGGCCATGTTGGCGGTGTTGATGGCGCGCTTGAGGAGCGAGGTGTACAGAATGTCGGGCAGAAGGTTGTTCTCCACCAACAGCTCACCACTGCGGACGGCCTCGGTGCGACCCTGATCGTTCAGGTCAACGTCCACCCACCCGGTGAACAGGTTCTTGGCGTTCCACTCACTATGGCCATGTCGAAGCAAAATCAGCGTATAAGTCATGGTCCCATCCTACCGGGAGGCACTGTTCCGGGCTGAATTGCTACGTGAAGACGCAACGCCGTCCATAAGAATGTGTCCGGTTCCACACCCTCGATTGGGCCAAATTGGCACAGTCGCCGATCTGGACAAAATAAAATTTCTTGGTGGTTCAACGCGCGCAAAGAGTCCAAGGTCCCTCCGGCAACCCCTCAAACGGCGCGAGCTCCGGCGGCACCACTGTTCGCCCGCGCGGCCAAAACACCCGCGACCAAAACATGAGCAGCCAAAACCTGCGCAGCCAAAACCTGCGCAGCCAAAACACCACCGCCCAAAGCGCACGGCGCCCGCGCAACAAACCGTTTGGCAACCCCACGCGTGGGACCACCAACCCGAACCGGCTCCGCCGCGTTGACCGTTGGCTGGCCGGACCGCAGGCGTGGCGTCTGCGATGCGAGCCCAATCCGCTGGTCGTGGACCTCGGTTACGGAGGCTCCCCCGCCACGGCTGTTGAACTGTATTCCCGCATTCACGCGGTCTGCCCCGAGGCCCACATCACCGGCATTGAAATCGAGCCCGAACGGGTGCGCATCGCCAAGGAGCTCGAACACGAGGGCCTGGATTTCCGTGTGGGCGGCTTCGAAATCCCCGTCCCCGGCAACGCCACCATGGTCCGCGCCTTCAACGTGTTGCGCCAGTACGACGAGGCCGACGTGCGCGTCATCTGGGAGACCGTCTGTTCGCGCCTGACCCCGCAGGGCATTTTCGTGGACGGCACGTGCGATGAGATTGGCCGGCGCAGCACCTGGGTTGCCTTGGACGCCACCGGGCCACAATCGCTGACAATTTCATTGCGGTTCGGCGGCTTCGAGCTGCCGTCTGACATCGCCGAACGCCTGCCCAAGGCGCTCATCCACCACAATGTGCCGGGCGAAAAAATCCACGATTTCCTGCAGGCCCTGGACCAGAATTGGTTGGCAGGGGCCCCGCTGGCCCCGTTCGGCAACCGTCAGCGGTGGATGTCCATGTGCCAGAAGATGTACGACGACGGTTGGCCGGTGGTGCGTTCACCCTCGCGTTGGCGTTTGGGTGAGTTGACGGTGGCGTGGTCAGCTGTGGACCCCACTTCCAGCAGGCAGTAGCGTCCTCCGGCGCGCGGGAAAATTGCGATACCGCTCCGGGGAGTTAGCGGGCAAACAGTTGGCGCAGAAGCTCCTGCGTTACCAGGAGGTCCCGCGGTTTTGTTGGCCGCGGCCGCGGCCGCGCACTTCGGCAAGGGCCGGGCGGACGTCGGCCAGATACACGCCGGCGACGGTGACCCCGGCCAGCGAGAAGATCATTCCCATGCCCAAACTCGGCATGCTCATCGAGAGCAGCGGCACAACGGCGTAGAGGAAACCGAAGAACACCGAAGCCGCGGTCAGCGCGGTCCAGAACGTCTTGGTTTTCTTATAGACGCGCTCAAAGTCTGCTGGCGAGGTGCGTATGCAGTCGGCAAGTGCCCATACCTGAATGCCCAGCGCCAGGAGTCCCAGGGCGACGAGGATGAAAAACTGTACAAAAATCAGGAAAGTGGCCACAGCCTAAGCTTACCGGTCGGTTCTGGTTTTGGCCTGTGAAGCCGGTTCAGACTGCCCAGCCTGCACCAAAGCCTGTTCCAGATCCGCCCACAGATCCTCCACGTTCTCAATGCCGACGCTGAGCCGCAGCAGGTTTGCCGGTACGGTGACGGGTTCGTTCGCGTGGCGGCGGCGACGCTCAATAAGTGATTCCACCCCGCCCAGCGACGTGGCCGGGGTCCACACCCGCAACGCCTCAACCAGCGCATTGGCGGCTTCCTCCCCGCCGGCCACCTCAATGCACAGGATCGAGCCGAACCCGCTCATTTGTGCCTTGGCCCGGTCGTGACCCGGATCCGAAGACAGACCGGGGAACAAAACGCGCTCAACGCCGTCGTGCAAGTCCAAACGGCGGGCCAGCTCAAGGGCATTGGCCTGCGAGCGCTCCACGCGCAGGGCCAGGGTGCGCATGCCGCGCAGTGCCAGCCAGGCCTCGAATGGGCCGGCGATGGCGCCGTGGATGGAGCGGTGGTGCAGGAGCGTGGCGCGCAGTTCGGTGTTGGAGGTGGCGAGGGCGCCGAGGATGACGTCGGAGTGCCCGGCAAGGTATTTGGTCACCGAATGGAGGACGACGTCGGACCCCAGCTCCAGGGGCTTCTGCACCAACGGCGTGGAGAAGGTGTTGTCCGTGACCACGATGGCGCCGACGGCCCGGGCGGAACGGCAGAGCACCTCCATGTCCGCCACTTCGAGCATGGGGTTGGTGGGGCTCTCCAGCCACAGCATGTCCGCGGCCTTCTCCCCCGCGCCAGCAAGTGCGGCAATGACCTGATCGTTGTCGGCAATATCCACCGTGCGCAGCGTGAACAGGCCCTTCGCCGCCTGCTCCTGCGCCATGACCAACGCGCCCTGATAAGAGTGGACCGGCATGACCAGCACGCCGCCCACAGGAATCAGCGAGAGTGCGGCGGAGACGGCGGCCAGGCCGGAACTGAAGATCAGGGCCGGCTCCGTGGCGCCCTCCAATTGGGCCAGTGCGTCTTCCAGCGGATCCCAGGTGGGGTTGGAGTAACGCCCGTACGCCCGGTCCCCATCAATTACCTGTCCGGTGCCCACATAGGTGGAAGAAAGCACGATCGGCGGGTTAACAGGCGCGTCGTGGCTGCGCGCGGGCCGTCCTGCCGCAACAACAACGGTGTCCGGGCTGAGATGATCGGGATGCGCGGGTGGCTGATACGTCATATTTCCACAGTAGACCGCCATCCCCGTCCCGATTCACAATATGACGTGGGCCACAGAAATTGTGCACCGGCTGTCCTTGTGGACAACTCCTGCCCGCCACGAGTAACCACACAGCTTGGGCCGGTAGGCTTATGCTGTGACTTCATTTTCCGCCCCGCAGCCGGGCTTATTCATTGCTTTTGAAGGTGGCGACGGGGCCGGAAAGTCCACGCAGACGCTGTTGCTGGCCAAGGCCCTGTCCGACGCCGGACGCACAGTCTTGCGGACCCGTGAACCGGGCGGGACACCGGTGGGCGAAAAGCTGCGTTCCCTGGTGCTGGAACACGGCCAGGGCGAGATTGATGCCCGGACCGAGGCGCTCATCTTTGCCGCCGCCAGGGCCGCCCACGCCACACAGGTCATCGCCCCTGCTGTGGCCCGCGGCGAGGTGGTCATCAGCGACCGCTACGCCGATTCCTCCATCGCCTACCAGGGCGCCGGCCGCGGCTTGGGCACCAGCACCATCATGGACCTGAACGACTGGGCAACGGGCGGGCTCTGGCCGGATCTGACCGTGCTGCTGGACGTCTCCCCGGAGCAGGGCCGTGACCGCCGGACGGCCGGGGACGCCGCCGAGGACCGGATGGAATCGGAGCCGGACCACTTCCACGCCGCCATCCGCGCCGCCTTTCTGGAGCTGGCGGAAAAGAACCCGCAACGCTACCTGGTGCTGCCCGCCAAGAACCCGGTGTCAGACCTGGCCGCCGCCATTGCAGAACGGGTCGTGGCACTGCTCGCTTCCCCACAGGGAGCGGCATGAGCGTCTGGGTTGACCTCCAGGGCCAGGAGTCGGTGGTGGCCCAGCTGCGCCGCGCCGCCCAGTCCGCCAAACCCACACATGCCTGGCTCCTGACCGGCCCGCCCGGCTCCGGCCGTTCCAACGCTGCACTCGCGTTCGCCGCGGCGCTGGTGTGCGAACGCGCCGAGCTGGCCGAGCGCGGCTGCGGCGTGTGCAAGGCCTGTCACACCACACTCAGCGGAACCAACGCTGATGTCACGTTTGTCGCGACCGAAAAAACCACCATCACCATTGAGGAAGCCCGGACCCTGGTCCGCAAGGCCCACGACAGCCCTTCCTCAGCACGCTGGCGCGTCATAATAGTGGGCGACGCCGACCGCATGGCCGAACGCACCACCAACGTCCTGCTCAAGGCGATCGAGGAGCCCCCGCCGCGCACCATCTGGATCCTGTGCGCACCCAGCCCAGCCGACGTACTGGTCACCATCCGCTCCCGCTGCCGCACCCTGACACTGCGTCTTCCCCCGGTTGCGGACGTCGCCGCACTGCTGGCCCGCCGGGACGGGATCGACCCCGAACTGGCGTTGACCGCAGCCCGTGCAGCGCAGAGCCACATTGGCATTGCCCGGCGTCTGGCCACCGACGCCGGAGCCCGGGAACGGCGCGACGCAACCGTCCGGCTGCCGCTGAACCTGCGCGACGTTTCTGCCGCGGTGCGGGCGGCCGGGGCCTTGCTGGCTTTGGCACAGGAAGAGGCCGCATCCTCCAACGAGGAGCGCGACGCCGTCGAAAAGTCCACGCTGCTGCGCACCCTTGGCGCGCCCGAGACCGGCACGCTTCCCCCGCCCATGCGTGCCCAGGTCCGGGCCTTGGAAGAGGACCAGAAGCGCCGCGCCAAGCGCTCGGTGACGGACCATCTGGACCGGGCCCTGACGGATCTGCTCTCCTTCTACCGGGATGTGCTGGTACTCCAGCTGGACGGCCGGGGAGGATCCGGCGTCGAACATGCATCTGTGGAACTGGTCAACGAACCGCTGCGGACCGCGCTGGGCGAGTTCGCGGCGCATTCCCGCCCGGAGACCACATTGACACGGATGGATGCGATCAACGCCGTCCGCCGCCGCCTCACCACCACCAACGTTGCCCCGCTGCTGGCGCTTGAAGCCATGGCAGTCAGCCTCCTCTGAACCATGAAGGATCCTTCCATGCCTGCCGGAAATGTACGACGGCGACACCGCCTCCGCCTGCCCCTCACCGCTGCGGCGGCTGTCCTTGGGCTGATGCTGAGCTCGTGCTCGGTGCTGGCGCCGGATAAGCCGGTGCAGAGCTCCGCGGGTCCGGAAGTTGTGGGTGAGGTGCCGGCGGAGCTGGCCTCCTATTACACGCAGGCGGTGACCTGGTCCTCGTGCAACGGCGGCTTCCAATGCGCCAAGGTGGAGGTGCCGCTGGATTACGCTGCGCCGAAGAAGGACGCCATCAAGCTCGCTGCGATCCGGCTGCCAGCCAGTGGGAAACGGCTCGGCGCCATGCTGGTCAACCCCGGCGGACCCGGGGCTTCCGGCGTGAACATGGTGAAGGACGGCGGGAAAACGTACTTCTCCGAGAAGCTGCGCGATGCCTACGACGTGGTGGGCTTTGACCCGCGCGGGGTGCAGCGTTCGGAACCCGTTCATTGTCTCGACGACGCCCAGATGGATGCTGCCCGGCAAGAGGACTTTGACCCGTCCACGGATGCCGGCATGGCCGCTCTCGATGCCGAGGCGAAACGCCAAACCGCCCTGTGCCAGGAAAATACCGGAGCCGTCCTGGGGCATGTGGACACCGTCAGCTCGGCCCGGGACTTGGACATTCTGCGCGCCGTGGCAGGCGATGCGAAGCTGAACTACATGGGCTTCTCGTACGGGACAAAGTTGGGGGTGACGTACGCGGAGCTGTTCCCCGAGAAGGTTGGCCGGTTCTCGCTGGACGGGGCGATGGACCCCACCTTGGACATCGACCAGGTCTCCATGGGTCAGGCCGTGGGCTTCGAAAATGCACTGCGGGCCTGGGCGGCCGATTGCCTGACGGGCGCCGAATGCCCGGTGGGCGGCACCGTGGATGATGCCATGAAGCAGATCCGGGACCTGAATACGGTTTATGCGGCGAATCCGCAGCAGACCCCGGCCGGCCGGGCGGTCACCGGCTCCGAATTTACCGGCGCGTTGGCCTTTGGCATGTACTCAACCGATCTGTGGGCTCCGCTGGCCGGGGCGCTGAAGCAGGCCTTTGCCGGGGATGCCTCGGGCATGTTGATGCTGGCGGACTTCTCCGCCGATCGCGACTCGGAGGGGAAGTACAACTCCAACACGTCCGCGGCGTTCACGGCCATCAACTGCCTGGACTACTCCATGAACTCGGACGTGGCGCACATGCGAGAGCAGGCTGCGTTGTTGAAGAAGGCCGCCCCGACGTTTGGGGAACTGCTGGGCTACTCGGGGCTTTCCTGCAAATACTGGCCATTCCCTGCCACGGGTTCCAACGAGGCCATTTCCGCTGCGGGGACCGGACCAATACTGGTGGTTGGCACCACCGGTGACCCGGCCACACCGTATGAGTGGTCGCAGGCACTGGCGAAACAGCTGGACTCCGGTGTGCTGCTGACGTGGAAGGGCGAAGGCCACACCGCCTACGGCCGCTCGAACGACTGCATCACCTCCGCCGTGGACGACTACTTCGTGGACGGAAAGGTCCCCGCCGAGGGCACCACCTGCTAGGCGCAGTGCCGCGTTGGACCGGTCAGGACCGGGGTTTGGCGAACCTGATTTTGTACATCCGGCCTGCGCATATTAGAGTTGTTTCTTGTGTTCAGCTGCTGGTCCTGCAAAGGCTGGCAATGAACGCAGGCCTCCATAGCTCAGTTGGTAGAGCGTCTCACTCGTAATGAGAAGGTCAACAGTTCGATTCTGTTTGGAGGCCCCATCAAAACCCCGCCACGGCGGGGTTTTTTGTTACCGGGCGGGACCGCTGAGGTGACCTGGGGCTTGGTGGTTGACGCCGGAATGTTACCCGGTGGGACGACTCGACGTCGTACCATGGGGCATGATCGCCTTTGTCTCGCGGACAGCCATCCCGGCCACGGCTGCCACACCGTTTCCCAGCTGGCTGCTGGACGTTGTGGACATTGCGCCTGTCATCACACTGCTCGTTGCGATAGCGGCAATCATCCCCGCCTGGGTGGCGATTTCCCGGAATGGGAAATCAAATCGGCAGGGCCGCTGGTGGAGCGAAGCACAGTGGGCTCTTGACGCATCCTTTGGCAAAGATCTGGTGCGTAAACAGGCGGGGATCCGGATGCTCAAGATCCTGGCGACGGAAAAGTGGCTCGGCGAACATGAGCTCCGGGTACTGGACGCTGCTTGGCTGCGCCCTATCGAAGAGGCCAGCGAGGGGCGTAGTATAGACGTCCCACATGCGACGGTGGACAACGAAAGAGTCGATCCTCCGGCGACCGTGGACATTGTATTAAATGGTCCTCAAACGACCGAGGACACCGGAAACGAGGAAGGTGGCGGACGTGCCCAGTAGTACGGCGCATGAAGCGGACAGGCCGCAGACGGCCGAGTTTCTTGCCGAGGAGGTTGTTCTGTCCCTGCCGGACGATGAATGGGCAGCCGTCAAGCTTGTGGGCGATGCCATTTTCAAAGAGCCCCACGGGAAGGAAACTCAGCCAGACATATCTGACGCCAAATTGGCCGGGAAGCGCGGGCGGCACGAGACGGTCAACCCAGAAGATGCCTTCGGCATTTCGATGGACCAAGATGGAGCCCAGCGGTTGAGGGTCTTCAAAGGCTGGGTGGAAGAAGCCCGTAAAGCGAAGGCGACTGGTGACCTTCCTCCGAGCAAGGAAGCCGCGAGCGAGGCCGAACATGAGGTCCAAGTCGAGGCAGCCCAATTGAAGATGATCTTGGATCGACGGCTTAACCGCAATACCGTCCAATGGATCCGGGATCTGGCCGAGAGCTGACTCAACCAACAACACCCCGCATGCCGTTTGGGCAGGCGTGAGGTCACCGTGACAATTCAGGAGTGGTACTTCTCCCGCGCATAGTCACCGCCGCGAAGGTATCCAGCGGGCATAGGATGTGCGCATGAGGAGAAAACCTCAAGCAGCAAACACCCCGCCACGGCAGCCGGCGCGTGAACCAGGCCGTGTGCACTGGATGGAGCTGTTCTTCGATCTGGTGTTCGTGGCCTTCGTAGGTCAGCTGGCCCACAGCATCCATGGCGATCCCGGCTGGGCGGAATTTGGCACCTACGCGTTGTTGTTCTTCCCCGCGTGGTGGGCATGGGCCAATATTGTCTCCGTCGTGAATCTGCTGCCCGGCCTGACCTCACGCGCATTGGGCATGGCCATGCTGGCCGCCATGGCAGCGGCCGCGCTCATGGCCGCCGCAGCACCGGAAGCCCTCGGCGAGCGGGCCTGGGCTTTCTCTCTGGCCAACGCCGCCATGCGCGTCCTGCTTCTTGTGCTGTGGCTGTACCAACACCGCGAATTCTCCACCGACTCCCCGTGGCGGATCTGGGTCTACAACGGCGGAACCGCCCTGGTGTGGCTCGTGGCGGCGTTGTTTCCGACGCCCTATGCCACTGTTCTCTGGGCTTTTGCGATCCTTGTCGAAATCCTGATGGTCGCCAACAGCAACCGGATCGGGGCCGACCGCAGCATGGCCTCTATTAACATTGAACACGCCGGGGAACGCCTCGGCCTGTTCGTCATCATCGTCCTGGGCGAATCCGTGTTCAGCATCGTCAGCGAGGCCGCCGTGGATTGGAGCCCCCACGCAGGGCTCGCCGCGTCCCTGGGCTTCGTCATCGTGGCACTGCTCGGCTGGGCCTTCTTCCAATACGGCATGGGCACGCTGTCCACGGGCCTGGAGCATCTGCGCGAGCGGGGCGATCTCACCGGCATCCTCCAAACCACCCTGTTCATGCCGTTCGTGCTGGTGCTGGGCGTGACCTCCATCGCCGCCGGGATCGCCACCGCCATCCCCGAGCCCTTCGAGCCCCTGCCGTTGGGCGCAACGGTTGCCATTGGTGGGGGCATCGCCCTCTTCTACGCCACGAACGCCACCGTTTCGCTGCGCTATGGCCAGCCTCCCCGCGCTGTCCTGGCCTGGGGCATCCCCACCGTGGTGATTGCGCTGGGACTCATCCCCGCCGGCGCAACCCAGCCGGCCGTCGTCGTACTTGGGATGGCGGTGGCCCTGCTGGTGTTGGTGACGGTCTATGTGGAAATCAAGGCACGACGTCCCCACACCCTCCCACCACTCGCAAGCTCGTGACAGGCCCCTCAGGCACGACGGCGGACCGGCTCACCTTGGGCGCGGCGCTCAGCCGTCCCAGGGGAAGATGACGCCCTCGCCCACTACTTTCAGCGAGAGTTCCGTGCCGGGGCGCGCCAACATGGCGTTCCAGTGGCGGATGTTGATGACCTCGCCGCCCACGGGCTGGTGCGGGTCCAGGGGATGCTCGGCGTCGACGAGGATGGGTTCGAGCTGGAGGCGGACGGTGGTTTCGGGGCCAAAATAGTCGGTGTCCACCACACGGCCGCGGATGGGGCCGCCGCTGGAAATGCGGATTTGCTCCGGGCGCAGCATCAGATGCACCTTGCCTTGGAC
>JBBPZC010000076.1:0-19783 GCA_038199275.1 Actinomycetales bacterium
CAGCGTAGTCAGCATTTGTGCGCGCATCTGCTGCCGCTGTTTGACGCTGGTTTCCAGCAAGGGCTTGGCGCTGAGGGCAATCTTGGCCACGCCATCGTTCACGGGGACCGAATCCCGTTCCAGGCTGATCCCGTTCGGGAAAGCACTGACCACGGCACCTTTCAGGTACGGCGCGGGACCGTTCAGCATGGCCTTGACAATGCTGGTTGAGGTCCGTGATGACCGGCCGGCCAGCCAACGGACGTCGGGCACACCGTAGGTGAAGGTGGGGTCATAAAAATACAGTGAGAAGGGGCTGAACAGTGTTTGGAAAGTGGCCTCGGTGAGCACCACCCGGTCCGGTGTCTCGGAGATCCGCCATTGCCCATCCACCTGCACCACGTGAACTCCCATGGTTTCGGTGGCGCCCTCCTTCGCCGGAGTCAGCACCCCGCTGGTATCGACGGTGGAGACCAGATCAAACTTCAGCTCATAACTGTCCTTGTCGGCGCCCGGTGCCACGGAAAACGCGTCCGTGTACACCAGTGTGCCCTTGTCCGGCGCCCAGGACTGGGCCAGACCCGCGGTCAGGTACTGCCGCGCCACCTGGAAATCGTCGTTGACGCCGGTACCGGATTCAATGAACCCGCGGATGATGCTCTCCGGAGAGGCCCCGTCCACCGGACCGAACTGCTCCAAATCCACGTTGACCGAGTTGCCGCGGGGCGCGAGCGGATCGCTCTTGCCCACCGGACCGTTCGTGGGGATGGCAGCGCAGCCACTGACCACCAGGAGTACGACGGCGGCCATCACCCAGGCGCCAAAGCGCCAGTTCCGCCGGGCTTTTCCATGCCCATCAGTTCTCGCTGCCGCAGCCATCACTTCTCCGCCTTGTCAATGCTTAAACCGGTTCCGGCCTCATGGCTGGCCGGTGGCTTCAATGTTCCCAGGGCACCGACCACGCGCATGGCACCGGTGTTGGTGAGAACCGGCCCCATGGCCAGGGAGCCGGCACCGCTGGCCTGGCCACCGCCATCGGGCGGGAGCGGAACAGGCGAGTGGGTCAGGGGCACCCCACGCTGGCGGGGCAGCGTCAAGCGGAAACAGGACCCTTCCCCTGGAACGCCCCAGGCTTCGAGCCAGCCATCGTGGAGGCGGGCGTCCTCCATGGCGATGGACAGGCCCAGCCCACTGCCGCCGGTGGTGCGGGCACGTGCCGCATCGGCTCGCCAAAACCGGTCAAACACGTGTTGCAGGGCTGAGGGCGACATGCCGATCCCATAGTCGCGGACCGCAACGGCCACCGCGGTTTCATCGGCGGAGACAAACACCTTCACGGGTTTGCCTTCGCTGTGTTCAATGGCATTCAGGACCAGGTTGCGAAGGATCCGGTCAATCCTGCGCGAATCCATCTCGACAATGCATTTGTGGTTGCGCAGCCGCGTCACCACTGAAAGCTCGCAATGGTTGGCGTTGGCCACCGGCAGGGCGCCATCCATCACCGAATGAATGACGGAGAAGATGTCCAATGACTCCGCGTCAAGATCCGCCACCCCGGCGTCGAAGCGGGAAATTTCCAACAGGTCCGCCAAGAGCAGCTCAAAGCGTTCCACCTGATGGAAGAGCAGTTCGGAGGAGCGCTTGTTGATCGGGTCAAAGTCGTTGCGGGCGTCGTACAAAACCTCGGCGGCCATCCGCACGGTTGTCAGCGGGGTGCGCAGTTCGTGGGAGACGTCCGAGACGAAGCGCTGTTGCATTTCGGACAGGCTGGCCAGGGCGGTGATTTGGTCCTGCAGGGACGTCGCCATCTTGTTGAAGGAGGTGGCCAGCCTGGCCATTTCGTCTTCCCCGTGGACCACCATCCGCTCCTCCAAGCCACCGGCGGCGAGCTTTTCCGACACGGCGGCGGCCTGACTGACGGGGTTGACCACGGTGCGGGTCACGTACCAAACAATGACACCGATCAGCAGCAGCAGGATTCCGCCGGCAACCCACAGCACCGATTGGATGTAGTTCAGCGTGGTTTGTGCCCCGTTGAGGTCGTAGATCATGTACAGCTCGTAGTTGGTTTTCAGCAGTTCAACCTGGCTGCCAAGCACCACGGCGGGGTGCTCGCCGGAACTGCCTGTGGGCAGCGCGATGGACTGCCAATACTGATTGTCCGGATCCTTTTGCACAGCCGCCCGCAGATCATCCGGGATGATGGCGGTGGTGACACCTCCTGAATCGGAGGAGCTGACACTGAGCTTGCTGTTTTGGCCCGGGATTTTGACCATCAAATATTTGCGGTTGTCGTCGGTGCCACCCACCTTGAGCAGTTGCAAGGTGTCGCGTACGTAGGTTGATACCCGCGGCTGGTCGCTCAGGCTCGCGTTGGAGAATTCGTCCTGCACTTGTGTTGCGCCTCGGGCGGATTCCTGCTGTGCCTGCACCAGGCGTTCCTTGAACAAGCCGTTGGATATCTGTCCGGCCAAATATCCGCCAACCCCGATCACGGCGATCGCGGCAATGAGCAAGGTGGTGACCACGGTGCGGAACTGCAGGGAGGTGCGCCAACGCTTAGCCAGGGAGTTGCGGACCCAGCGGCCGGTCCGGGCCAGGGCACGGACGCCGGCACCGAAGCCACGCAGCGACACCTCAAGAATGCCCATGGTCGCCGGCGCTGCGGCAGGCACCAGCTCAGCTTCAGCGGACTCCGGTGCGGGCGCAGTCGGACCGGCGGACCCCGCCGCATCCCCAAGTTCCGCACGGCGGTGGGAGGGCTCGGCTGGAACGCTTGGGACGGCGTCGTTCTTGGGTTGGTCGTGGCTCATGACTGCTTCATTGCCAAACGGGTTTAGCTCCCGGCCTTGTAACCGACGCCGCGGACGGTGAGGACCACTTCAGGGGCTTCGGGGTCGCGCTCAATCTTTGAGCGCAGGCGCTGGACGTGGACGTTGACCAGGCGGGTGTCGGCGGCATGGCGGTAGCCCCACACCTGCTCCAGGAGCAGTTCGCGGGAGAAGACCTGCCACGGTTTCCGGGCCAGGGCTACGAGGAGGTCGAACTCCAGCGGGGTCAGGGAGATCTTCTCACCGGCGCGGCGGACCGAGTGGCCTGCGACGTCGATGCTGATCTCACCGATGACGAGAGTTTCGGGGGCCTTGACGTCGCCGGGCCGCAGCCGTGCGCGGACGCGGGCCACCAGCTCGGCGGGCTTAAAGGGCTTGGCCACGTAGTCGTCGGCACCTGATTCCAGGCCGCGGACCACGTCGGAGGTGTCGGACTTGGCCGTCAGCATCACGATCGGCACGTCGGATTCGGCGCGTATCAAACGGCAAATTTCAATGCCGTCCATGCCAGGCAGCATCAGGTCCAGCAGGACCAGATCAGGCTTGCTCTCCTGGAAAACTCCGAGAGCTTTGGCCCCGTCAGCGCAAAAGACCGGATCAAATCCGTCATTTCGCAGCACAATGCCGATCATCTCGGACAGTGCTTCATCATCGTCAACAACTAAAATGCGTGCCTTCATACCTCTATATTTGCTTATCCACCCCGCTTTGTCCCCATCGACGCTCCACACAGGCGCATCCTGTGTCCGTATTTGGCCGATATTCGCTAACGGCGCAGGATTGGGGCCGGCTGGGCCGGGGCGGGCCGGGGCGGGCCGGGGCGGGGCAAAGGATCTGGGATGGGCCCAGGGCAGCAACAGCCCGAATGCAAGCACGCGGCGGCACGGCACCGGCAGTTATCGAAATACATCAGGGCAGTGGTCGAAATACATTATGCGGGTGCTCGGAACTGTGAGTGTTACGGCGACGAAGCCGTGGATTCCGGATAGGGTTTGAACAATGGATACGGCATTATGGGGAGCAAAATGACGCAGGAACCGCAGGAACCGCAGCAACCACAGCATGAGCCGGAGGGCCAGCCCGTGCCCAACGGACAGCCGCTGCAACCCCAGGACGGCCAGCAGCCACAGGGCGCGCAGCCGCAACAGCCGCAGTGGGGCCAGCCCGCCCAACCGCAACAGCCGCAGTGGGGACAGTACGGTCAGCAGCAGCAACCTCAATATGACCAGCCGCAGCAGCCGCAGTGGGGTCAATACGGCCAACAACCCCAGCAAACCCAATTCGGCCAGGCAGGCTACGGCGGCTACATGGCCCCGCCGAAACCAGGTGTCATCCCCCTGCGACCGTTGGGCCTGGGTGAGATTCTTGACGGCGCCTTCCAGACCGCCCGCCGCAACGGCAAGGCCATGTTTGGTTCGGCCCTGATCTTCCAGATGGCCACTGCGCTGCTTTCACTGCTGATCATGGTGGTGGCTTTCCGCCAGCTCATGGTCGATCTCTTCTCCGCCAGCGACACCTTCGATTCAGGTGACCCTGCCGCGCTCAACGCACTCGGGGGTGGGCTGATCACCTACTCGGTGTCCATGCTCATCACGGCATTCCTGTCGGTGATCGTTCAAATGGTTCTGCAGGGCGCCCTCGTGGTCCCTGTTCTGCGTGCCGTCTTGAATCGCAGGACCTCCTTCTCGCAAATGTGGAAGCTGACCAAGCCCCGCATTGGTTCCCTCATCTGTTTGGCGCTGTTGTATGCCGCCGCCTTCATCGTGGGCATCATCGTATTCACCGCCATCGTGGTGGGGATATTGTTCGCGCTGAACGCCACTACAGACGGCGCAATCCTGGGCGCCATTGCACTGTCCCTGCTGGCTTCCCTGCCTTTCATAGCCCTCGCCATTTGGATCGGCACCAAGGTATTGCTGGCGCCGGCAGCCATCGTGGTGGAAAACCTCGGAGCCGTCGCTGCCATCAAGCGGTCCTGGCAACTGACCCGCCGCAACTGGTGGCGCACCTTTGGCACTTCCATTCTGGCTGCCATCATCGCCGGTGTGATCGGCTCCGTCATCACCACCCCCATCACCATGTTGGCCAGCTTTCTGGCACCGGTGCTGGTGGGCGGGGAGGCCACCCCGGATCAAACGTTCTCCATCTTGATGGTCACCCAGGCCATCACGATGATCGTCGCTGCCCTGGTTGGGGCCGTCACACTCGCCTTCCAGACCGGAGTCATGGCGCTGATCTACGTTGATTTGCGCATGCGCCGCGACGGTTTCGACATCGCCCTGCTCAAGGACTCTGAGAACGGCAAGGACGACGGCGGGATCCCCGGCTCCCCCGTCCCCGCCGGCGCCTATCCGGGTGCCACCCAAGCCAACGGCCTGTCCGGTGATGCGGGTCAGCTGCCCGGACCCTACGGAAGCCAGACACCGCACCCATGACCCTTTCCTGGCTCCCGGCAGCGCTGGCGCCGCTGGATGTCCCTGTCGTCCCGGGGGCCGATGAGGCGCGCCGTTGGGCGCAGGATGAACTGTCCCGCCAGGTGTACCAGGACGCCAAGCCCGGCTGGGCGGAGCAGGTTTTTGCTGCCCTGCGAAAGGCTCTGGCCGAACTGTTAGGCAAACTCGGTGTGGCCGAACCCAACGTTGGTCTGGTCGTATTGGTGGTGCTGTTGCTGCTGGCCATTGTTGCCATCGTATTGATTGTCCGGCCCCGGCTGAACCGCAGGAAGGCCGAAAACGCTGACGTCTTTTCCCAGGCCAAGGTTCTCACCTCTGCACAACACCGTGCCTTGGCTCACGCCGCAGCACGGGCAGGCGACTACCGCACCGCCGTCGGAGAAATGTTCAGGGCCATGGCCAGGTCTGCAGAGGAACGTGACGTGAGTGTTCCCGCCGTGGGACGCACAGCCAGTGAAATCGTGTCCGACCTTGAACGGGCGTTCCCCCATCAGAGCCGGGAGCTGCTCCGCAGCGCCGAACTCTTCAATGCCGTCCGCTACGGGGATCTTTCAGCCAATCCCACCATGTACCGGCAGATGATGGACGCCGATGCCGCCATCGCCGCCGCAACACCGCACTATGCCCAGGATCTCGCGGCGGTGGATTCATGAGCATCACGGAACAGGGCGTGTTTCGCACCGAACAGGTGGACTCAGCGACAAAGCTCGCCCGCACCTGGGCCAAACATCGCTTCTGGATCATCTGTGCCGCAGTTTTCCTGGTGGTGACGCTCATCGGCTATCTCGTGGCCAACAGTGGTGAGCGTGATTCCGGGACCCTGTCCATCACCAATCCGGCCCCCGGCGGAGCCCAGGCCGCGGCCACCATTCTGGGTCACCAGGGCGTCAACGTCACCGCAACCGATTCCCTGGCCGCCACGGAACAAGCGTTGGCCACCAACGGATCCGGCAACAGCACGGTGCTGTTTTACGATCCCAAGAACCTCCTCGCCCCCAACGACGTGGCTCGGCTGGCCGCATCCGTTCAGGGAGCTGGCGGCAGGCTCGTCGCAGCCGCCCCGGGCCCTCTGGCCGTGCCGGCGCTCAGCCCGGAACTGGCCAGCACCGGGACGGCCGCTGCCACCGGCACCGTGCAGCACGGCTGCAGCAATGCCGATGCGGAAGCGGCCGGAACCATCGACGGCGGTGCCCCCATCCCGGGGACGGCCGCCACCGCCGTCACCACTCCCCTCCTGTTGTTTAAGGGTGCCCAGACCTGCTTCATACCTACGGGTTCAGCGGCTGATGGCGGCGGGTTCCTGGCCGGCAACAGCGCAGGCGACATTTTCGCTCTGGGCAATCCCGGCGTTCTTATCAACCAAAATCTTGCCAGCCAAGGCAATTCCGCACTGACGTTCAGGCTGCTCGGCAGCAAACCACAGCTGCTCTGGTACACGGCCACCGTGAAGGATCTCCCCGTTGCCACCACACCACCGTCGCTGGCGGAGCTGACCCCGAAGTGGATTTTTCCGGCCGCGCTGTGGCTGTTGCTGGTGGCGGTGCTGGGCATGGTGTGGCGGGGGCGGCGGAACGGTCCGCTGGTCACTGAGCCACTGCCGGTGATCGTCAAATCCGCTGAAACCCTGGTGGGCCGGGCACGGCTCTACCAGGACGCACGAGCCCTGGACATGGCAACCGCCAAACTGCGCCACGCCACGCTGAACCGGCTGGCACGTACGCTGCGGCTGGGCAACGGCGCCGAGCCCGCCGCCGTCGTCCAGGTGGTGGCCGAAGCAACCGGGCGCAAGCAGCCCGATCTGCAGGCACTGCTCTACGGCACCGTCCCCGCAAGCGAAAAACAAATGTTGTCCATGGCCGTGGAACTCACGGCACTAGAGGAAGAAGTTGCCCGCCGATGACCACCCCTTATCCCGAGTACGCTCCCCAGACCGCCGCCCAGGAGGACACGGCCGCCGGCCACCAGCAGCAGCCTGCCCCGGTGCCCGACGGCGCTGCCTCCAACGCATCGGCACCAAGTGCTTCAGCGCCCAGCGCCTCCGCCCAAGCGCTGAATGCCGTGCGTGCAGAGGTTGCCAAGGCCGTTGTTGGCCAGGATGCCACCGTCACCGGTCTGCTGATTGCGTTGCTGGCCGGCGGGCATGTGCTCCTTGACGGTGTTCCGGGGGTGGCCAAGACACTGTTGGTCCGCTCGCTGTCTGCCGCGTTGAGCCTTGACACGAAGCGGGTCCAGTTCACCCCCGACTTGATGCCAGGGGATGTGACGGGTTCGCTCATTTACGAGGCCGCCACCTCGGCTTTCACGTTCCGCGAGGGCCCGGTCTTCACCAACATCCTGTTGGCCGACGAGATCAACCGGACACCACCAAAGACCCAGGCTTCACTGCTGGAAGCCATGGAGGAACATCAGGTCTCCGTGGACGGGCAGTCCCGCCGGCTGCCCACTCCCTTCATGGTGGCGGCAACCCAAAACCCGGTGGAATACGAGGGCACCTATCCGCTGCCGGAAGCACAGCTGGACCGTTTCCTGCTCAAGCTCACCATGGACCTGCCGGGACGCGACGATGAGATTGAAGTGATCCGTCGGCACAGTCTGGGCTTTGACCCACAGGACCTGCACGGCGCCGGGGTGCGCCCGGTGGCCGGTGCGGCGGAGCTGGCACAGGCACAGGCCGAGGTGGCACAGGTTGCCGTGGCCGGTGAAATCCTGGCCTATGTGGTGGATCTGGTCCGGGCAACCAGGACCGCACCGTCGTTCCAACTCGGTGTTTCCCCGCGTGGCGCCACGGCCATGTTGAAGTCGGCGCGGGCATATGCGTGGTTGTCGGGGCGCACTTTTGTCACCCCTGACGACATCAAGGCACTGGCGCTTCCCACGCTGCGGCACCGCGTTGCGCTGCGTCCCGAAGCGGAGATGGACGGAGTGGCGGTGGACAACATCCTGCATTCCATCCTGGCCACGGTGCCGGTCCCGCGATAACCCCACCCCCAACACGACAGTTATAGGGAACAAACGGAAGAGTTCATGGCAATTTCAGGCAGGTTCTTTTTCTTGGCATTGGCCGCGCTGGTGCCGATCATTGCCGCGCCCGGACTGCTGAGTTGGTTGTTGGCACTGGCGGTTCTGCTCCTGGTGCTGGTCCTTGATCTGGCCTTGGCTGCATCCCCGCAAAAGCTGGCCATCCGGCGCACCATCCCCCGGGGCGTCCGCCTGGCTGAAAACTGCACGGCGGTGGTGCGCCTCGCCAACGAGTCCGGCCGGGTGCTGCGCGCCCAGATCAAGGACGGTTGGCAGCCCTCGGCCGGAGCTGCCAACGCGCTGCAAACTGTGCGGATTCCGCCCGGGGAACGCGCCGCTTTAAGCGTTTCACTCACCCCGACCCGACGCGGGGACCTGGCCACCGAGCATGTCACGGTTCGCTCCTTTGGCCCGCTGGGGATGGCTGCACGGCAGAAGACCATTCCTGCACCAGGCATGCTGCGCGTGCTGCCGCCCTTCCACTCAAAACGGCATCTGCCCTCCAAATTGCGCAGGCTGCGTGAACTTGACGGCCGGGCTGCCGTGCAAATCCGTGGCGCTGGCACCGAGTTCGATTCACTGCGCGACTATGTGCGCGGCGATGATGTCCGCTCCATTGACTGGCGGGCCACCGCCCGCCGCCGGGACGTTGTGGTCCGCACATGGCGGCCGGAACGGGACCGCCGCGTGGTGATTGTGCTGGATTCCTCCCGTACCTCGGCCGCCCGGATCGAGGATGAGACGGTCCTCGACACCGGCATTGAAGCCTCGCTGCTTCTGGCCGTTTTGGCCGAACGCGGCGGCGACAGGGTCAGCCTTCTCGCCTACGACCGCCGGACGCGGGCCAAGGTTTCCTCCACCGGCAAAGGCAACATGCTCAACGCCATGGTCCAGGCGCTGGCACCCTTGGAACCAGCACTCCTGGAACTGGACACTTCCGCCATTGCCGGGCAGATCCGTGACATTACGGCGCACCGTGCGCTCGTGGTGCTGGTGACGTCATTGGATGCCGGGGCAGCCGAAGAGGGACTGATTCCCCTGGCCACGTCGCTGGCGCACAAGCATGTGGTTCTGGTGGCGTCAGTACGGGACCCAGCTGTGGTGGAGGCCGGCATGGACCGCTCCAGCACCGCCGCCACGTACCGGGCAGCCGCGGCCGAGCACACCCTCAACCGCAGGGACGCCATCACCGCAGTGCTCAAACAGGCAGGCGTGGAAGTTGTTGATGCCACTCCTGCGGAACTGCCCCCGGCTCTGGCCGATGCCTACATTCGGCTCAAAGCCGCCGGCCGGCTCTGACCCGGATCCGCGAGTAAGAACTTTTGACAGGGGCGTGTTAAGACGAACAGTTTTAACGGGCGCAGTGACTATATTCAACTGGCCCTGAGCACGGACTTCATGCGGAAGTTCGCCCCCACCGCATCAGGGGAAGCACCAGCGGTGAGCAGCTACTCTCGGAAACACACCGCCGAAAAGTTCCTTGCACCCCAGGTCTTCCTGCCGTCCCAGCGTGAAGGGATGAGCATTCGCACTGAGCTTGTCCGCAGCGTTGCGGATGAAACTGATGGGTACGGCGCAGGCCCAGGGACAATTGAACGCTATGAGTTTCTTTGCCCTTGCGGTGATGGAACGATCGTCGAAGACCACGACAACACACTTGGCTTCCGAGAGCATGACGTGCGGGTCTCCTGTGACAAGTGCCGCGGTGAATGGCGCTTCGTTGCTGGGCTGTCTGTGCGAGAGTGGCGCCTGGAGCCTGTGACCACTGGCATCGTCGGCTGACCCAACAAGGGAAGCCAACATAGCGGTCCCAATACATCTTGTTTTGGGTGCCTGAATACTTCCCTCGGCGAAGTTTGAAGAAGCCCCACATGATCCAACGCTCATGTGGGGCTTCTTTTGTTGGGTGTCTGGCTCTGCCTACCAGCGAACGTCGATGTGGAGCGGCGTACACAAGTCAGTCAACCAGGCCAGATCCCTCTCCAGTGCGAATGCCCGGGCCCAGCGTGAATCCACCGTCAGTTGAGCCGTGTCCACGCGGTCGCCGAAAAGAACATAGGCACGATCCGTGTTGCAGCGGTGGCTCATCCACACGGCCCCGTCAAGACCAGCCGCATGGGCGGCTGCCGCCCAGTGCACTGTCTCGCCATAACGAGCTGCCGTCGTGGCAGTAATGTCGTGCGCTTCAACTTTGAGGGTCCGCAGGCCCGTGCCCATGAACTTCGCCAAACGCAGGTCCCTGGTGGGACTGATTCTTGCCATGACCTTGTCGCGGCAGTCTTCTGCTGTGATCATGCCTCCGGTTATGGGAATGTCGTGCAGGAGGGTCTCACAAATTGCAGCTTCCTCGCTGGCAGCAGCGTAGAGCACAGGCACTGCCGGAGTGCCAAAGAAGGCAAACCTCGTGCGTGAGCCCATCCCTGGGTTGAACTGGTTCGGGTACCTGCCTGGAACATTGCTGAAGAGCCTGAAAAGCTGCTCGCCAGCGTGCACCGTGTGGATTTGGGGCTCAAACCCACCGTGTGGCCCAACTACCACTGAACTCCGTAGTGGTTTTCTGCCGCCTCCAGAACCACAGCGGGTTCGCCAAGGCGGTCCACGGGGCGGTCATCGTCCAACTGGCCAGTGCCCGCACAAAGCCACTGAGCCAGGTCTTCGGCGCTGCGGCCGTATTTGACCGCGATCTCCAGCAGTTCCAGGATTACTGGCAGCACTTCTCCACGCCGCGGGTCGAACTGGAAGCCCGGGTATAGAAACGCGTTCTTGCGCTTGATGCCCAACAGCTTTCCGGCGTTGCGGCGATCGGTGGCGAATCCAGTGGGTGACTTGGCGGTCGATCCCAGCAGCGCGGCCACTTCGGCGCCGCTGAGCATACTGAATTCTGATTCGATGGCCCGCCAGGCGTTCTCCGTGGACTGGACACCGCGTGCCATCTGCACAGACACAGGAACATCAAGCGCCTCCGCCGCCACGCCCAAGGCCTCGCGGCTGCGGTGCATATTGATAACAGCCTGATCCAGAGCGTCGTGGGACGCCTCCGGAAATACGGTGCTCATGATCAAACCTCCCTTAGCTTCCAGAGCTACAGTCTAGCGCAGGCATCTCTGGAACGTAAGCGGCCAAGTCAAATGCGGCCCCCGTGCTGCAGGTTCTCAAGCTGGCTGTCAGATTCTCAATTTCGTGTCACTGGCTTGTCACTGTTCTGCGACCCGGATCTGCGAGTGAGAACTTTTTGACAGGGGCGTTTTAAAGCGAACAAGTGCCGTCTTTTCTGGGTAAAGTGGGGTTACGACACAATATGCCACGGACATTGAGGTTTACGACCGGTCCAAGGAAAAAGCTGCCCACGCCTACGCCGGGGCGCTAACGCTGCGGGTCCACATCGGGTTCTGGGCCGAAGCCGGGATCCCGGCCGCGGCCGAACTCATGGGCGGACGGTCATTGATTATCTGCCCGGTCCCTGGCCCAAGGACGCGAACATCACCTGCATTGCCCGGCGGACCCAGATCCCGGTCAATCGGATCCCCATGGGCAGGGCCCGCAAGCGCCGTACGATCCCCAAGGACCAGCTCGCCTTGGCGTTGGAGGGTCGTATCGATGAGGTCTACGGGTACTCCTTCATTCTTACCAACCTTGACGTCTCCACCGAACAGGACCTTGCCGAGGTCGAGTTCTGGTACCGGCACCGCACCGACATTGAGGAGCTCAACCGCAACGCCAAGATCAGCACCGCCCTGCGCCATCTACCCTCCGCGTCGCACCGGGTCAACAGTGTGTGGATGTGGGCAGGTCTGCTTGGCTGCGCCATCTCAGCCTGGCTGCAGGAGATCACGGGCACGGACTACGGGAATGGGCGTGGTCGGCGGACCGTGGCCCGGCTCCGCCGGGAGCTGATCCGTGTCCCGGCCCGGATCACCCGCCGCGCCGGTGACATCGCGTTGCGCCTACCGCCGGGACCGCAGCTGCTCGCGACAGTCCTGCCCGCACTGCAGAGACTGCCGGACCCCGGCTGAGACCACCGATTCCGCGTATCCAGCCATCACGAGAGAGACCACCCGGGGCACGGAGCCTCCGCCCACCCGGCACGACAGCCTGGCCACTGGCCTACCCAAAGCACAAAAGTCACCGAGATTCAGGCCCAACCACGAATTCCGGGCTCGAAAACCATTAGTCGCGGGTCCGGGTCTGAGCCGCGAACCGGATCCAGGCGGCGGGCCGCTACCCGGGCAACCCCAGATGAAGTTCCGCCAGCTTGCCGGCAAACACTTTCGAGAGTGCTTGGTGCCCGCTCGAGTTCAGGTGCACGCCGTCGGCCATTTTATTGTCCAGTCCGTAACGGGAGAGCCAACCTTCGGGGCTGATGAAGTTGATGCCGTTGCGGTGCGCGAATCCGGCCATGAGCTCATTGGTCTGCACCCGCCTGTCGGCGCCGTTGCCGTCCCACGTCAGCGTGCCGACCAGCAGGAATGCAGAACGCGGGTAGCTGGCTTTCAGCTCGGTCAACAGCCGTTGGGCATTGGCCAGAATCTCCGCATCGCTTGCACCCCGTGCGGCGTCGTTGCCGCCGCCCTGGACCACCACCAGGGCCGCGTTTCCATACGGCAGCAGCACACGGGAACTGCCCACGGCGTCGGCATAGTTGGAGGCGAAGGGCGTGTGCGCCACGTATCCGGTGCCCGCGGCGCCCTTGAATTGGACCTTGTATCCCCGGGCGGCAAGGCCCGTCTGCACCCACGTGTTTGCGCCGTCGATCCCGGCTGCCCCGGCCGCCTGGGAATCCCCAATCAGCACCGCTGACACTGCCACCGTCGGGTCCATGATTTCATGCCGGGAGGACACCGGATTGAACACGAGCGTGCCCGCCGGCAGGTCCCAGATGGTGCCGGGGTTCCCGCTGTCCCCGGGCCCAACGGCGCGGCCGCCCTCGGGGTTTGCATTGTGCTCGGGCAGGCCGGGGACCGGCAACTCCACGGTATCGACGGGGGCTGCCACCGCTGCCCGAGGGGCAGGGGTTTGGGGTGCGGCGATAGTTCCCACAACCACTACAGCGACGCTGAGGGCAAGTGCTGAAACGACTCGTGCCGTCAGCTTCCCGAAACGCATTCAACCGCCTTATTGTCGTCTCCAAAAGGCCATCATAATCAGGCCGAAGCATCCGCCGGGTGAACTAACGGTAACGAATCGCGGTCAATTCTTCGGCCACTTCCAGCGCCCGCTCCAGGACGCTGCGTGCCTCTCCCGGCGACAGCTGTTCCATCGGGCCGGCAGGGGTGATGCGCAGCTGGTTCAGCCGGCTGATTTCCAGTCCCAAAGACCGCCACGGGACCATGATCTTCTCCACCAATAGCTCGTACGACGGCGGCACCTGGCCCGGGCGTGCGGGTACTGTCCCGGCCCACACACCCATGCCGGCTTCGATGGCGCCAGCGAGTTGCTCCCAATGTCCGGGCTCGAGCAGGTTCAGGGGCACGCCAATGTGGTCCAGGCCGGATTCCAGGGCAAGTCCCAGCCCCTTTCGCCAGGCCGTGTTGTGTGCGTCAGCCGATTCGGTGGCCGGAGCCAGGTTCAGCGCCACCTGCGCGAAACCGGCTTCCTTGGCTGCTGCCACGAATGCCGCCCACGTTTGCCGCACTTCGGTGCCGGGGATGGAACGCAGCGTCCGGTAGCCGGAGGCCGTCGGGATGGCACCGGCCAGGATCGCAGCAATCTCCGGTTCGTCTATTTGCAGGGTCAGCGCGGCGCCGGGAACACCGGCCCGCACCTTCTCCACGAGTGTCGGCAGCCCGGCCACCAGGGATTGGGCAATGTCGCGCCGGGCGCCGGCGTCGCTCAGGGCCCGCTCGCCGTAGTGCAGATGGATTGCTGCTGCCAGTGAGAATGGACCGGTGAGGTGGATTTTCAGCTCTGCCGGAACGAGCTCACCGGCACCCACCACATCGGCCAGCACGTTGATGTCGGTGGACAGGGCGGAGGTGGCACGGCGAAAATCCTGGCCGGGGCGGTCCACAAAGCGCCAACCATAAGGTTGCACATCCACCGGCAGCTCCACCAACATGGCAGCCGTGCGGCCCACGGCATCTGAGCCCACACCGCGGGCAGGCAGGCTGGCCAACGCGGGGAGGTGGGGTTCGGACAGCAGGCCGAGGCCCACCTTGGCCGCCTCCACAGGATCAGTGCCGGGCCAAGGTCCCAGGGTGGTCACAGTGACGCTGTCGGGAAACTTCGCGGCACCAGCCGGGGAGGCGGTGCTTTGATGCGAAGGTGAGCCCTGCATGGCTGGGAAAATCACTGAAGTTCCGTGCCGCCGTCGTCCGTGGCAGCCACAAAACCCTGGCCATCCAGGCTCACCACGGGGACAACACCCGTGGCGGCCACGTCTGAGTGGCTCTGTGAGATGGCGTGGTGATGGTGGATGACCTCACTGATGATGAAATTCAGGAATTTTTCGGCAAAGGCCGGGTCCAGGTTGGCCGACTCGGCCAGGGCACGCAGCCGGTGGATCTGGGCTTTTTCACGGTGCGGATCCGCCGCGGGCAGCTTGTGCGAGGCCTTGAGAATACCCACGCGCTGGGTGGCCTTGAACCGTTCGGCGAGCAAATACACCAGGGTCGCATCAAAATTGTCAATGCTTGACCGGATGGAGAGCAACTCCGCCATGACGGCCGGATCCACCGAACCGGTCAGGGAACTCGCGGCCGGGTCAAAGTCTTCAACGGACAGGTGCTGCGGGTGGCTCGATTCGGTCATACGGACAGTTTAGGCGGTGCACCGGACGGACAAAACTCCTGTCCATGCCGGGCACCGCCGCTGTTGACCCTTGTTGGGTGGCGCTGCGTTGCGCTGCGCCGTCGCTGATGTTGCCGTGCGCCGCCTATTTGCCCGCCAGCAGCGCCTGGTGGACTGCCCGGCGCTTCGCTTGTTCCTGTGGGTTGGGCACCGGCAGTGAAGCAATCAGCCGCTTGGTGTAATCATGTTGCGGCGTGCCCATGATCTGGTTGCCGATCCCCTGCTCCACCATCCGGCCCTTGTACAGCACCCCGACCCACTCGGCGAGGATGTCCACAACGGCCAGGTCGTGGCTGATGAACAGGGCCGCAAAGCCCAGCTCCGTCTGGATGTCGCGGAACAGTTCAAGCACCTTGGCCTGGACGGAAACATCCAGGGCCGAGGTGGGTTCGTCGGCGACGAGCAGTCTCGGTTTCAGTGCCAGCCCACGGGCCAGTGACGCTCGCTGGCGTTGTCCGCCGGATAGCTCGTGCGGGAAACGTTTGGCATAGGCACGCGGCAGCTGCACCGACTCCAGCAATTCCTCGACCTTGGTGGTGATGGCCGGGCCGTTCAGGTCGGTGTGAATGACCAGCGGCTCGGCCACGCACTCACCAATGGTCAGGTGCGGGTTGAAGGACGCGGCCGGGTCCTGAAACACGAAGCCGATGTCCTTGCGGTACGGACGGAAAGTGCGCTCCTTGTAGTTGCGCATCTCGTAGCCCAGCACCTCCAGTGAGCCGCCGGTGGTGCGGTTCAGCCCGGCGATGGCACGGCCAATGGTGGTCTTGCCCGAGCCAGACTCCCCCACCAGGCCAAACACCTCTCCGGCGCTGATGGTGAAGGAGACCTTGTCCACGGCCTTGAACGCGGGGCTGCCGAGCCGGCCCGGGTATTCAATTTCCAGGTCGGTGGCACGCACCAGCACTTCCTTGTCCTGGAAGGCACGCTCGGTGAAGCCTGCCGAGGCGGAGTTGCGGCCCAGATGCGGAACCGCGGCCAGCAGTGCCTTCGTGTAGTCCTCCTTCGGTGCGGCAAAAAGCACCTCGGAGCTGGCTTCCTCCACAACGTCGCCCTGATACATGACCACCACCCGGTCGGCCAGGTCCGCCACCACACCCATGTTGTGTGTAATCAGCACAATCGAGGTCCCGTAGCGGTCACGCAGATCGCGCAGCAGTTCCAGGATTTCGGCCTGCACGGTGACATCCAGCGCCGTGGTGGGTTCATCGGCCACGATCAGCCCGGGGTTCAGCGCGAGCGCGGCGGCAATGACCACACGCTGTTTCTGGCCGCCGGAGAACTGGTGCGGGTAGTAGTCCACCCGTTTTTCCGGTTCCGGAATGCCCACCTTGCCCAGTGCTTCTATGGCCAGTTTGCGGGCTTCCTTCCTGCCCACGCGCTTGCCTTGGGGCCGGTGTGCGCGCAACCCCTCCGCAATCTGCCACCCCACCGTGTAGACGGGGTTCAGGGCCGTGGAGGGTTCCTGGAACACCATGGCCACGTCGCGGCCGCGGATTTGGCGCAGTTCGTGGGCGCTGACGGAGATGACATCATTGCCGCTGATGATGACCGCGCCGCTGCTTTCTGCGGTTTCCGGCAGCAGGCCCAGGATGGTTTTGGCTGTGACGGTCTTGCCGGAGCCGGACTCGCCCACGATGGCCACAATCTCCCCGGAAGCGACCGTAAAGTTGACATCCTTGACGGCGTTGACATCGCCCTGGTCGGTGACGAAGGTGACCTTCAGCCGGTCAATTTCCAACACTGGCCGCGGCGCGGCTTCCCCTGCGGGGGCTTTGTTCCTGGCGGGGCTCATACGTCCACCAACTCCTCTTTGTTCTTGTTCCCGCGGTTCTTCCTGGCCTTCTTGCGTCCGCGCAGGCGCGGATCGTTCAGGTCATTCATGGACTCACCCAGCAGGGTCAGCCCCAGCACGGTCAGCACAATGGCGGCGCCTGGGAACACACCTGTCCACCAGATTCCCGCCGTGGCATCGGACTGGGCATGGTTGAGGTCGTAACCCCATTCCGCCGCCGTCGACGGTTCAATGCCGAAGCCCAGGAAGCCCAAGCCGGCCAAGGTCAGGATGGCCTCGGAAGCGTTGAGCGTGAAGATCAGCGGCAGGGTTCGGGTGGCATTCTTGTAGATGTGCCGCGCCATGATCCGAACGCTGGAGGCGCCCACCACGAGGGCGGATTCCACGAACGGTTCGGCCTTGAGCCTGATGGTCTCGGCCCGGATCACGCGGAAGTACTGCGGGATGAACACCACCGTGATGGAGATGGCCGCGGACATGATGCCTGACCACACAGTGGAGCGGCCCTGGCTCAGCGCGATGGACATGACCATGGCCAGCAGCAAGGTGGGAAAGGCGTAAATGGCATCCGCCACAACCACGAGCACCCGGTCAAGCCAGCCACCAATGTAGCCGGAGAGCAGGCCCAGCATCACGCCAATGAAGATGGAAAGAGCCACTGCCACCACGATCACCATGAACGCGGTCTGGGTACCCCAAATGGTGCGGGAAAAGACATCGTAACCTCCCGCCGTCGTACCCCAGAAATGGGTGGACGACGGCGGCGCCTGGCTGACATCGAATCGTTGGGTTGCGCCGTAGGGGGCGATTAACGGCGCAAGGGCTGCGGTCAGCAAAAACAGCAGTGTCAGGACAATGCCCGCCACGAGCATGCCGCGTTGGAGTCCCACACTCTTTTTGAGCTGGGAGTAAATAGGGAGCCGGCCAAGCAGCGACTTTTTGGTTTTCATGTCCTAGTACCTCACCCTCGGGTCGATGAGCGCGGCGATGACATCCACGATGAAGTTGGTGATGGCGACAATGACGGCCAGCAGGGCCACAATGCCCTGCACCGCAACATAGTCGCGGGCGGTGAGATATTGGGCCAACTGGAAACCGAGGCCTTTCCACTCAAAGGTTGTTTCTGTCAGCACCGCGCCACCAAGCAGGAGCGCAATTTGCAGGCCCATGACGGTGATGATGGGGATCAGCGCGGGTTTGAAGGCGTGCTTGGTCAGCAGTCTGTATTCGCTGACGCCGCGCGAGCGGCCGGCCTCCACATAGTCCTTGCCGAGGGTGCCGATCACGTTGGTGCGGACCAGGCGCAGGAAGATTCCGGCGGTGAGCAGGCCCAGGGTGATGGCGGGCAGGATCGAGTGCTGGACCACGTCCGCGTAGGCGTCCATGTTGCCGGTGCGCAGGGCATCCAGCCAGTAAATGCCGGTGGGGGCCTGAATCTGGGTCATGAAAATTTCGGTTCTGATGCTGGCGCGGCCGGCCACGGGCAGCCAGCCCAGCCAGACGGAGAACACCAGCTTCAACAGCAGGCCGGCAAAGAACACCGGGGTGGCGTAGAAGGAAATGGCCAGCACGCGTGAGACGGCGTCCTGCCATTTATCCCGCTTGAAAGCGGCAATGATGCCGAACGGGATGCCGATGGCGATGGCCACGATGAGGGCGTTGATGGCCAGTTCAAGGGTGGCGGTGCCGTAGGTGGCCAGCATGTCGGAGATCAGCATGTTGTCCGAGATGGTGCGGCCAAAGTTGCCGGTGGCAATCTGTCCCAGGTATTCGAAATACTGGATGAAGATGGGCCGGTCGTATCCGGCCTGGTGGATGCGTGCGGCCAACTGATCCGGTGGCAGGCGTCCGCCCAGTGCAGCGGTGATGGGATCGCCGGTCAGCCGCAACAGGAAGAACACCATCGTGACAAGGATGAATATGGTGGGGAAGATCAGGACAAAACGGATGGCAAGGTATTTGCCCAGGCTGCCGCCGGGCTTCTTCCTGCTTTTGGGTACCAGCGCGGCGGGTTCATCCACCGGCAGGTCAATCATTGCGGTCATGTGCGCCTATTTCTTTTTTCTTACATCCCTGAGGTGCCGGGATTGAACGTTGCGTGCAAAAAGGCGGGGCGTCCTGTGAACAGAATGCCCCGCCCTTGTGCCATGTGGTTATGTGTCCGTGCTATGCCTGGTGGGCATTACTTGGACAGGACACCCAACCGGAACTTGAACGATGCGTCCAGCGTGTCCGCGGTGCCCTTCACGGCCACGTTGGAAACGGCAACCTGGGCGCCCTGGAGCAGCGGAAGTGTGGACAGGTCCTTGGCCTCATCAGTCTGGATCTGCTCGATCAAGGCGGTGCGCTTGGCCTTGTCATTGGTAACCAGCTGCTCGCTGATCAACTTCTGAATCGCCGGGTTGTCGTAGTGGTTCTTCAGGAAGTTGTCCTGGCTGAAGAACGGCGTCAGGTAGTTGTCAGCATCCGAGTAGTCCGGGAACCAACCCAGCTGGTACATCGGGTAGGCGTCGGCGGTGCGCTGCTTGGAGTACTGCACCCATTCGGTGGACTGCAGGTTCACCTTGAACAACTTGGTGCCTTCAAGCTGTGCCTTGATGGCCGCGTATTCGTCGCCTGAGGATGAACCGTAGTGGTCCGGGTTGTACTGCAGGTCCAGTGTGACGGGTGTTTCAACACCGGCGTCTGAAAGGGCCTTGGTGGCCTTGTCCACGTCGGGGCCGCCGTTGCCGTCACCGTAGGCTGCCTTCAGTGGCTCGACGGCACCGGTGAAGCCGGCAGGAACGAAGGAGTAGAGCGGCAGGTAGGTGCCCTTGTAAACTTGGTCGGCAATGGCTGCACGGTCAATGGAATCTGCCATGGCCTGGCGCACGGCCAGTGCCTTGGCGGCATCCGGGGTGGCGGTCTTGGCACCAAAGGGC
>JBBPZC010000077.1:0-6064 GCA_038199275.1 Actinomycetales bacterium
ACATGTACCTGATCCACTGGCCGTGTCCTGCCCGCGAGTTGTTTATCCCTACGTACAAGGCCCTTGAGACGCTGTACCAAGAGGGCCGCGTGCGTGCCATTGGCGTCAGCAACTTTGAAGAACCCCATCTGCGGCAATTGCTCGACGCCTGCTCCGTGGTGCCGGCTGTCAACCAGATTGAGCTCCACCCGCACCTCACGCAAACCGCCCTGCGCAAGGTTCACGCAGAGTTGGGCATCGCCACGCAGGCCTGGAGCCCGCTGGCCCGGGGGGCCATCTTGAGTGATCCCGCCCTGGTGGCGCTCTCCACCGGGTTGGGTCGTTCCGTGGCGCAGATTGTCCTGCGCTGGCATGTCCAATCCGGCCACCTGGTCATCCCCAAGGCCAGTTCCCCGCAGCGCATTGCCGAGAACCTGGACGTGTTCGACTTCGCACTGAGCGAGGCGCACATGTCCGCCATCGATGCGTTGAACACCGGCCAGCGTTCCGGCTCCCACCCCAATGAGGTCAACTAACAGTGGTCCTGAATTTCCTGCCCTCGCGGAAACGCCTGCCTTCCCGGAAACGTTCGACGGCGGATGGACCACCCATCGCTGTTGACCTGGCTGACCGGGAGCGTGCGCTCACCGTTTCGGTTGGCGCTACCTTGGTTCGCTACTGGGACTATGCGGCACAGGGTCCAGCCACCGCGCGCAGTGCCGCTGACGGGGCGCACACGAATGTCGGCACCCGCACGAACGTCAGCGCTCGCACGATCGTCATGGTTCACGGCTTTCGCGGCGACCACCACGGTTTGGAGCGTGTGGTGGAGCTGCTGCCGGATCACCGGATCATCATGGCGGACCTGCCCGGATTTGGCGCCTCCCCCGCTTTTCCCTCCGACACCCCGTCCCAAGGCAAGCACGACGTGGCCGGATACGGCGAGTTCCTGGGTGCGTTTCTTGACGCCTTGAAACTTGGCCCGGACACCGTCCTGCTGGGTCATTCCTTCGGCTCGATCGTGGCCAGCCACTTTGTCGCCGCCAACCCGGGCCGGGTATACCCCTTGATCTTGGTGAACCCGATCGCCGCTCCCGCACTGGAGGGGCCCAAGGGCATCATGACGAAGCTCGCCGTCTTCTACTACTGGGCATCGGCGAGGCTTCCCGCCCGCCTGGGCAATGCCCTGTTGCGCAGCAAATTGATTGTGCATGTCATGAGCGTGACGATGGCCAAGACCCGTGACAAGACGCTGCTGGCCTTCATCCATGGCCAGCACCACGCGTACTTCAGCGGTTTCGCCAACCGGGACATGCTGCTGGAATCCTTCCAGGCCTCGGTCAGCGGCACCGTTCGTGAAGTCGCCGGCCAGCTCTCGCTGCCAACCCTGCTCATTGCCGGGGCCGAGGACGAAATCGCCACACTGCCCAACCAGCACAAGTTGTTGGAACTGCTGCCCGACGGTGAACTGGTGGTCATTGACAAGGTGGGCCACCTCATTCACTACGAAACACCCCAACCGGCAGCCGCTGCCATCACCGACTTCCTGGAAAGGCACCCTGCCCCGTGAGCCACCCCGCATCAGGAGCACCGGTGCGTCCGAAGATTGTCATGGACGCCCGCTTCACCCGCATGGACCACCACGACGGCATCAGCCGTTACGGCGCAAGCCTCATGGCCGCCGTCGCACCTTATGCCGACGTCACCATGCTCATTCACGACGAACGCCAGCTGAACCTGCTTCCGGATCTGCCGTGGGTGAAGATCAATTCTCCGCTCTCCCCCATGGAGCTTTTTGTGGCGCGCCAGGTGAACAAGCTGGGGGCCGATCTGGTTTTTTCTCCCATGCAGACGATGGGCAGCTGGGGCCGGAAGTATCCGCTGGTCCTGACGCTGCATGACCTTATCTACTACGAGCACCCGGCACCTCCCGGCTTCCTGCCGGCACCGGTGCGCGTCCTGTGGCGGCTCTACCACAAGGCGTATTGGCCTCAGCGGGTGCTGCTGAACCGTGCCAATGTGGTGGCCACCATCAGCAACACCACCTTGACACTCATGCAGCGGCATCGGCTCACGAAGCGTCCCATCAGGATCATTGGCAATGCGCCCCAAGGGGATCGGAGGCCTCGTGATCCTTCCGCGGCTCCGGAGAGGTCGCTGACCTATATGGGCTCCTTCATGCCGTACAAGAATGTGGAAACCCTCATCCGCGGCATGGGAGAACTTCCCGATTTCACGCTCAACCTGCTCAGCCGGATCACGCCCGAGCGGCGCGCCGAGCTGGAGGCGATTGTCCCGGACGGCGCTTCCGTGCTGTTCCACAACGGCGTCAGTGATGCGGAGTACGACGAATTGCTCCTTCGCACAACGGCCCTGGTCACACTGAGCAAGGCGGAAGGTTATGGCCTGCCGCTCGTGGAGGCCATGGCACTGGGCACTCCTGTGGTGGTGGCCGACACTGATATTTTCCGCGAGGTGGGTGGGGATGCCGCGCATTACGTTCCGGCCGATTCGCCGTCTTCGTTCGCTGCGGCGATCCGTGCACTGGACGTGCCCGGCGCTTGGGCTCAAAGTTCGACGGCGTCCGTGGCCCAGGCGGCCACGTTCAGTTGGGATTCCTCTGCACAGGAACTGCTCGCAATTGCACGGGAACTGCGTCAGGCCTGAGAGTTCTGCCCCGTCACGCCGGAATATTTAATGTCACCGGCGGCCTATCGCTACAGGACGTCCAGTCCGTCGCAGCGCACCTGCACAGGCGCACCAACCCTACGAGCAGCATTCGATGCCTTGAGCGAACGCATGGCGGCCGTAATTGACGCGGCCATGCCGTAGGGAAACAAGAGGATGCTCCGGTAGTCGGGGGCTTCATCGCTGGCGGGCCCGGACGCAACCGTCATAACAGGGGCCGGACCAATGCTGCGCACTTCCTCGGGCAGCTTCAATGCAGCCTGGAATGCTGCAACGTCGCTTTCACTTCCCGTCAAGGAAGCCAGACGCATGGCCGGCGGCAGTCCCAACTCGTGCCGCAGCGCGAATTCTCGCTCTGCGTGACCGGCTGGATCCCAGCGAACCAGCGCCGACACTTCAACCGACTCTTCTGCAGTTACAACAACGACGCCACCATCCTTGGCGGGCCGCACCAGGGCAGAGGCGTTCAGCCATCGCCGCAGGGTCTCCTCCCCCGCCCGCAACGATTCACGCCGGAGCATGGAATCGCCGTCGAGCAACAGCGCTGCTGCATACCCGTGTGCGGCCACCGGCTCGGCACCAATCGTTGCCACCACAATGGCCGGCCGATCGGGCACGGTGGTTTTGATGTGGTCACCGGAGGAAGAAATCACCGGGACGGAAGGGAAGGCGCGGCCCAGTTCTTCAGCGGTGCGCAACGCCCCCACAGCCACGGCGCGCAACTGGTGGAATCCGCAGGTGGGACAGCTGAAGGCCGTCTCTGCCTGGCCGCACCATTTGCACGTCACCATGGTGGAACTGGATCCGGGCGCCCGCGACTGCATGAGCGGGCCGGCGCAGTGCCGGCAGCGGGCAATCTCCCGGCACCGTTGGCAGGCGAGAGCCGGGGCGTATCCGGTCCGGGCCACTTGCACCAGCACGGGACCGAACTTCAATGCGTCCTGTGCCGTGGCCCAGGCCCGGTGCGGCAGCCGCGCCAAAGCGGCAGCCGGATCACGTTCCTGCTCGAACGAATCCGAGGTGCTGATAACCCGCGCCGTTGCCTTGCGCACGGCCGGACGGGCGGCAACGATTTCCTGGGCCCATCCCGTGGCCACGAGCCGCTGGGACTCACTGCTGCGGCTGTGGCCAGCCATGAGTACGGCCGTGTCCTCAATTTCGGAACGCAGCAGCAGCACGTCGCGGCTGTGCTGATAAGGGGCACGGCGCTCCACGTGAAGTTCGTCGCCATCGTCCCAGCACACCACCAGACCAAGATCGACGACGGGGGCATAAGCCGCTGACCGGGTGCCAATCACAATCCGGACGTCACCTGAGAGCACACGCAGGAAATTGGCATATCGGGCGTTCGGGCCGTCGTCAGCGGTCAACTTCACAAAACTGCCTTCAGGAAGAACGTCCGCAAAAGCCTGCACCAGCAACTCTAAATCACGCAGATCCGGCACCACAACGATGGCGCCCCTGCCTGAAAGCTGGCAGTAGGCAACGGTCTGTGCGATCTGGTGCTGCCATGATTCGCTGCCATAGCCACGCAGGGCACCCAGCACACCCTTGGGCCGCTCACCCATGGCCAGCAGGGTGAGGAAGTCTTCAGCATGGGGGTAGCTGCCAAACAGCGAATGGCCGGGTCGGGCCGCGGCAGGAACCTTCGAGAGATCCGCAGCGGCTGCCCGGGCAGCCGAGGCCGCAGGAACTGCGTTGCTGGAGCCGGTGCTGGCGCCGGCGGAGCTGCTGGCTGCGGCGAAATTGGTGGCGCCGACGTAGCTGCTGCCGCCAGTGACGTTGGCAGCCGCGTCATCGGCGGCCTTCTTCAGGTACACCTTCTCCAGGTTCGCCACTCGAGGCGGAACGGCAACCCGAAGCACATCGGCAACTGTTCCCGCATACCGGGCGGCAACGTTATGGGCCAGCTCCAGCACCTGTGGCGCCAACACGGGGACCGCAGAATACACACGGGCCAATGGCACGAGCCGCGCACTCTCCGACTCGGCAACGCGGGCCACAAGGAAGCCGTTGAGGTCCTGGCCGGAGAACTTGACCCGAACGCGCACGCCGGGCCGCGCGTCCTCGTCCATCTCAAGGGGAACCGAGTAGTCAAACACCCGGTCCAAATGCGGCAGGGGCGACTCAATGGCAACCTGGGCGACCGGTAGGTACGGAGCAAGCACGACACCGCTGTGCGGGTCCGCCACCCGTTCCTTCGCGACGAATCCGCTCAACAGACTCAGCTGCACGCCGTCGGCCAGACTGGCCTGGTGTGGGTCGCCGTCGGCCAGGCCGGCGTGGCGTGGGTCATGGTGTGGGTCGCCATGCTGGGACGCGGACTGCCGGGGATCGTCATGGTTCAGCGGTTCGTCCATGAAGTCCTCCCAAATAAGGTTGCCGCGAGTAGGTGTGCCCGGCGGTTCCTAGTCTCGGGAACCACCTCTGAAACAAGCTAAGCACAGCCCACTGACAAAGAAGTCAGCGGACTGTGCTTGGCTGTGGAAAACTGGGGCGGGAACCCCGTCGGCGACTGGCCAGGAACCAGTCGGGAGGCTAAGCGTTGAAGAAGGCCTTCAGCGCATCGACACGGTCCAGATTTTCCCACGTGAAATCGGGGTCATCGCGGCCGAAGTGCCCGTGCGCCGCTGTCTTGGCGTAGATGGGGCGCTTCAGGTCGAGGTCACGAATGATGGGGCGCGGACGAAGGTCGAACACAGCCGAAATGGCGGCCTCGATCTGACGCGGATCCACGGTTTCGGTGCCGAAGGTCTCCACGTAAATGCCCACGGGGCGGGCCTTGCCAATGGCGTAGCCCACCTGCACCTCAGCACGAGAGGCAAGTCCCGCAGCAACAACATTCTTGGCAACCCAGCGCATGGCGTAAGCCGCCGAACGGTCAACCTTTGAGGGATCCTTGCCGGAGAATGCGCCGCCACCGTGGCGGGCCATCCCGCCGTAGGTGTCCACGATGATCTTGCGTCCGGTCAGGCCGGCATCTCCCACGGGTCCACCGACGACGAAGGCGCCGGCCGGGTTGAGGTGGGATTTCATGGCGGAGAGATCCAGACCGGAGGCGGCCATGACCGGATCAATCACAAATTCGGTCAAATCTGCCCGAAGCGTTTCAAGCGAAGTACCTTCAGCGTGCTGACTGGAAATCACCACAGTGTCCACGGAAACTGGGCGGTCACCATCGTAGCCGATCGTCACCTGGGTCTTGCCGTCGGGGCGCAGGTACGCCAATTCACCGGACTTGCGCACATCCGTCAACCGCTCAGACAGGCGGTGGGCCAGGAAGATCGGGGTGGGCATGTAGGAGGCGGTCTCGTTGCTCGCGTAGCCAAACATGAGGCCCTGGTCGCCCGCTCCCTGAGCATCGTCCTCATCCACGGCGGTGCCTTCACGGACCTCA
>JBBPZC010000078.1:0-13321 GCA_038199275.1 Actinomycetales bacterium
AGCAGGGCAGCTCTGCCCGATGCAGTTCAAGGCGACGACGGACCAAACTCCGGCGTCCAGACCTCCCACGCCAATCCATCCTCCGAAGCCCCGCCGCTCGTGGACCTGCGGGACGTCACCCGCACCGTGCTGTTGCCGGACGACGAGCATCTGCACATCCTGCGCGGCATTGATCTGCAGATCCGGGTGGGCGATCACACCGCGATCGTGGGCCGCTCCGGTTGCGGCAAATCGACCCTGCTGAACATCTTGGGCCTGCTGGATTCACCCAGCTCCGGTTCCATGGAATTTGAGGGCAAGCCCGTGGACAAGCTGCGCAACAACGCACGGGCCAGGCTGCGCGGGGCCAGCATCGGCTTCGTGTTCCAGCAGTTCAACCTGCTCCCGGGCCGCACCGCGCTGGAAAACGTCATGACCCCGCTCATGTATGGCACCGGGCGCGAATTCTGGCGGCGGCGCCAGATTGGCATGGACATGCTGGAACAGGTGGGCCTGGCCGCCCGCGCCGACACGCAGCCGCACATGCTCTCCGGCGGCGAGCAGCAGCGCGTGGCCATTGCCCGGGCCCTGGTGCGCCGCCCGCGCCTGATCCTGGCCGATGAACCCACCGGCGCCCTGGATGTGGAGACCGGCCAGGCTGTCATGGACCTGCTGGATGCCATCGCCACCGAATCAGGTGCCGCCCTGGTCACCATCACCCACGATCTCAACGTCGCCGCCCGGGCCCGCACCCGTTACCGGCTCGATGCCGGCGTCCTCACTGCCACCGACGGCATCTACTCCGGCCTGGCCCTGGCAGGAGCCGACGCATGACCGGGTTCATTTCCACCATGGTGGAGGCTTGGTCCGAGCTGCGCATCCACAAAACCCGGGTGCTTTTGTCCCTGCTCGGTGTGGCCTTGTCCGTTGCCGTGCTCACCACCGTTGTGGGTGTGGGCAACCTCGCCAGGGACGGCATGCGCCTGGACTCCGAGCGCAATGGCGGCCGTGAAGCCACGTTGTCCGTCTCTGTCTTCCCCGTGGGGGAGACCAGCACACCGGGCGCGACCGAACGGATCCTTGGCGACACGATTGAGCGCTTCGGCTTCACCCATGCCACCACGGTTGCGCACACGCAGGGCCGCGTCCAGTTCCCGCAAGGCGTCCAAAGTGTTGAGGTCCTGGTGGTGGATCCCGCCTATGGGGAAATCCACCGGGTTGACGTCTCCCAAGGTGGGTGGTTTGCCGCGGACGACGCCGCACGGCTGGCTCCCGCCGTCGTCGTCAATGAAGCGTTCTACACAGCCGCCGGACGGCCCAACCTCACCACCGACCCGCAGCTTTCCTTCCTCGGCGCGAACCCGGTGACAGCCGTCATGATCGGTATCATCCCGGATCAATACCCCGGCGCCGCGCCGCAGGCGTTCATGCTGAATGAGGCGGCGACGGCGGTGGGCCTGAATGCGGATCCGTGGGCCGGGTCCGTGCCGCAGGAGCTGCGGATCTGGGTGCCCCCAGCGCAGGCCGACGAACTGGTCGGGGTGCTCAACGCCGACCTCGCCGCCGCGCTGCCGGGATCGGATGTCAATGTGTACCGCAGCGACTATGCCGCGTACGGTGACCCGTTCGCTGCGGTGCAGCTGATTGTTGCGGGGATCGCCGGGCTGATTCTGCTGCTTGGCGCGGTGGGACTGCTGAACATCTCCATGGTCACGGTGCGCTACCGGGTGCGCGAGATTGGAATCCGGCGAAGTTTCGGCGCCACCTCGGGACGTATTTTTACCGGCGTCATGATGGAATCGGTGGTCGCGACCACCGTGGCGGGGGCGCTGGGCGTCATGTTGGCCGTTGCCGTGGTGAAGAACCCGTGGGTGGAGTCGAAGGTGGCTCCGGGACTGGATGCTTACCCGGCATTCCCGCTGGAGGCCGCGCTGCTGGGCCTGGGTGCCTCCGTGCTGGTGGGCGCGCTGGCCGGTGCCATCCCGGCGCTCGTGGCGATCCGGGTCAAGGTCATCGACGCCATCCGGTTCTGACCCTTCCAGGTGCCTCCGCCTCTGTGGCGGCTGAGACTTTCGTGAACTCCTACGCACCACTTGAGCTGAGTGGTGCGTAGAGGTGCTCAGACGGTCCACTCACTTCGAGTGGTGCGTCTGTGTTCAGACGCTCGGCGGGCCATACTCTTAGCCGAAGACCACCAGCACAACAGCCAGGAAGTGGGTGGCAAAGGCGGCCACGGTCAGTGCGTGGAACAATTCGTGGAAGCCAAAGTGGTGGAGACTGAAGTTGGGTTTCTTGATGCCATAGATGACTGCCCCGGCAATATAGAGGGCGCCACCCAGACAGATCAGCAGCGTGGGCACTGCGCCCGCGGCCCAGAATTCCGGCAGGAAGAATAACGCCGTGATGCCCAGCAGTACGTAAATGGGCACATAGAGCCAACGCGGGGCACCGACCCACACCACCCGGAACACCACACCGGCAATGGCACCCGCCCAGATCATCCACAACAGCAAAATGGCCGTGGGGCGTGGCAGCATCAGGTACGAGAGTGGGGTGTAGGAACCGGCGATCACCAGCATGATGTTGCTGTGATCCAGGCGTTTCAGCGTTGCCTTCGCCTTGGGCTCCCAGTTGCCAAGATGATATAGCGCACTCGTACCAAATAACAGAACGCCGGTCAGTACGTAGACGCCCGTGCTGACCTTGGCACCGAGCCCGGGGGCGAGCACCACCAGTAGGATTCCGGCAATCAACACAACGGGGGTGATGCCGGCGTGCAACCAGCCACGCCACGAGGGTTTGAGTTCGATTTCCGGGACACTGGTCATGCCAAAATCATAGTCCGATTCCCGCCAGGTTACTTGCCGGTAACCGGCGCCAGCCAATGCTTGGCAGTAAAAGAGGGCACGTACAGGTAACCTAGACCTAGCAATATTCGTACGGCCGCAGGGCCATGGTTCGTAAAGGTCCGGTGCTCAGACATGTGGCGTTCAAGCGATACCGCGCGGATGCCCACACTGTTGTACAACTACTACGAACGCCGGCTGGCCCGCTCCCTTGACCTGGCCAGCGTGCCGCGCCACATCGGCGTCATGGTTGACGGCAACCGCCGCTGGGCCAAGCAGTTCAACGCCCCCACGGGCCAGGGCCACCAGGCCGGCGCGGACAAGATCCTGGAATTTCTGGGCTGGTGCCAGGACTTGGGCATTAAGGTGGTCACGCTCTATATGCTCTCCACCGACAACATGAGCCGCTCCACCGAAGAGCTGGACGAGCTCATGGGCATCATCGCCAACACCCTTGATCTGCTCGACGCCGACGCCGACATCAGCGTCCACGCCATGGGCGCCCCCGAGCTGCTGCCGGACTACCTTGCCACGAGGCTCTCCTCGCTCACCGCGCGCGTCCCCGCCAAGGAACGCATCCACGTCAACATGGCGATTGGCTATGGTGGCCGGCGTGAAATTGTCGACGCCGTCCGGGAGCTGCTCCATGACGCGGACTCCGCGGGGCGCACCATGGCAGACGTTGCGGACGCCCTGACCGTCGATGACATCTCCAAGTTCCTGTACACGCGCGGCCAGCCCGATCCGGACCTGGTCATCCGCACCTCCGGCGAACAGCGCCTCTCCGGCTTCCTGATGTGGCAGAGCGCCTACAGCGAGTTCTACTTTTGTGAAGCCCTGTGGCCGGCCTTTAGAAAAATCGACTTCCTGCGGGCGTTGCGCGACTATGCCGGTCGCAGCCGCCGCTTCGGCAGCTAGGACCCAACGCCATTGCAACACCACCACAGTTCCGAGATGGCACTGGCCGCAATCCTGGCCAGCGCCGCAGGCTTTGTTGACGCCGTTGGATTCATCCACCTGGGCGGATACTTTGTCTCCTTCATGAGCGGCAACTCCACCCGTGGCGGCACAGCCCTGGCCGAAGGCAACTGGACCGGCTTCATCCTGGCGTTCAGCCTCGTGGCGGCGTTCCTGTTCGGGGTGGTCAGCGCCTCGATCCTGCGCCGCTTCGTCCCGTCCCACGAGAGGATGGCCGTGTTGCTGTACGTCACAGCGGGACTGGTGGCCGCCGTCGTACTTTTCGATGTGGGGGTCACCGGCTGGCTGGCGCCGCTGATCATGGCCGTGGCGATGGGTGCGGAGAACGTCATTTTTGAGCGCGACGGGGAGGTCAGCATCGGCCTGACCTACATGACCGGAACGTTGGTGAAAATGGGCCAGCACATTGCCAACGCGCTGACCGGCGGGGAAAAGCGGCTGTGGTTCCGGTATGCGCTGCTGTGGCTTTCGCTCACCGTCGGCTCCATTATCGGCGGGCTGGCGTACCTGGGGCTGAACCTGAATGCGCTGTGGATTGCGGTGGGGGTGCTGGTGCTGGCCGTCATTTTCAACAGCCACGTGCGCAGGACCATGCAGCGGCCGCCTGCCAAAGTGGTGGATTTGGCGCCGTAGGGCAACGGTCGGGCAATGGTTGCCCAACGTTCACCCGCCGTTGTGGCGTGGCTCCGGCCACGGCGGCCGGGGCGGCGTAGCTTGGAGTCAACGGAGGGCAACTCCGCCCGACGTACCGAGAAGAATCCGGACGTTTGCGAGTCCGGAAGGCTGGAGCGCACCGTGGTTGACATCATGAACCTTGAGCAGCAGGCAGAGCGCACACCGGAGCGGACGGCATTGCGCACCTACGTCATTGACACCTCGGTATTGCTCTCCGACCCCCGAGCCATCACCCGCTTCGCCGAACACCAAGTGGTGGTGCCGATCATCGTGGTCTCGGAGCTGGAAGGCAAGCGGCACGATCCCGAGCTGGGCTACTTTGCCCGCTCCGCGCTGCGCCTGCTCGATGAGCTGCGTGAACAGCATGGCAGTCTGGCCCAGCCCATTCCCCTGGGGGACGACGGCGGGACCTTCCGTGTGGAGCTCAACCACGTTTCGCTGGAGGTGCTTCCGGCGGGCATGCGGGCCATGGACAATGACGCGCGGATCCTCGCTGTGGCGAAGAACCTTGCCAATGAAGGCAACACGGTCACGGTGGTGTCCAAGGACGTGCCCATGCGGGTCAAGGCCTCCGCGCTGGGGCTGACGGCCCAGGAGTACCGCAATGAGTTGGTGCCGGATTCAGGCTGGACGGGCGTGGCCGAAGTGGATGCCACGGAGGCCGAGATGACGGCTCTGTACAACCACGAACCCGTCCCGATTCCCGCCGCCGCCGTGCAGCCGGTGAACACCTCGCTGATCATCACGAGCAACAGGGGATCGGCGCTGGGCCGTGTGGGCGAGGACCAGCAGGTGCGCCTGGTGCGCGGTGACCGGGAGGTCTTCGGGCTGCACGGGCGTTCGGCTGAGCAGCGGCTGGCGCTGGATCTGCTCTCCGATCCGGAGGTTGGCATCGTCTCGCTGGGCGGCCGGGCCGGTACGGGCAAGAGTGCACTTGCACTGTGTGCCGGGCTGGAGGCTGTGCTGGAACGCAACGAACACCGCAAGGTGGTGGTGTTCCGTCCCCTGTATGCCGTGGGCGGGCAGGAGCTGGGCTACCTGCCCGGCTCCGAGAGCGAGAAGATGAACCCGTGGGCGCAGGCCGTGTTCGACACGCTGGGCTCGGTGGTCTCAGACACGCTCATGGACGAGATCATGGAACGGGGTCTGTTGGAGGTGCTGCCGTTGACGCACATCCGCGGCCGTTCGCTGCATGATTCCTTCGTGATTGTTGATGAGGCGCAGTCGTTGGAGAAGAACGTGCTGCTGACGGTCATGAGCCGGATCGGGCAGCGCTCCAAGATCGTGCTCACCCACGATGTGGCCCAGCGCGACAACCTGCGCGTGGGCCGGCACGACGGCGTGGCCGCCGTAGTGGAAACGTTGAAGGGGCATCCGCTGTTCGGGCATGTCACCCTGACCCGCTCGGAGCGTTCGCCCATTGCCGCGCTCGTGACGGAGATGCTGGAACGCACCGAAATCTGAGGGGGCTGCTGGCCGCTGATCGAGCTTTTCGGGATCAAGGCTCCAGCCGCGCGGCCAGCCTCTCCGTGGTGCGCTTACTGTACAGTCGGTGCGCTGGGAGCCGGGCGGAGCTAGCTGTTGGGTCCGATATCCCAAGGGATGTGCGCCCGAACGTCCGTCAATCCCATGCTGATTTCCTCAAAGAGGTCATCGAGCATGTACTCGTCGACGCCGTGCAGCACCATCGCGTGCCCGGCCCCGGCGGTGTTGCCGTCCAGGGACTGGGAGGCGACACAAATGCCCGTCTGCACGTCGATGCGCACGGCCGTCCGGCCCGGGAACAACAGGGGCGCATCGGCAAACACGGGGGAGTAGCTCGAGTTGCGCGTCAGAACAGCCTCAACGGCTTCCCGGCCATGATGGGACACAACCGCAATGTCCTCGATCTCGGCCACGTTGGCAAAAGGCGCCTCCAACGGAACTGGCTTCTCGCCCGCCAATTCCACCGGGTCCAGGGCTGCAGCCGCCCGCCCCGTCCCGTAGGCCGGTTCCCCATAGAGCGCCTCGGGGCGGCGAACCACGAAGCCGTAGTCGTCCTTGACCGGGTTGACCAACGACGGCGACAGCAGCCACGGCTTGCGATGGCCGCTGATGAACAGCGAATCGCGGGACTCGTTGATCTTGGTGGTGCTGGCCAGCAGCTTACCCTCGAGCGTCTCAACCCGGAGGGCTCCGGGGCGCCGGACCCAGCAGTTCATGGCCAGCACCGGAGGAGGGCTGGCCAGGGCGCCGGAAGCGCTCTCGCCAGACCCGGCCACGGACGCAGGTGAGGGAATCCAGGAATGGCCAGGGCCGCCGTCGGACGCGTTGGGAAACTTGCGGTGCAGCTCAAAACGGACCGACTGCCAACGCCATGGGGAAGATCGGCACAGGTGTCGAAAAACGTCGGCGGTGTAATGGGAGGCACTCATATCCACAGCTTATCCCCGCCGCCGGTGGAATGGCCCACGAGAGGGTGCCATGGAGTAGCATCGCGCTATGGTCACTCGGCTGTTGGACTTGTGGGAGGGCAACGGGTTCGCCTTTCTGTGCGCGGTGGTGGCCTGCCTGTACCTGCTGTGGCTGGCCGTTTCGCTGTCCGTGATTGATATTCGCACCCACACGCTCCCCAACCGCTATGTGCTGCCGGCCTACCCGATCGCCGGTGCGCTGCTGTTGACCGCGGCGCTCGCAGTCGGGGTTCCGCACCACGCGTTGAACGCATTGGGCGGCGGCGTGGCCATGGCCGGGCTGTACTGGGTGCTGTGGTTTGTGTATCCGGCCGGGATGGGTTTTGGGGACGTGAAACTGGCCGGGGTACTGGGCATGTTCCTGGGATTCCTGGGCTGGGAACATGTTGTGCTGGGGGCCGGTGCCGGGTTTGTGGCCGGAGGGTTGTGGGGGCTTGCCCTGATTGTCTCGCGTCGCGGCACGGCAAAATCGGCCATCCCGTTTGGACCGTCGATGCTCGTGGGCGCGCTCGGCACGATGCTGATGCTGCCCGCGTAAGGCTGCTTCCAGGCCGCTGCGCGAATAGTGGATGCCACTGTGGTAGCCACAGCTGATGCCACAGCTTATAATTGACATATGAGCAAGCTAAAAGCCCCACGTACGCAGCGCATCGGGTTGCCGATGACCGAGGCGAGAAGCCAGTTCATGGATGAAGTGCGGGTCAACTTTGCGCAAACTTACGTCAATACCCATCTCATCCGTGAGCGGATCACTGCCGAGACCCCGGAATCCACCATCGCGGCAGCTATCTTTGATGCCGGGATCAGGGCTCTCCGTGACCAGGCTGCATCGCTGAGCTACGCAGAGGAAGCGGCTGACCCCGAATATCAGCGGGAAGCAGCCGCGATGCGTCGACGCCCCCGTGGGCATAGCATCGCCGAATGAACCCGAACCGAAAGCGGCCGGTACCCCCGCTGCGACGCGGCGTAATCTATGCCGCCACACTTTCCGAAGAAGTTGGGGAGAAATATTGGTTGGTTGTTTCGAATAATCAGCGCAATCGGAACCTCGGTAGCGCCCTGGCTGTTCGCATCACCACAACGGTGCGCATAGAGCGCCCGAGCCGCGTTGCCCTTCCCCCCGAAGGTGCTGTCACCGGATGGGCGCTGTGCGACGAAATCACGGTCATCTATGATGATGAACCTGCCGCTGAGCTGGGCGGACTTTCAGCAACAACAATGGCCGACATCAATATCGGGTTGATGGCGGCGTTGGCAATCCCCGGCACCTGATTTTGACCGCGACTACCCGCGCAGGGCAAGGTTTGCTTGGCGTCGACGCCTCTACACCTCCAGCAATGAAGTCCCCTTTAGGCCGTCGATGCTCGCCGGCGCGCTCGGCACGATGCTGTCGCTGCCCGCGTAACGGCCGACTTGTCGGCGCCAACATGGGCTAATGCCCAACATGGGCTAATGCGGGGCCACACTGTAGCGGTGCTCGGGCCGCCCGGTGGCGCCGTATCGCAGGGAGATTGCGACAGCTCCGGCGTCGGCCAGGGAAGACAGGTACCGCTGCGCGGTGGTCCGGGAAATTCCGACGGCGGACGCGACGTCCGCTGTCGACTGGTCCCCGCGGGTTGCCAATGCCGCCAGGACGGCCGTCTCGGTGGCGGTTGCCGCTTTGGGGCCGGCCGCAGGGGCGTTGGGATGCAGGGATTGCCACGCCGTTTCGAGCCGGTCCTGGTTCAGGCTTCCGGGCTCAGCCAGCAACCGGAGGTACCGGGCATAGCCGCGCAGCCGGGACTCGAGCAGTCCCGCGGAGAACGGTTTGATGAGATAGGCCAGGGCGCCGCGCCGCAGGGCTGTGCGTAGCGTTTCGGGATCGGAAGCGGCGCTGAGCATCATGGCATCAACGTCGATGGTGCGCAGCAAATCCAAGCCCGAGGCGTCCGGCAGGTACACATCCAGCAGGACAAGATCCGGCCGCTGCGCATGAATGGCGTTCAGGCCCTGGGCTGCAGTGGGCGCGGGAGGCAGGGCACTGAATCCGGGCACCGCATCGACAAGTCCGGCATGCAGGCGGCCCACATGAAAATCATCCTCGATGATCAGGACGCGAATCTCGCCTGTCATGGCTGCTCCTTGGAAGTTGTGCCCAGGGTGATGACTCCGGGCAGTCGGGCACAGAATACTGCGCCATGGGATTGGGGTGATCCAGCATCGGCGACCCACACGTCGCCGCCGCGCCGACGGGCCAGGTGCCGGACCAGGGCCAGACCGACGCCGTGGCCGGTGATGGGATCGTGGATTGTTGGATTGGGTGGCGCATTGTTCCGGGTGGATTCGGTGGATTCGGTGGAGAAGCCGGAGGTGAAGATCAGTTCGGCCATCCGGGCCGTGTCGGCGTCGGATTCGGCTTCAGATACACCGGCAGGCGTGGCCTGCTGCAGTCCGTCACCGGAATCGGCCACAACCAGATGCAGCGTGCCACCAGCCTCCGTGTGTTCGTCGAGAAGCTCCACCTCAACCCACTTGTGCGGAGACGTTCCGCCAACCGCGGCCCTGATGGCATTGTCCAACAGGTTGCCGAGAACGGCGGTGACGTCTTGCGGGTCGGTGATGTGCCCGCGGATCATTGTTGATGCACCGATCTTAAGCTCGACGCCGCGTTCATGTGCTTCGACGCTCTTCGCCCCAATAAAGGCTTCCAGATACGGGTCACTAAGAAGGCTTAAATCCCGGGCAGGGTACTGCAGGGGACCGTTGCTCATGATCTCGCCAAGGTAGTCGCGCGCCTCGGCAGCGCGGTCAATATCCAGCAGGCCAGCCACTGTGTGCAGCCGGTTGGCGAATTCGTGGCGTTGCGCGCGCAGCGCGGTACCGAGGGCATTGACAGCATCCAGCTGCCGCGTCAGAGCCTGCACCTCGGTTCTGTCCCGAACCATAATGACACGGCCCAGCGGCAACGCTCCGCCGTCGCGCGCGTCCTTGAGGCGTACAGGCCGTGCCGTGACGATGACGACGTGGTCGCCCAGAACGTGCTCGGAGGGTCCGAACTCCACGTCGTCGGCGACGCCCGTGGACACCCCGTCGGCCGCGGCCAGCAGAAACTCTGGCAAGCCACTGCCTGCCAGAGGGAGCCCACTGTAATTACGGGTGGAACCGGGGACCAGCAGTCGCCGGGCGCCTTCGTTGAAAACGGTGATCGTGCCATCGTTGTCAAGGCCAATGACCCCTTCGTCGACCCCGCGAAGCACTGCTTCCTGATCCTGCACAAGCCCGGAGATTTCCTCGGGTTCCAAACCCAGTGTCAGCCGCCGCAACCGTGAACTCATGATCACCGTGGCGCCGGCTCCCAGCGCCAGCGACAACCCGGCGATCAGTGCCATCGGCACAATATTGCGGGCCATGCCGGCCAGAATGTCATCGCTGGAAAATCCGACGCTGACCTCGCCCACCACGGCAGATGATGAGCCCGGTGCGTAAACGGGAACCTTGGCTCGCGCCGACCGGCCCAGCGTCCCGTTTTGCTGGGAAGTCTCCTCGCCCCCAGACAGGGCCACAGAAGGGTCTGTCGATACCATTTGCCCCAACAACGCCGGATTGGGATGCGCAAGCCGCAGTCCGTCGTCGTCCGTGACAACCACAAACAGGGCATCCGTGCGAGTTTGCGCCGAGCCTGCGGACTGTTCCAATGGGCCGCCCGCCAGCAGTTCCGGAGTCAATTGCTCCTTGGGTGCGGCGGCGAGGGCGGCAGTTTCGCGGCGCACGTCGTCCGAGCTGGCATAGGTGCGCGCCACGGCCAGGGCACGCTGCTCGGCCTGATCCCCGACCCACTGGTAGGTCAGGGCGGCGAAAGTTCCGGCCGTCATGAGCACAATGGCCGAGACCACCGCCAGCTGCAGCACCAGCACGCGTGTGGCGAAGCGCAGTCGCGGCGTACGGGCCTGCATCAATGGGGGCCTCCTTCAGGCAAGTGGGCTTAACGGGTTAAACGTATTCAACGGGCACTAGTTGGGGCAAGTCGACTTAAGTCAATAAGTGATTCAGGCCACTCTAATCTCTTTATATCAGCTCATAAATGCGGCTGGTATTTAAAGGAGTTCTTATGCTGGTAATCCTCGGATTCGCCATGATTGCGGTCTTTATGGCGCTGATCATGACCAAGAAATTGACGCCGGTGGTGGCTCTGATCGTCGTGCCCACCATCTTCGGCTTGTTTGCCGGAGCCGGCCTGGGCATTGGCGAGATGGTCATGGACTCGATGAAGAGTCTAACCTCCACCGCCGCATTGTTGATGTTTGCGATAGTTTTCTTCGGCATGATGATCGACGTCGGCCTGTTCGACCCGCTCGTGAAACTGATCCTGCGCACGCTGGGCAACGACCCGGCGAAAATCGTGGTCGGTACCGCCGTGCTCGCAGCCGTGGTCTCGCTCGACGGCGACGGCTCCACCACGTTCATCCTCACGACCGCCGCGATGCTGCCGATTTATCTGCGCCTAGGCATGAGCCCGGTGATTCTGACCTGTGTGGCCGGCCTGGCCAACGGCACCATGAACATCCTTCCATGGGGCGGCCCGACCGCCCGCGCCGCCGCCGCGCTGAAGGTCTCGCCCAGTGAAGTCTTCGTCCCCATGGTCCCGTCCCTCATCGCCGGCATGATCGTGATCTTCTTCTTCGCCTGGCATCTGGGGGTGCGCGAACGTCGCCGCCTGGTTCTGGCCGGCAGCCTCTGGGTTGACACTGGGAATGGTTCCACCGGCAAGACCACGCATGACGGCGTCACCTCGCCGGGCGGCGCCGGCACCAAGGCGCCGGCTGGGGTGGTGACGGGCGGATCCGGTGGTTCCGGCGCAGCCTCCGATGCCGGGACGTTGCTGACGGAAGTGAAGCCACGATCTGCGGCGCAGGAGCGTTTTGATGCCCAGGTGCTGGCAGCGGCCCAGGACGATGTCGAAAGCGTCAACGCCTCGCTCGCCGACTCACAGCTGGATCCCAACCGCGACACGTTGCGGCCCAAGCTGTTCTGGTTCAACCTGGTCCTGACAGTGGCGGTCATGGTGGTGCTCGTCCTGGACGTCCTGCCCCTGCCGTACGTGTTCATGGTGGGCTCAGCGATTGCCCTGATTGTGAACTTCCCCAAGATGAAGGACCAGGCGAAGGCGCTTGTTTCCCACGCGGGCAGCATTGTCGCCGTCGTATCCATGGTCATGGCTGCCGCCGTGCTAACCGGCGTTCTGAGCGGAACCGGCATGGTCGATGCGATGGCCGCGTGGCTGGTCAGCGTCATTCCCACCTCCATGGGCCCGTACATGGCCGTCATCACCGGGCTGTTGAGCATCCCCATGACGTTCTTTATGAGCAACGACGCCTTTTACTTCGGTGTTCTCCCGGTGTTGAGCGAAACGGCTGCACACTTTGGCATCGACCCGGCAGCCATGGCCCGTGCCTCAATTGCGGGCCAGCCGGTGCACATGCAAAGTCCCCTGGTTCCGGCCATCCTGCTGCTCGTCTCCCTCTCCCGGGTGGAGCTGGGTGACCATCACAAGAAGGTGCTCTGGCGGGCACTGGTCGTGTCGCTCGTGATGCTGGCCGTGGCAATTGGCATCGGCGTCATCCCCTTCGGCTGACGAGCCACTTTGCACCTGCGCTCCGTTTGGGTGCGAATGGTGTGCCACTTCTGGAGCTGCGCGTCGTTTCAACGAAACGGCGCCCAGCTCCAAAGTCTTCGCCCGGCAGGGATGGAAGTCGTCGCGCCGGCAGCTCCAAAGTCTTCGCCCCGGCAGGGATGAAAGTCGTCGCCCAAGCACGGAGAAAACCCATGGTGGCCGCCGGGTTAGGCTGAATCCATGGGATCACCCGAGTTCATTCTCAAACTTCGCAAAAAGATTGGCCATGATCCGCTGTGGCTGCCCGGCGTGCGCGCCGTGGTGTTCGACGACGCCGGCCGCGTCCTGCTCGGCGAGCGTTCCGACACCGGCGGCTGGGCCCTGATCACCGGAATCCTGGAACCGGGGGAGGAGCCCGGTCCGGGGATGCTGCGTGAAATCCTGGAGGAAACCGGCGTTGTGGCGATGATCGAGCACCTGCTGGGTGTTGCCGCGGTGGGACCGGTGACCTTCCCGAACGGCGACGTTTGCGACTTCCTCAATGTGGAATTCATCGCCCACCATGTCAGCGGCACGGCCCGCGTGAACGACGACGAATCGCTCGCCGTCGGCTGGTTCGCGATGGACGATCTGCCACCGCTGCGCCCGGGCCACCTGGACTGCATCCACCGCGCTCTGGCCTTCGACGGCGCACCCCACTTCCAGCGGTAGCCCAGCCCGGTCAGCGCACGCCGGTGCTACGATCCGGAAGCGGCGCCCTGGCATCCCTGCGCCCGTGAACCAGGCCCAGGACCAGGTTC
>JBBPZC010000079.1:0-2685 GCA_038199275.1 Actinomycetales bacterium
GTGATGGGGCCTTCCCCCACGTCAACGATGACGCCAGTGCCATCCAGCCGGCGCGGGGACAGCCCCGCAGCGATCAGCCGCTCGTAGATTTTCTCCGTGGTCCGGAACTCCTGGAACGAGAGCTCAGGGTGGGCGTGCAAGTCACGCCGGAACTCAATGACTTCATCCAGGATGGGATCAAGCCAAGGGCCGATCAACTGCGTTGGTTCTGTATCAAGCGAGTAATTGCGCACACTTCAAACTCTAACCACGTCGGCGCCCGGTGGCGGCATTGGCGGCGCAGCATTACTTCGGCCTACGCCGGCGAGGGACCCGCGGGTGGGCCCACGCCGGCGAGGGACCCGCGGCGAAGAATGAGCTGTGGGAGCCGGTGGGGACTACAGGACGTCGGTGTCGCCTCGGGCCTTGAGCCCGTCCACGGCCTTCTTCACCAGCTGCGAGTGGGCGCGGGTGGTGACCAACAGTGCGTCCGGGGTGTCCACCACAACCACGTCCTGGATGCCGATCAGTGCGATGACACGTTTGGTGTCGGTCACCACGATCCCGGTGCTGTCATCTGTAAAGACCCGGCCACCTTCACCGATGACCTTGACATTGTTGTCTTCCTTGGCACTGCTCAGGCGTGCAATGGCGGCGAAATCCCCCACGTCGTCCCAGCTGAAGTCCCCGGGTATGACTGCCACGTCCCCGGCGGCTGCGGCCGGCTCGGCAACGGCATAGTCAATGGCGATCTTGGGCAGCGTGGGCCAGACGCGGTTCTTGACGGCAATGCGGTCCGGAGTATCCCAAGCGGCAGCGATCTCCATCAACCCGTCATAAAGCACCGGCTCATTCGCCTTGAGGTGGCGCAGCATGAGTTCCACCGGGGCAACGAACATTCCGGCGTTCCAGTTGTATTCACCGCTGGCAAGATACGTCTCGGCGATTTCCTCGCTGGGCTTTTCCACGAACTCGGACACGGTGTGGGCGCTGGGCGCGCCGGCAATGTCCAACGGCTCACCGGTGCGGAGGTAGCCAAACCCGGTGGACGCGTGGGTTGGTTTGATGCCGATGGTCACGATCTTGCCGGTCGCGGCCGTGTAAATGGCCTCTCGCACGGCGGCCTGGAACTTTTCCACCGGGCTGATGACCTGGTCGGCGGCGAAGGATCCCATGATGGTGGACGGGTCCCGAGTGAACAGAATCGCTGCGGCCAGACCAATGGCGGCACCGGAATCCTTGGGTTCGGTCTCCAGCACCAGATTCTCATCCGCCACCTCGGGGAGCTGGCGGCAGACGGCCTCGCGGTGGGCGTCGCCGGTAACCAGCAGGACCTTCTCCCCGCTCAGCGGTTGCAGACGGTCATAGGTTGCACGGATCAGCGTGCTGCCGCTGCCGGTCAGGTCGTGGAGAAACTTGGGTGCGGCTGCGCGGGACAGCGGCCAGAGTCGCGTTCCGACGCCGCCGGCGGGGATCACGACGTAAAACCTGTCCAGGGGGTCCTTGGAGCCGTCCTGCGGCTGACCCGAAATATGCGTATTCATCACCTCAACCATAGGTGACAGCCCATCGGACACGCCCGATTGAATCGGCTTTTACGCAAACATCCACCCAGGGGCGCAGGCCGGGCACACCGCCGTCGTCCTTTAGGCTGGGAGCCAGGAGCACCCATACACCATGCATTTGTGACCGAGCTGTGATTTATCGCATAGGGCAAGGAGCGCCTAAGTTGAATATGCTGTTAGCTAAGCCTAAATTTAGGCACAAGTATGAGTGCTCACGCCGTGTGCGTTTCCCCGCGTGGAACCACGCCAACGCAACGGTGATGCAGGGAAGGTTTAATCAGTGCCGACAAAACCAGCTGGCACTCTGTACCGCGGCCGAGAAGGCATGTGGTCCTGGGTGGGACACCGTATTACCGGTGTAGTGATATTTATTTTCTTGTTGGTGCACGTTCTGGACACCTCATTGGTGAGGGTTTCCCCGGAAGCGTACACAGCAGTCATTGGGGCGTATAAAAACCCCATTATGGGCTTGGGCGAGGCAGGCTTGGTCGCCGCAATAGTGTTCCACGCCTTCAACGGCCTGCGCATCATTGCCATTGACTTCTGGAAAAAGGGACCGAAGTACCAGCGTCAGATGCTGTGGGGCGTGCTCGCTCTGTGGGCCGTGACGATGATCCCCTTCCTGATCCGTCACCTCACCATTGTCTTCTCCAATTTCTTCGGAGGGAACTAGCATGAGCACCAATTCCATCGCGTCCCCGCGCTCAAACAGCGCGCAGTCGCCCAAGTACAAGCGCAACAAGGCCTCGCACTCGGGCTTTGAAATGTTCGCTTGGTTGTTCATGCGCCTCTCCGGCGTGGTCCTGATCGTGCTGATCTTCGGGCACCTGTTCGTGAACCTCATGGTTGGCGAGGGCATCCACGCCATCGACTTCGGCTTCGTGGCTGGCAAGTGGGCGGATCCGTTCTGGCAGATCTGGGACCTGGCCATGCTGTGGCTGGCCATGCTGCACGGCACCAACGGTGTCCGCACCATCATCAACGACTACGCCGAGCGCAACGGCACCCGCATGACCCTCAAGACCGTCCTGTATGTGGCTACCGCCGTCATCATCGTCTTGGGCACCCTGGTCATCTTCACCTTTGACCCCTGCCCTCCCGGCGCTGTCATTGACCTTCCGTCCTTCTGCCCCGTTCCCTA
>JBBPZC010000080.1:0-4935 GCA_038199275.1 Actinomycetales bacterium
CACACCTGGGGTGATTCTTGGGAACTGTCACCATACATGCTTTCAAAGCATGTACAGGGCCCTGCATCCCATATGATTACTGGCCAAAAGCCATTTTTCATACACACATTCTGGCCGCTAACCCCAAAAACAAGGAAGCACCCCGGTCCAAAGACCAGGGTGCTTCAATATATGTGCCCTCGATAGGATTCGAACCTACGACCTTCCGCTCCGGAGGCGGACGCTCTATCCCCTGAGCTACGAAGGCGCGGCAACCGTGGCTGCCAAAGGGAACGAGAAAGAGCTTAGCAGGTGCGGGGCGCCGGATGTAAAACCGGCGACCGGGCCCGCACGAATATGCTCCAACCGAGGCAACATTTATAAACGCACGGGTCCCATGACGTTGCAGATAGGGTGCGCCCGGCCGCTGCGGGTAACGTTGGGGCAATGTTGAACACGGGGGCGCAAAAAATGAAACAACGGGTGTGGCTTTTTGCGGCAGCCATCATTCTGACTGCGCTGACCCTGCGCGCCGCCGTGACGGTGGTTCCGCCGTTGATCTCCACCATCAACAACGACCTCACGCTCACCCCCGCCACCATCGGCATCCTGGGTATGCTTCCCACCGCGGCGTTTGGCCTGTTCGGCTTCCTGACCCCGTACGTCATCCGCTGGGCATCCCTGGAACGGCTGATCGTGATCGCCATCCTGGTGGGCATCGTGGGCCAAATTGCCCGGGTCGTGGCGCCCAACACCGCGCTTTTCCTGGTCTTCTCGGTTGTCGCATTCGGTGGCCTGGGTGCCGGAAACGTGCTCCTTCCGCCGCTGGTCAAGAAGCATTTCCCCACGAAAATCGGGCTCATGACCGCCCTGTACGTGACCTCAATTTCCATCGGCACCGCCCTGCCCGCGCAACTCGCCGTGCCCGTGGCCGATGCCACCAACTGGCAATTCTCCCTCGCCTCCTGGGCCGGGCTCAGCACCGTCGCACTGATCCCGTGGCTCGTGGCACTCTTCTCCCAACGTACGACGCCGGCCCGCCCCGCCGCGAGTCTCCCGCCTGCCGCCGGGGTGCTTCAGACGGAGCTGACGGTGCGCCCCGCTGCGGCGCATCCCACTGCGGCGCATCCCACTGCGGCGGATTCCGCTGCGGCGGATTCCGCCGCAGCGACGAAGACAGAGCCGGTGAAAATGAACCTGTGGAAGTCACCCACGGCGTGGGGGCTGACCTTCATGTTTGGCTGCACCTCGCTCAATACGTACGCCATGTTCGCGTGGCTGCCGGAGATTCTGACCCAGGCCGGGCTGGACCGCGGGCAGGCGGGCTCCATGTTGGCACTCTTCGCGGCCCTGGGCCTGCCGTTGAGTCTGGGCATTCCGCTCATTGCCGCGAAGATGCGCAACCCCTTCCCGGCAGTGGTGGTCATGCTCGCGTGTTTTGTTGTCGGCTACCTGGGCCTGTTGCTGTCCCCGGCAAACGGCACGTGGCTTTGGGTGTCCTTTGCCGGGCTGGGGCCTGGCACGTTCCCGTTGTCGCTGCTGCTGATCAATCACCGCACCCGCACACAACTTGGCGCCGGAGCCCTGTCCGGATTTAGTCAGGGCATGGGGTATGCCTTGGCATGTACCGGCCCGCTGTTCTTTGGGCTGCTGAACCAATGGACGGGCTCGTGGACAGTACCGTTTATCTTCCTGTTTGCCGCCCTGGCACTTCTGGGAGTCGGGGCATGGATCATCTGCCGCCCCAGAATGCTCGAGGACGACTTCAAGCCCACGCCGGTTACAACCTAGCCACACCTGCACCACTGCCACACCTGCACCACTGCCACACCTGCACCACTGCCACACCTGCACCACTGCCACACCTGCACCACTGCCACACCTGCACCACTGCCACACCTCCACCACCGCCACACCATGGTTCTGGGTGGCAGATAATGCAGTGGAAGGCGTTTTCCTGCGCCAAATGGGTGCAAGAACTGCTACAGAGAACTCGTTGGCGGGCAGAGAGGGAACCAGAGAGGGAACCAGGGGAGGTATACGGGGCGGAACAGTGTACGCAGACCACATTCTGGGCGCCGGACCTGTGGATTGGGGGAGGGCCCGGCCGGAACCGTACACTTGGGTACGTGACTCCTGAAGAACTTTCTGCCGCCATTGCCACCTGCCTAAAAGAAGCCGTCGACGCCGGTGAACTCACCGTCCCAGTCGAGGCGTTGCCCTCGGAGGTCCGGGTGGAGCGGCCCAAGAGCCGCGAGCACGGTGACTGGGCCACCAACATCGCCCTCCAGCTGGCCAAGCCGGCCGGCGTTCCGCCGCGCAAAATCGCCGAGGTCCTGCAAAACCGACTGAGCGAAATCCCCGGCGTTTCCAAGGTGGACCTTGCCGGCCCCGGCTTCCTGAACATCACCGTTGACGCTGCAGCAGCAGGCGAACTGGCCAAGGTGATCGTGGAGGCCGGCGCAAGCTACGGCACCAACACAACCATGGCCGGCACCAAGATCAACCTGGAGTTCGTCTCAGCCAACCCCACCGGCCCCATCCATTTGGGCGGAACCCGTTGGGCCGCCGTCGGCGACTCCCTGGCCCGCGTGTTCCAGAGCCAAGGCGCAGACGTCACCCGCGAGTACTACTTCAATGACCACGGCAACCAGATCGACAAGTTTGCCCGTTCCCTTCTGGCCAGCGCCAAGGGTGAGACTGCTCCCGAAGATGGCTACGGCGGAGCGTACATCGTGGACATCGCCAATGCGGTGACGGCGAACAACCCCGGCATCCTCGGCAGTGCAGACCCCCAGGAAGAATTCCGGGCCCAGGGCGTTGAGCTCATGTTCGCCGCCATCCGCAAGTCCCTGCACGAGTTCGGCGTGGACTTTGATGTCTACTTCCACGAAAATTCCCTCTTTGAAGACGGCGCCGTGGAGAAGCTCCTCGAGCAGCTCAAGGGCTCCGGCAACATGTACCTCAAGGACGGCGCCTGGTGGTTGAACTCCACCGACTATGGTGACGACAAGGACCGGGTGGTCATCAAGTCCGATGGCAACGCCGCCTACATCGCCGGTGACATCGCCTACTTCAAGAACAAGCGTGACCGCGGTTTCGACCTGTGCATCTACATGCTTGGCGCCGACCACCACGGCTACGTGGCCCGGCTGAAGGCCGCCGCTGCCGCCATGGGCGACGACGCCGAGCGCGTCGAGGTGCTCATTGGCCAGATGGTGAACCTGGTCCAGGACGGCAAGCCCGTGCGCATGTCCAAGCGCGCCGGCACCGTGGTCACCATGGAAGATCTCGTGGAGGTTGTTGGCACCGACGCTGCCCGCTACCAGCTGGCCCGGTTCTCCTCCGACTCCAACATTGACATCGACCTGGATGTGCTGACGAAGAAGTCCAACGAAAACCCGGTGTTCTACGTGCAGTACGCGCACGCCCGCACCAGCGCAGTGGCCCGCAACGCCGCCGCAGCAAACGTGGAGCGGACTGCGTTCGACGCCGGTCTGCTGAGCCACGCCACAGAATCGGAACTCCTCGCGGTGCTGGGCCAGTACCCGGGCGTGCTGTCCGCGGCCGCCGGTTTCCGCGAACCGCACCGTGTGGCCCGCCACCTGGAAGTCATTGCCGGCGCCTACCACCGCTGGTACGACGCCTGCCGCGTGACCCCCATGGGCGAGGAAGCCGTCACCGCCACCAACCGCACCCGCCTGTGGCTCAACGACGCGGTGGGCCAGGTTCTGGCCAACGGCCTCGCGCTGCTGGGCGTCTCCGCTCCGGAACGGATGTAACGCATGGACAACACCGCCGCCGGCGCGCAGCTGGCCCCGGAATGGCTGCCCACAGCCGGAGACCTCAATGAGCTCGTGCCGGCCATGTGGTCGCACGACGTCGAACGCGGCCAGGGCGGTGAGCTCACCATCAGCGGTATTCCAGTGGGCGAGCTCAAGGCACAGTTCGGCACGCCGCTGTTCGTCATGAGTGAGGACGACTTCCGCGCCCGCGCCCGCATGTTCAAGAATGCCTTCGACGAAGCGTTTGCGGATATTTGCGGCGGCGTGGATGTCTACTATGCGGGCAAGGCGTTCCTGTCCACGGAGGTGGCCCGCTGGGTCGACTCCGAGGGGCTGCGCCTGGACACCTGCTCCGGCGGCGAACTGGCAGTTGCCAGGCGTGCCGGGCTGAAGGGTGAAAACCTGGGGTTGCACGGCAACAACAAGTCGGCCGCGGAAATCAACCGCGCCCTGGACATGGGCCTGGGCCGGATAGTGGTGGACAGCCTGCATGAACTCCAACGCGTGGCAGACATTGCCGCAGCGCGCGGGGAGAAGGGCAACGTCATGCTGCGCCTGACCCCCGGGGTCCACGCACACACCCACGAATCCATTGCCACGGCCCACGAGGACCAGAAGTTCGGGCTGTCCATGGTCCCCACCCCCTCCCCGGGGGGCGTGGGCCCTGACGGGGAAGCTCCCGGCCTTAGCGCAGCGGAAGCGGCCGCCAAGCTGGCTGTGGAAGCCGAAAGCATCAACTTCCTGGGCTTCCATGCCCACATCGGCTCGCAGATCTTTGAAGCCGAAGGTTTTGAAATCGCGGCCCGCAAGCTCCTCAAATTCACCCACGAAATCCAGGAAAAGTACGCCATCACCCTGCCGGAGCTGGACCTGGGCGGCGGTTACGGCATCGCGTACACCGCGGTGGACACCCCGCGCCCAGCTGCGGAGGTCGCACACGCGATGGCCGCCGTCGTACGTCAAACCTGCGCGGAGCTGAACATGAGCGCCCCGCGGATCTCCATTGAGCCGGGCCGCGCCATTGTTGGCAGCACCACGTTCACGCTGTACGAGACGGGCACGCTGAAGACCGTCAACGTCGAGCTGCCCGATGCTGCCGCAGCCGGCCCGGGAACACAAACTCCGCCCGCGCAGGTTACGCGGCCGCGCCGTTATGTGTCGGTGGACGGCG
>JBBPZC010000081.1:0-24433 GCA_038199275.1 Actinomycetales bacterium
GAGCGGCTGCTGCCGCTGCTGCGCGAAAGTGGCCGGCACGGGACCTGGGAACGCGTGGAATCCATGGCGCTGCACCCCACCTGCTCGTCGGCGCGCATGGGTCTGAACCCGGCGCTGGTGCAGGTGGCGGAGGCGGTTTCGGAATCGGTCCACATTCCGGATAACTGGGGCTGCTGCGGTTTTGCCGGCGATCGGGGCATGCTGCACCCGGAACTGACGGAGTCGGCCACGGCGGCACAGGCCGAAGATGTAGTGGCGATGGACGCCGTCGTCCATGCCTCCTGCAACCGGACCTGTGAGCTGGGCATGACGCGGGCCACGGGGGAGGACTACCGGCACGTGCTGGAAATCCTGGCGGACGCCGTCTCGGGCAAAGTTCGCGTAATAGGCGGGTAAGTTCGCCCACGTTTGGGCCTATTTGGGCTCTTTTGTGGCTAAAGTAGGGAACAGGAATGGCACCGGCGCGCAAAGTGCGGGTGTTTCGGGAGCAACCAAAGGATGAAACAAATGGCTGGAATCATCATTGTCGGCGTAGACGGCAACTCAACGTCCATGAAGGCTGCCCGCGTTGCCGCGGAGCTGGCCAAGGCCACGGGCCGCACTCTGCGCGTCGTGACCGCGTTCGGCGAGGACAAGACCGAAAAGGTCGCCATTGGAAACGACGAATGGTTCCTCTCCACGGCTGACGAGGCCGAGCGTGTTGCACAGCGTGTTGCCGAAGAGTTGAAGATCAGCGGCGTCAAGACCGAGTACTCCTCGGCTCTGGGCAAGCCTGCCGACGTGCTGTTGGAAGAAGCTGCCAAGCTCAAGGCCGAACTGATCGTTGTGGGCAACGTCCGCATGCAGGGCCTGGCCCGCGTACTCGGTGCGGTTGCCAACGCTGTCTCACACAACGCCCCTTGCGATGTGTACATCGTGAAGACCGACGGCTAATCACTGACGTGTGCTGACCGCCTGCTGGCGGTTGGTCAAAAGGGACGGTGTTTGCGCATAAAGCCGGAGTTCTACTCCACGCTTTTTACGCAAACACCGTCTTTTTTGTGACTTTTACACCACGACGTCGGTGATGCCCCGGGCGGTGAGGTAGCCGGCGTCGGACGTCTTGGTGGTGCGGACCAGGGCGGGCTTGGTGCCCGAAGCAGCCCGCGCCAGCCAGGATGTGAACAACTCACCGGACGGGTCCGCCACCGAGCGGCCCATGCCCGTGGCCTCGTCGCCCGGATCGAAGGAGAGCGCCGTGCTGCGCTGCAGCGGCGCCGTGGGGTTGGCCCGCTCTTCGGCGATCAGCTCGGCCAGGCGCCGGCCCGCGGGCTTGGGGCGGCGGTTTGAATCCAGGAGGCCCAGCGTGTACTCGAGCTCGGGGAAGTCGGCCAACTTGCGGCTGACATCGTGGGAACACCACCACGTGAGACCCCATAGATTTGGGGTGTCCAGCACGGGGCGCAGGCTCTGTTCCAGGAAATCGGCCGCACCGTCGAAGGGTACGGCCGGGTACGGCGCGCCAATCTCCTGGAGCCAGATGGGCCGGGCAGGATCATCGGAGTAGGCGTCCGCCAGCTGGATGAGATAGTCCGCAAACAGTGTGCGCGCCGGATGGCCCTCCGGGAAGAGCCTCGCCACGGCGACGAACACCCACGAGTGCACCGTGGTGGCATCCCCCAGCGTGGCCGCGTGCCGTGGCGTGACGGGGCAGCTGTCCACAAACCAGGCGTTGTCGTCAAAGCTGTGCTGGTGCATGCCCGCGGGCCATGCGTCCCGGGCGGCCGTGAGCAAGGTGTTGAGCCACCGGCCCATTTCCGCCGGTGTGGTGAGTTGCTGCTCCGGGTGGCGTTCCACAGCGAACTGGTTCGTCTCGTTGCCCACCGTCATGCCCAGCACGTTGGCCCGGCCGGTGACCTCATTGGCCAAGACCGTGATGAGCTGCGCCTCGGCATCCACCACCTGCGGGTCGGTGTAAATGCTGCGCCGGTGCCAGCTGGTCACCCACGACGGCAGGAAATCGAAGCTGGAGAGGTGTCCCTGCAGCCCGTCGACTGAAACGTCGAGGCCAAACTCGGCGGCCGCATCCACCACACGGCCCACATCGGCGATACCTGCCGGACGGATCAGCGAACGGTTCGGCTGCAACAGCGGCCACAGCGGGAAAATCCTCACATGGTCAAGGCCGAGCCTGGCGATGGAGTCAAAATCCGCCCGCACGGCATCCACATCGAAGTCTGCCCAAGAGTGAAACCAGCCGTCACTCGGCGTGTAATTCACACCCCAACGCAAGGGATTTTTCCTATGCGGTGGGACGGCCGACGCTCGGGGGTGGTAACTCATTTGATGTCTTTCCTTAGGCGCAGGGTCAGGATTTGGAACGGGCGCAGCGAGAGCGCGATGGTGGGGTTGCCGGCGCCGTCCGGGGCACCCACGGTGAGGGATCCGGCGTCGTACGGCTGCTCGAGGAGGTTGTTTTCTGCCACTGAGGCCACCGCGAACGACGCCGAGAGCGTCACCTTGGCCCGTGCCCCCAACGGTTCGTAGAGCCGGACAATGACGTCGCCACTGCGATCGTCCGCCAGCTTCACCGCTTCGATCAAGGCGGCCTGCGAATCGGTGCACACCAGCGGTTCCACGGCGGCACCCGGACCTTCGGCCGGCACCCCGCGCCACGGCAGGTTCATGGCATAGCCGGCCGCCACGGCATCCGCCACGTGGGCACCGACCACGAGCCCGTACGTGAAGGAATGCGGTCCCTGGTCCGTCTCCGGATCGGGGAAGCGCGGCCCGCGCAGCAGCGACAACCGTACCGTGGTGAAGCTGGAGCCGTTGGTGCCAAGGTGGCGGGAAACGTCGTGCCCATAGGTGGAATCGTTGATGACGGCGGCACCAAAACCGGGCTCGCCCACATGCACCCAACGGTGCGCGCACACCTCAAAACGCGCATTGTCCCACGACGTGTTCTCATGTGTGGCGCGCTGGATGTGTCCGTACTGCGTCTCAAATCTGGCGTGATCCGCGTGCACGTCCAGCGGGAACGCGGCCTTGAGCAGCGTCTCCTGCTCGTGCCAGTCGACGTCGTTATAGACGGTGATGACCTTCGAGTCCGGGGAAATCCGCACGCGCTGGGTGATGTGAGACTTCCGGAAACTGCGTTTGATGGTGATCTCCGGCTGGTCTCCCAGCATCGTGACCTCCATCGAATCCAGTTCGCGGAGGTCGGTGACGGTGTTTTTGTAGAACTCGTCAATGTCCCAGGCATCCCACATGTTCGGGAAATCCGTGTGCAACTGCAACAGGTTGGCGCCCTGCCCATCCGGCACCAGCTCGCGGTCCGCCGCCACATCCAGGATGGAGCTGATCACGCCGTCCGCGCCGAAACGAACGCTGATGAGCCCGTTATTGACGACGACGTCTGCCCCTTCCCGCTCCACCGTCACCTCCGCTGTGGCCGGGGCCGGGACGCCGGCGCTCAGCGGGGCAATGCCGCAGCGCGGGTAGGGGGAGGCGTTGAAGAGTACAAGTCGGGTGAGGTCAACAGCCGACCCCGAGTAGTGGTCCGCTGCCACCGGTGCCAGCGCGAGCAGCGCCGGGCTGATGATCGCCTCGAGGTCTTCGGCAATCCGTGCACACAGTTCCGCGGCCTCACGGTGCACCCAGGCGATCGAGGTGCCGGGCAGGATGTCGTGGAACTGGTTGAGCAGCACCAGCTTCCAGATCCGGTCGAGCTCCTCGTACGGGTAGTCAATGAGACCCCGCGCGGCGGCAGTGGCGCTCCACAGTTCGGCCTCGCGCAGCAGGTGTTCGCTGCGCCGGTTGCCCTGCTTCGTCAGCGCCTGAGAGGTGTACGTTCCGCGGTGCAGCTCCAGGTAGAGTTCGCCCTTCCATACGGGGGCGTTGGGGTATTCGGCCTCGGCCGCGGTGAAGAACTCGGCGGGGCTCGCGATCGTGACCTGCGGTGAACCCTCCAAATCGCGGGTGCGCGTGGCGCGGGCCAGCATTTCGCGCGTGGGTCCGCCGCCGCCGTCACCCCAGCCAAAGGGGATGAGCGAATTCTTGGCAGCACCCTTATCCCGGAAGTTGCTCACTGTGTGAGCGAGTTCGGCGCCGGAGAGCTGGGAACTGTAAGTGTCGACAGGTGGGAAGTGGGTGAACACGCGGGTGCCGTCGATTCCCTCCCAGTTAAAGGTGTGGTGCGGGAACTTGTTCACGGTGTTCCAGGAGATCTTCTGCGTCAGGAACCATTTGGCGCCCGCCTGCTTCACGATTTGCGGCAGCGCAGCGGAGTAGCCGAAGGAGTCCGGCAGCCACACCTCCTGGCATTCGCGCCCAAAGTTTTCACGGAAGAACCGCTGCCCGAAGCTGAACTGGCGGGCCATCGCCTCCGAGCCCACCATGTTGGTGTCCGACTCCACCCACATGCCGCCCACCGGGATGAACCGTCCCTCCGTCACGGCGGCCTTCACCTTTGCGAACACCTCCGGGCGCTGCTCCTTCAGCCATTCGTATTGCTGGGCTGAGGACATGGCGAACTGGAACTCCGGGTTTTCGGCGAGCAAATTCACCACGTTCGACGTCGTCCGGGCCACCTTGCGCACGGTTTCGCGCACGGGCCACAGCCACGCCGAGTCAATGTGGGCGTGGCCAATCGCGGTGATCCGGTGGGCGCTGGCGTTGGCCGGCTGGGACAGCACCTCGGCCAGCTGGGCACGTGCCGCGGCGGCCGTGCCCGGTATGTCGGTGAGGGATACGGCGTCGAGCGCGCGTTCCAGTGCGTACAGGATGTTCCAGCGGCGCGGGTTGCCCAGATCCAGCTCCTCCTGCAACTGATCCAGCACCTCAAGGTCCTGGACCAGTTCCCACACCTCGGTGTTGAAAATATTGATGTCGGCGCGGGCCATGGTGTAGCGCGGGGCGTCGCCCGCGGTGGATTTCTCGCCCAGTTGGGTGGGGATGAACGGGTTGTCAGTAAACACGAACGGGTTCGCGGCGGCCTCAACGTAGAGGTCAATTTTCTGTCCGCCCAGCTCGGTTTCACCCTCCGCGGTCCCGCTGGCGTTGATGCCGTCGGGGGCCGTCCCGTCCACGGGAACCCACGTGTTCAGCGGATTCAGCGCCTTCACGGGGCTGCCGTCCGGACGATAGACAAGACCCTCCGCCTGGAACCCGGGCCAGGACTGGCTGAAACCCAGATCAACCACCAGCTCCACCTTGAGTCCTTGGGTTTCCGCCGGGACCGTGCCGGTGAGGTGGATCCAACTCGTGCCCCATGGGGGACCCCACGCCTGACCGACGGCAAAAGGCTCAAAGGAGGGAACGGCGTCGTCCGCGGTTGTGTCAGGAGCCAGCCCAAGGGCAACGGCAGGGTCCACGGGCTCGCCCTGCCCGCCCTCCACATGCCAGGCCGTGAGCTCGAGCGGCGCAACGGGAGTGTGGATGGCGGGGATGATTCGCTCCACAAGCACCCGTTGGAGTCTGTTGTGGATGAGCCCGTGATTGTCGTGCATGTGCTTGACCTTCCCATGGCGGGTGGCGGAGTGCATGGAATTTTCAGTCTAGTGGGGCAGCTCACGAGGATGGTGGAGCGGCAACGCGGGTAACGGGCTCGAAGTCATTGGCAGGCCCATCTGCCTTGGAAGACCAAAAGCTCGGATTGACGGGATTTTTCGCGCGGACGGAGTCGGTGTCGGGCCGGCAGCGGTGGATAGTGTCAGCTCCGCGCCGACAGGCGCCCATGGGTGGTGCTGGTCATCCCACCATAGTTCAAGGCCGGTCCAGCCGTTGGGGCGTGCGAAGTGCAGCACGTCAGGGTTGGCATTGGGGATCCAGGCAAGTTCTTCCAAGGTTTGCAGTGATCGGCGCAATGCGAGCGCGTCGCGGTAAGGGTTTAGCGTGGAAACTTCTGCCTCGTCCTGGACCGACACTGCATGCTCGGCAAACCATGTGGGCTGGGGCAGGTGTGGCTTGGCATTTCCACAGCCAAAGGAGGTCCCTGAACTGGTCCAGGGCAGCGGTACCCGGCAGTCGTCGCGGCCCAATACTCGACGAGACAGCCTTGCACCTGGAGGAGTTCAGTCACGGTCCAGCGCCGATGCTCATTGCGTCCCCGCTTGTCAACGCTGTGGCGCTCGGCGCGGTACATCAGGGTCTCGCGCTTGTACGTTCGGATCCACTCGCCTTCGCACTTGCCTTGAATTGAAGCAACGTTACAACGACGTGGTCGGTTCGAAGCCGATTTAGAATCGGGGTTGTTCCGCTGACCTGCGACTTTGCATCGGGTGGGTGACCGAGATGGCGCCCAGCCTCGGACGGGCGCCCGTCTGAGCTGTTGTTGTCCGGGGGCGGAGTCACTAATTCAGGCATGTAGTTTCCGATTTCAGGTCGAGCTCAGACGCAAGGAGTTCAATCTTTACTTGATGGGTGCTCGACGCAAACCCAGCGGCATTCATTGGGTGATTACCAGCCGAACGCCCCTCCCCATGGATCGTTCATCCGGTGACGGATGTCCTGCTGACTTGGGAAGATGGACAGGGGTGGCCAGTTCTTGCGCGCCATGGCTCTGGTTCTGTCCGCTTCTCGGTTCTGCAGAGCTGGCACGTGAGTTTATTCAGGTCGTCGGAGTAGTCGGCATGTCCGGCTTTGATGTGCGTGCCGGCCGGGTATCTGAAAAATACTTACGGCACTTAATTTGATTGACAGCCGGCTACTAACTCGCGTAACTTAGATCACGCACCTCAACTAACGCGCGTTAGCTAGGGGGGTGATTCCTGAACCAGCAGAAGTAGCCGTTCGTAGGGCGGCGTCCAGACCGGAGCATTCAATGTCGAAGAGCGGCCCCCAAGTGAAGCCTGCAAGCAAGTTGCGCTCCGGTGGCGTCACCATGAGTGACGTAGCCAAGCATGCAGGCGTCTCCAGGACCGCGGTCTCGTTTGTACTGAACGATCGGGCAGACAGCGGCATTCCTGAAGAGACGCGGCAGCGAATTGCCGACGCCGTCACGGAGCTGGGATACCGGCCCAATGCTGGCGCCCGGGCTCTGGCATCACAGCGGAGCGATTGGTATGGCTTGGTCACAGAAATTGTGACGGCGCCGTTCGCTGTGGACATTATCAAGGGAGCTCAGGACCAAGCCTGGCTGGACCACCGTTTCCTGCTCATTGCCTCGAGTGAGCAGGGGAGCGTGGCCGGTTCTGCCAAAAGCCGTATGGAAGATGAAGCCGTAGAGAAACTGCTTGAGCAACGTGTGGCAGGGCTTTTGATTGCGGCCACCTGGCACCGAGGAGTCGTCGTTCCGAAAGGGGCGCGCGAGATCCCCACGGTGTTAGTCAACTGTTACGACCTGGAGGGAAACCTGCCCTCAATCGTGCCCGACGAGCGCGGTGGCGGGCGGCATGCCACGGAACGACTTCTTGGAGCCGGACACGTCCGCATCGGAGTCATTAACCTGGCCCCGGACATCCCGGCAGCGGTGGGCAGGCTGCAGGGTTACACTGACGCTTTGACTGCGGCTGGCGTGAAATTTGACCCGGAGTTGGTGGCAGTAGGACATGCGACTGCCGACGGCGGCTATGAAGCGGCCGGCCATTTGCTGGATTTGCCTCAGCGCCCAACTGCACTGTTTTGCCTCAATGACCGCATGGCCATGGGGGCGTACGACGCCATCAAGGAACGGGGACTATCCATTCCCGGTGATGTGGCGGTGATCGGATTCGACAACCAGGAACTGATTGCCGCCTACCTGCGGCCAAAACTCACCACTGTGGCCCTGCCGTTTGAGGAAATGGGCGTCTTGGCCGTCCAGACCTTGGAACGGCTGACAGCAGGACAGCAGCTAGCCGCTTCTCAGCAACTAGTTGACTGTCCGCTGCTTGAACGATCTTCAGTCTGACCTCGAAATCGAGACCGAAGACAGTAATCCCTTACCCACCTTTGACTTAGCCATCAAAAAAATAGGAAAGAGAACACCATTATGACACGACACGGCTTTCTAAGGTCAGCCCGGCTCACTGTCGCCGGGCTGGCGGTCGGCGCCCTGCTGTTGACTGGCTGCAGCACCGCCGGAACCGGAGGCGACAAGAACGCTGACGGTGCATCGAATCAGAGTGCACTTCTGACCATTCCGCGTGAAGATATGGGCACCTTCGTGCGCAACTTCAATCCTTTCTCGCCCAGCGTTGCTCCCATGACGATGCAGGCAATTTACGAACCCATGATGATCTTCAACCCCGCCGACGGCAGCACCACCCCGTGGCTGGCCAAGGAATGGACGGCGGCACCGGACGGCAAATCGATCACCTTCACCCTCCGCGACGACGTCAAGTGGTCCGATGGGGAGCCGTTGGTCGCCAAGGACGTGGCCTACACGTTCAAGCTGCAGAAAGAGCTCAAAGGCGGCTACGACTACCTGAAGTCGGTGACTGAGGATGATGCACACAAGGTCACCTTCACTTTCGATCGCCCCTATTCCCCGGCGCTTTTGGACATCGGCCAGCTCACCATCATTCCGGAACACATCTGGTCCAAGATTGCTGACCCTGCCAAGGACACCAACGAAAACCCTGTCGGCACCGGTCCCTACACACAGGTGGGCAAGTTCCAGGCCCAGTCCTATGAACTGCTGAAGAACCCGAACTACTGGCAGCCGGAGAAGCAGAAAATCGCGGGCATTAAGATGCTGGCCTTTGCCGGAAACGACGGCGCCAACCTCGCCGCCGTCAGCGGAGACGTTGACTGGGCGCCGCAGTTCATGCCCAACATTGAAAAGACGTTCATCTCCAAGGATCCGGAGCACCGCAGCTACTGGTTCCCGCCAACGGGCTCCATGATCAACTGGCAGCTCAACACCACCAAGGCGCCGTTCGACGACGTCGAGGTGCGCAAGGCCCTGAGCATGGCCGTTGACCGTGAACAAGTCACCAAGATTGGCATGAGCGGCTATGCAGAACCCGCAGACTGCACAGGCCTGTCAGGCAACTACTCGACGTGGAAGAACAAAGCCGTGCTCTCGAGCTGCGACTGGACCAAACACAATGCAGCCGCGGCCAACGACATTCTGGACAAGGCCGGCTACAAGAAGAATGCCAATGGCCAGCGCACCTTGAAGGATGGCAGCCCCTTCAGTTTCAAGATCTCTGTGGGTTCTTCATCCTCCGACTGGCTCTCGGTAGCCAACGTCATCTCCCAGAATCTCCAAGACCTTGGTATCACCGCCAAAGTGGAATCACCCGACTGGGCAGCGGTGGTGGCCAGCTATGAAACAGGGCAATTCGACACAGGAATCGTGTGGACGCCCAACGATCCCAGCCCGTACAAGTACTTTCAGGCCATGATGAGCACCACCACGGTGAAGCCTGTCGGCACACAGTCGTTTGATAATTACCACCGCTTTGGCGACCCCAAGGCTGACGCCCTGCTGGAGAAGTTCGCGGCAGCAGCCGACGAAAAGGACCAACACGCGATCCTCGACGAGCTGCAGGTTGAGTACAGCGCTCAGGCCCCTGCCGTGCCGCTGTTCTCGGGTCCGGAATGGGGGGCCTACACGGACGTTCACTTCTCCGGCTGGCCCACCAAAGAGAACCCGTATGCGACCCTCTCGACCCGCTCACCAACAACAGTTCTCGTGCTGACCACCCTGGAACCGGCTAAGTAGCCAGTCCCCGTTGGTGCTGCCCGGTATGGGCCAATGCCATATTGGCCCATACCGGCCAGCACCCGCCAGTGGCTCCAAAGAAGCCACCATTCACCCTCTATATCGGCCACCTTCGCCGGCCACAATCCCTGAACGGAGGGAAACCATGCGCTTCATCCTGCGCAGATTCGGTTTCTACCTACTTGCCTTTTGGGTATCCATCACACTTAACTTCATGCTCCCGCGCTTCATGCCGGGTGACCCTGTTTCGCGTATGTTCGCCCGTGCACAGAACCAGATGAAACCGGAACAGATCGAGCAATTGCGAAAATTGCTTGGTGTGGACGATCGGCCGATGGTGGCTCAGTATGTTGATTACCTGCACAACGTGTTCACCGGGAACATGGGCATTTCCATTTCCCGGTTCCCGACCCCGGTCACGGAGGTTATCGCCACCCAGATTGGCTGGACCATACTTCTGGGCGGTACAGCGCTGTTGATTGCCGCCGTCGTGGGCAACCTGCTGGGCATGTTGGCTGCCTGGCGGCGCGGCAGCGTATTGGACTCGGCGCTGCCGCCGGTGCTGGTTTTCCTCGGATCGTTTCCCTATTTCTGGCTCGCTATGGCGGCACTGTACCTTTTCGGCATGGTGCTGGGCTGGTTCCCCATGCGCCATGCCTTCTCCGACGGGATGGAGCCTGCCTTCAGTTGGGAATTCACGTCCGACGTCGGCACTCACCTTGTGCTGCCGGCGCTTTCCATCGTGTTGGTATCAGTCGGAGGCTGGATGCTGGGCATGCGCAACACCATGATCGCCACCAACGCCGAGGACTACATCACCATGGCGGAGGCCAAGGGGCTCAAGCCCGGACGCATCATGTTCCGCTACGCAGCACGCAACGCGATGCTGCCATCCGTCACAAGCTTCGGCATGAGCTTGGGATTCGTCGTTGGTGGGGCCCTGCTGACCGAAGTGGTCTTCGCCTACCCCGGTGTTGGGTATCAGCTGTTGGCCGCAGTACAAGGACTCGATTATCCACTCATGCAAGGCCTGTTTCTGACCATTACAGCCGCAGTGCTGGTGGCCAACTTTCTGGTTGACATCCTCTATGTCCGCCTCGACCCGCGCGTGCGCAGCAACTAGGAGGACACGCTGATGTCAAACCAAACCCTCACGACGTCGCCGCTTCGAGCAAAAGACGCCGCACCAAAGCCGTCTGCGAAACCCCGCAAACCCAGACAGAGCCTGGTCCATGGACTGCTATCCAATAAAAAGGCACTCGCCGGGCTCATCATTTTGTTTGTTTTTGTAGTCCTTGCGCTTTTGGCGCCCATCCTTTTCCCCGGTGATCCATCCCGGATCACTGCACTGGCATCCGAGGAGCCCTCAGCCGAGCACTGGTTGGGTACTACGGCCAAGGGGCAGGACGTACTCGCGCTAACTATTCACGGTTCGCGCAGTTCCCTCTTCGTCGGTTTCGCAGTCGGTCTGGCAGCAACCTTCATCGGTGTCCTCATCGGTGTGGCCTCGGCCTATTTTGGCAAGGCGATCGACGAAGGTCTGTCATTGCTGACGAATGTCTTCCTGCTAATACCGGGGCTTCCTCTGTTGGTCATCTTGGCTGCATTCATGCCGCCCGGACTTGGCACCATCATTGTGGTGCTGACCATCACTGGCTGGGCAGGATCCGCACGGGTTCTGCGCTCGCAGGCACTTTCGATCCGGTCCAAGGATTTTGTGGCCGCATCACTGGTCTCCGGCGAAGGGACCCTTCGCATTATGTTTCGCGAGATCCTGCCCAATATGGCCTCCATTGTGATGGGAACGCTGTTGGGTTGTGTCATTTACGGTATTGGCGCGCAGGCAGGCCTTGAATTTCTTGGGCTGGGTGACGTCAGCACGGTTTCCTGGGGAAACAACCTCTTCTGGGCTGGCAATGAGGGTGCGCTGTTGACAGGCAGCTGGTGGGTTTTTCTCCCCTCCGGCTTGTGCATCGCCCTTGTAGCCTTTGCCCTGGCACTGATCAACTACGCCGTGGACGAAGTGACCAACCCCCGCCTGCGAAAGATCAAACGCCAAAAGTCCAAGAGATCCACCACCCGACAGACTGAAGAAAGCGCTGCCTCATGAGTGCCTCAAGTAACCGTAGCGAAGCTGGCTCACCAGTTTTGGAAGTCAAGGAATTGACCGTCCAGTACATCGGCGACACCCGCTCGACAACGGCTGTGGACAGGGTCTCTTTTAGTATCGGTGAAGGTGAGATATTCGGTCTTGCTGGGGAGTCGGGCTGTGGAAAGTCAACCATAGCCAACTCCATCATGCGCCTGCTCAAGGACCCGGCCAAGATCGCCGGAGGCAGCATCACGTTTGCCGGTAAGAACGTGTTGGCCATGAACTCCGAAGAGTTGCGCCGCTTCCGTTGGCAACAAGTGGCCATGGTGTTCCAATCAGCCATGAATTCGCTGAACCCTGTGATGACCATCGGGGACCAAATCGTGGACATTTACACCACGCATTCAGGCCTGTCACGCAAGGAGTCGCTGAAGCGCGCCGCAGAACTGCTGGAGCTCGTCCGGATCGACCCAAATCGTTTGAAGTCCTATCCACACCAGCTCTCGGGAGGCATGCGCCAACGTGCTGTGATTGCCATGGCGGTTGCGCTGCGGCCCAAACTGTTGATCCTGGACGAGCCCACCACCGCCTTGGATGTCGTGGTGCAGCAAGAGATCATGTCCCAGATCAAGGATCTGCAGAATGAGTTTGGATTTTCCGTTTTGTTCATCACCCACGACATGTCCCTGATGGTGGAACTTTCCCATCGCATGGGTGTCATGTACGGGGGGCGAATCGTGGAAACCGCATTGTCCGAGGACGTGCATACCTCACCCCGGCACCCCTACACGCAGGCACTCATGGGAGCCTTCCCGCCCCTGACCGGACCAAGAGTTCCCTTGACTGGTTTGGCCGAAGGCATGACGTTTTCCAACATCCCGGATCTAGCAGAAGTCGCACCTGGCCACTTTGTTGCCCAGACGGACGATGTTTCGACACCGCTTGAAAGGAGCTACCGTTGAGCACCAAGCAAATCCACCCAGCACCAGCCGTCCCTGCAACTGGCGAGACCGTGCTGGAGGTGAAGAACCTCAGCAAGACCTTCACCGCTGGTGGCTTCTTTTCCCGGAGCCATGTGCGGGCACTGCATAATGTGAACCTGAGCCTGGCCCGTGGCGAGATCGTTGCGCTCGTCGGGGAGTCCGGCTCGGGCAAGAGTACCCTGGCCCGTTGCGTGGCCAGGCTGGAGAAACCCAGCGGGGGTGAGGTCCTCCTGCACCACACGGATGTCCTGAAAGCTGAACGATTTCAAGCATCCCGGAAATACCGGGCCACCCTGCAGATGGTGTTTCAGGACCCCTTTGGCTCACTCAACCCGGTCCACCGGATAGACCATTTCTTGCGCCGTTCCCTGGCCATACACGGAAAGTCCGGTGATGAGGAGGACGTTCAGCGGCGTATGGAACAACTCATGGTCACCGTGGGCCTTGAGGCCGACATGCTCAATTCTTACCCCCACGAACTCTCCGGCGGCCAGCGCCAGCGTGTCGCCATTGCGCGCGCTCTGGCGGTGGAACCTGAAATCATCCTGGCGGATGAGCCAACGTCCATGTTGGACGTCTCCGTGCGTATCGGCGTCCTTAACCTCATGCGCAAATTACGCGACGAGCAGGGCATCTCCATGCTCTACATCACCCACGATCTGGCCTCGGCCAGATACCTTGCCGACAGGATCGCCGTACTGTTTGCTGGTGAGCTGGTGGAGGAAGGTGAGTCTCTGGAAATCCTGGCCAACCCTGCACATCCCTACACACAACTTCTGGTATCGGCAGTGCCCGATCCCACCCGAAAGGGCAGCTACGATCCCGTGCTTAGGGCAGCACTGCGCGCTAAAGTCTTGGCGTCGCCGTCGTGCCCGTTCGACGGCGACCCCGATCAGGCCTGCTCGTTCGAAGAGCCCGTGAGGCATCAGGTAGGCGACCCGGCGAATGCGCATTGGGTCCGCTGCCACCTCTACCGACCGTCTGCCGCAGCCACTGGAACGGCGCTTGCCACAGAAACACAGGACCACTCATGACTGTACCGACTCACTCGCTCGCAACCGTGCCAAGCGAGGAACTGGTTGCACGGGCCGAGGCCGATCCCCACCGTCCGCGGTTCCACTTCGTCTCTCCGGCGGGATGGCTCAACGACCCCAACGGGCTGAGCCAGTGGAACGGGACCTACCACCTTTTCTACCAATACAATCCGGAGGGGGCATTCCACCACAATATCCAGTGGGGCCATGCCACGAGCACGGATCTGATTGCCTGGACCGACCGGCCGGTGGCCCTGGTGCCTTCCGAGGGGCCGGACCAGGATGGCTGCTGGTCGGGGGTGCTTGTGAACGACGGCGGAACGCCCACCCTGGTCTATTCAGGCAGGCTCCAAGAAAAAGAATTTCCATGCGTCGCTGTCGGCAGCGACGACCTGCTGACGTGGACGAAGATATCCGAAAACCCTGTTATCGCCGGCCCGCCTGCAGGCTTGGACATTACGGCGTATCGGGACCACTGCGTTTGGAAGGAGGGTGCAGTGTGGCGGCAGCTGATCGGTTCCGGCATCCGCGGCCAAGGTGGCACGGCCTTCCTTTACGAGTCCAGGGACCTGCGTTCCTGGGACTACATAGGCCCGCTTTTCATCGGCGATGCGTCAGTGGGCGATCCTGAAGCGAGCGACTGGACGGGGACCATGTGGGAGTGCGTTGACATGTTCCGGGCGGGTGGCGGAACTCTTGGTGACGTGCCCGCGGACTCTGCGGCCAGCCCCGACGTCGTGGTTTTCTCTGCCTGGAACGACGGCGACACGCGCCACCCGCTGTACTGGACGGGCCGCTATGCGGGCAATTCCTACGATCCGGCAGAACTGCACAGGCTGGACTACGGCGGGCGTTTCTTCTACGCGCCTCAATCATTCGTGGATGACCTGGGCCGGCGCATCATGTTTGGGTGGTTGCAGGAGGGGCGAAGCGATGCGGCCATGGTGGAAGCTGGATGGGCCGGGGTCATGAGCCTGCCGCGCGTCACCACCGTCGCAGCCGACGGGTCCCTCTCATTCGCACCTGTCCGGGAGCTTGCCGCCCAACGCCGCGACGCCACTTCCCTGGCAGTGGGTGCCCTGGACGATGGGCCGTTCCCGGGCCTGATCCCGGGCGTTTCCGGGAACCAGCTTGACATTGAACTCGAATTGGAACTTCAACCCGGAGCCACGGTCCGCTTTGCCGTGCTCGCATGTCAGGACGAGCAGGGCCGGGCTGTGGAGGAAACAGTCATTGAACTCAGCCGTGCGTTGGATCCCGGGACAGCCGGTGTGCTGCGTCTGGACAGGAGCCGCAGCAGTTTGGATCCGGAGGTTGATACAGCGGAAAAGCAGGGGCCGGTGCCGATGCCGGATGGCCGTGTTTCACTGCGGGTGCTGGTGGACCACTCGGCTCTGGAGATCTTTGCCAACGGGAAACCGCTGACGGCCCGCAGCTATCCCACCCTCGCCGGTGACGGACTTAGCCTGGCGGTGTCAAACGGAACAGCCATGCTCATCAAGGGCGAGGTATGGACCATGGCTGACACCTTCGCCGGGCCAAGACCCCTGCTGCCGTAAATTGCCCACACCCAAACCCTCAGCACTCAGTTCAAGGAGCAACATTGCTATCCTCCCCGACACACGGAGATCCGGTCCCGGATGTGGTTGTCATTGGCGAGTCCCTGATCGACATTATCAATTCCGGCCCAGCCACCAGTGAATGCCCGGGAGGATCCGCCATGAATGTGGCCTTCGGGCTTGGACGTTTGGGAGTATCCACGGCACTGCTGACGGCGTTGGGCCAGGACAAATATGCCGACCATATTGAGACCCATTTGAGGTCTGCAGGTGTCCGGCTCATGGACGGGGCCAGGCACCTGAAAAGGACGGCAACTGCAACCGCAACCCTGGATGCAGAAGGCTCAGCAGAGTACAGCTTCGACATCGAGTGGGATTTGCCCCAGTCCATTCCCGGCTTCACGACGCGGGCGCTGCATGCCGGCTCAATCGCAATTTTTCTTGAACCGGGTGCGTCCAAAGTGCGTGAACTGATGGGAAGTCTCGCGGGTACCTGCCTGATCACCTATGACCCCAACATTCGCGCTGGCGTAATTGGTGACCATTCATCAGCCGTGGCTCAATTCGAAAAGACGGGAGTGCTCGCCAACGTCATTAAATTGAGTTCCGAAGATGCCGCGTGGCTGTATCCGGGAATTGCTAGCGATGAAATTGCCCGCAAGCTGCTTACACTCGGAGCAAATTTAGTAGTTGTCACCGACGGCTCCAAGGGCGCCCACCTCTTTTCGAGGCACGCAGCCGTCAATATACCGGTCATGCAAGTACACGTGGTGGACACCGTCGGGGCAGGCGACTCATTCATGGCCAGCCTCATTGCCAACCTGCTCGACGCAGGGGACATGGTCCTCGACCATGACAGGCTCCACCACCTGGGAACGATGGCCGCCACTGCAGCCGCAATTACGGTCACCCGCCAGGGAGCTGTCCCGCCCACGGCATCCGAGATCGCCTCCGCACGGGCCAAGTTTCAGGAAGCCGCGGCTCGCTGATGTCATATACGGGGCCAGGCCGGACGAAGAACGGAGAGGGCATTCTCATCTTCGACTCCTGGGCGTTCACTCGATGAGCAATTCCAAGGTGTGAGGCGGGGTGCGGGGTACATTTGGCCAAGTGTGTTTGGAACCGGCACTATGACACCAAATACAGACCCCGGAGGTCATCGAGGACGCCGACAGGTGCCCGTGTCACGGCATCCGTGTCGTTGCCGATGACGTGTTGAAGGACCATCCGGAACGAGCACCGTCCCGTTCCCGCTCAATGAACGCACCTCCGTGCCAAATCTTTCTTAGCCTGTTTGGTTTTTGACGCCCCAAACCGTTGGTCGCGTCGACAACGGGATCGCGTGCGAAACAGAAAGACGAAGCGGAAGGGCGCAGGTGGACTCGCGCACTGCCTGGCGCCCGGCCACCGGACCGGACCGGGGCGTGCATGGGAGCATGGTGGCATGCCAACATTCGATCTTCGTCCGCTACCGGCCGGGAACGTGGAATTGCACGACGCGCGGCGGGCGCGGCGTTGGATTGTCGAGCTGGAACCGTTCGAGATTGGCGCCGTCCCGCTCACTGCGGCCCAGTATGCGCAGCTGATGGGTGGAGGGCCGGCATCCCTGGCGCCGCTGACGGATATCAGTTGGCGCCAGGCCATCAAGTTTTGCAATGCAGCGTCCGCGTGGGACGGGCTTGAGGCGGCATATGCCATTGAAGCCGGCACGGTGACGTGGCGGACGGGCGCCTCCGGGTACCGCTTGCCCACCGAGGCTGAGTGGGAATATGCCTGCCGTGCCGGCACAGTTGGGCCGCACTTTGGACCCCTCGATGCCGTTGCCTGGACAGCGAATGACGGGTTGGAGAGCCCTGCCGATGTTGGCCTCAAACAAGCCAATGCCTTCGGCCTGCACGACACTCTTGGCAACGTCTGGGAATGGTGCTGGGATCTGCTCGATCCTGCCCGCTACGGCGATTACCGGGTCGTCCGCGGGGGCGGTTTTGCCGACAAGGCGTGGAGCGTGCGAGCCTCGACGCGCCGCGGTGGTGCACCCGGAATGAGCCACCCGGATCTTGGCCTGCGTCTGGCTCGAGGCGGCTTCGATGATGAGCTCGCAGCTCAAGGCTGGTCGGCTGTGGCTGATGCGCAGCGGGGAAAGATCACGGGCATGTTGCCATCGGGGTGGACGCCGCGGGGCCGTTGAAGTGGTGGGCCTGTTAATGCGGCGAGGCCGTCTTAATCAACACACAGCCAGGCCCTTTGCTCCTAGAGTGGATCCATGACGTCTTCACAGCAGCCGCGCGCCGGCGCATCCCAGGGTTTTGCCAGCGAAAAGTTTGCCCCCGTTCGGGATCTTTTTGATTCCATGCTCGACGCCGACCCCCGCTACAGTGCCCAGCTCGCCGTCTACGTGGGCGGGGCCAAGGTGCTGGATTTGGTGGGCGGACCCGAGTCCGCCGCCGATTCAGTGACCGGCGTTTTCTCCTGCTCCAAGGGCGTTGCCGCACTCGCTTTCAGCCTGCTGGTGCAGGATGGACTGGTTGATCTGGATGCCACTGTGGCTACGTACTGGCCGGAATTTGCGCAGAACGGCAAGACTGACGTGACGGTTCGCCAGCTGTTGTCGCATCAAGCCGGTTTGGTGGGGGTGCAGGGCGGGTTCGCCATGGAGGATTACAACGATCTGCCCGCCGTGGCGGACCGGCTGGCCGCGTTGGCACCAATGTGGCGTCCGGGCAGCGGAACCTTCGGCTATCACGCACTAACCATGGGTGTCTTTCTCGAGGAACTGTGCCGTCGCGTCACCGGCGAACGGCTGCAGGATATGTACAACCGCCGCATTCGCGTGCCGTATGCCGCAGACATGTTCCTGGGGCTCCCCGACTCGGAAGAGGCACGCTTCCGGTCAGTTCTGTACAACGAGGAACCCGCCCCGGCGTTCTTTGACCCGTTCTCCATCGCGGGAGTTTCCGGCAACGTCCAGGCCGGAAACCTGCTGGGTCTGCCCAACATTCGCAGCGTGCGTGCCGCCGGCAGTTGCAGCGGTGCCGGCGTTGGCTCCGCCGACGGCCTGGCCCGCGTGTATGCCGGTGCCATCACGGGCGTTGACGGTTTGCCGGCCTATTTGAGTCCCGAGACCGTGGCACTCATGAGCGAGGAACAGGTATGGGGCCTGGACCGGGTCTTCTGCGAAACCGGTGCCTTTGCCGTGACGTTCATGAAGGCTCACCCGCGCATGGACTTCGGCAGCGCCCGGGCGTTCGGCCACGACGGGGCCAACGCCGCCTTGGGCTTCGCCGACCCGATCTACGGGATCGGCTTCGGCTACGTGCCGGCCTGGTGCGAAGAAGGCGCCACCGCCGGACGTGGCATGCAGCTCAGCGCAGCCGTCCGCAAGGTGCTGCTCACGGGAGCCTGACGGGCTGATGCGCGCAAAATGCCGTCAATAATGGAAAATGCCGTTGATGTATTGGCGGCTTTTTCCACTATCGACGGCGGTGATGGCCGTCCACCTAATGGAGATCCTTCAGGGCCTCCGGGATGGCGCGGTGGAACGTGGGGTATGCATAAATCATCGACTCCAGCGTGGTCACGGGAATGCGCGCATGCACGGCCAACGCCAGCATGGACAAGACCTCCCCGCCCATCGGGCCCACCGACGTGGCACCCACCAGGACCCCTGTATCAGCGTCCTCCACGACCTTGATGAAGCCCTCGTTGCCCGACTTGTGGATCCATCCGCGCGTGGAATCGGCCAGCGACACAAACCCTGTCCGCACCGTAACTCCGGCGTCCCGCGCCTGCTTTTCAGTCAACCCCACCACACCGATTTCCGGGTCAGTGAACGTCACCCTGGGCACCGCGTGCAGCGGCACCCCGCCCGGCTCCGACGATCCGGAGTGCTCCGACGGCTCAGCCTTCTCTGACGCACCAGCCTTCTGCGACGAACCCGCGTTCCCCTGCTTCCCGGATGCCTGCGCCAAAATACGCGCGGCCACAATTCCGCCTTCGTACATCGACATGTGCGTAAACGCGCCTGCCCCCGCCGCATCACCAATCACGTAGAGCCCGTCCGTCAGCTGCAGGTACGGATCCAACTTCGGCGCGCCCTTCCCGTCCCACTTGATTCCGGCCTGTGAGAGTCCGACGTCGGCCAGCACCTGCCGACGCCCCGTCGCCACCAACAGCTGGTTGGCTGACAGACGTGGGGTGCCGGGGCCCTCGCCCGAAAGATCGAGCCGGAACCTGCCCCGTACGTGCGTCACGGCGGTCAGTGTTTTGTTCGTCAGGATCTTCACTCCCTCATCGCGCAACACCGACGCCAGCAACTTCGCGGTTTCCGGCTCTTCCCGGGACAACAGCCTGGGCCCGCGCAGAATCATGGTCACCTTCGAACCAAAACGGGTGAAGGCCTGTGCCAGCTCCACGGCGATGGGCCCACCGCCCCAGACCGCCAGCGACTTGGGTGCCGACTCGGCCGCCATTGCCTCCCGGTTCGTCCAGTACGGCGTCCCTGCCAGGCCTGAAACGTCCGGAACGGCAGGATCCGTGCCGGGATTGAGCACCACGGCGTGGCGTGCACGGAAGGTGAGGGATCCGCCGTCGGACAGGGATACGGTGACCTCACGGGGACCGGTGAGCTTGCCAAAACCGCGGACCAGCCGTCCGCCCTTGCCGGTAAACCGATCGGCAGCGACGGTGTCGTCCCAATTATCGGTGGCTTCCTCTCGGATGCGGCGGGCCACGACGGAGAAATCCGGGCTCACCTCCACGGTGCCTGCGAGGTCGGGGACGCGCATCGCCTCGGCCACGACATTGCCGGCCCGGATCATCATTTTGGACGGGATGCAGCCGTAATATGGGCACTCTCCACCCACCAGCCGTGCTTCCACACCCACCACGGACAGGCCGGCGGCGGCCAGTTTTCCGGCCACCAACTCCCCGCCCGGGCCCATGCCGAGCACCACTACATCAACTGTTTCCGGCTGGTTTGCGGCCATAAGAACTCCTTACTTGGTGATGCCCTTGTCCTTGAGCCACTGTGCAGCTGCGGCGGCGGGCTCCATCTTCTTGGTGCCTTCGACCTCATCGCGCAGGGAGATCAAGTCCTCGGTGGTCAACTGCGCGGAAACACCGTTTAGTGCCTTCTTTGCGTCGTCGTTGATGCGGTCCGTTTTGACCAGCGGGAGCACCTGCTGGGCCAGCCAGTTGTGCAGGGGATCTTCCAATACCACCAGCTTGTTGGCGGGGATGTCGGGGGAGGTGGTGAAGATGTCGGCGACCTGGATTTCATTGTTCAGCAGGGCCTTGACGGTCAGGGGACCGCCGCCGTCGCTGATGGGCGTGAACGTCTTGGGCACGCAGTTGTAAATCTTTTCCAAGCCGGGCAGCCCGTATGGGCGGGTCTTGAATTCCGGCGGAGCGCCGAACGTCAATTCGCCGCACACCTTGGCGAGATCCTCAATGCTCTTCAGGTCCCCGTACTTGGCAGCGGTCTCAGCCGTGACCACCAGCGCATCCTTGTCCTCGGCCTGTGCGGCGTCCAGCACAGACAGGCCGCTGGGGAGTTTGTCCGGCAGGGCGGCCAGAATGCCGGCCGGATCGGTGACGGTGTTGGCGGAGTCCACAAAGCCCAGGAGGTTGCCGCTGTAGTCCGGGACCACGTCAACGGAGCCGTCCTCGATGGCCTTGATGTATACCTCGCGGGCACCGATGTTCAGCTTGGTGGTGGCCTCAACGCCGGCCGCGTTCAGGGCGCCGGCATAGATTTCGGCGATGATGGCGTTCTCCGGGAAGTTGGCCGAGGCCACCACTACGGGGCTGTCGCTGCCTGATGCGCCGCCGGCCGCGGAGGATTCCGGTGCCAGCGGGGAGCCGCCGCACGCGCTCAGGGCGAGCGCCAGGGACAATCCTGCGGCTGCGCCGAGGGCGGCTCGGCGGGTGGTTGCGGATTTCTGGCTCATGATTGTGACTCCTGTTGTTGGCGGATTGAATTCTTCTCGATCACTTCGCGCTCCGCGACCGGATGCTCGGTGGCGGCCTTGCCGTGGCGCAGACCGGGCGAGACCACCGCCCGCTGCAGCAGGGCCAGCAGGCCGTCCAGCACAATCGCCACGACGGCAATCACCACTGCACCACCCAATACCTGACCGTAGTCCTGCACGGCCAAACCATCAATGATGAACCGGCCCAGCCCGCCCAGACTAATGAATGCCACCACGGCCACCGTGGACACCACCTGCAGCACGGCCGAGCGCAGTCCGCCCAGCATGACGGGCAGCCCGTTGGGTACCTCCACGCCGAAGAGGATCTGTGGTTCGCGCATGCCCATGGCCCGGGCTGAATCGACCAGGTCGCGGTCCACGGCAGCAATTCCGGCGTACGTGCCTGTCAGGATGGGCGGCACGGCCAGCAGCACCAGCGACCAAATGGCCGGCATGAGCGAGAGCGTGGACGTGGCGATCAGCGCAAACAGCGTCATGATGCCCAGCGTTGGCAGCGCCCGGAGCATGCCTGCCATGGAAACCACGACGACGCGTCCCCGGCCCGTGTGCCCCACGTACAGTCCGATCGGGACCGCGATGGCCAGGGAGATGGCAAGGGTCAGGCCCGTGTAGCCCAGGTGCTCCACGATGCGGGTGGGAATCCCGGCGGCGCCTTGCCAGTTCGCAGGATCGATCAGCCACTGCCAGCCCTGGCCGAACGGGTCCGTGGCTGTGTAGGTGGTGGCGGGAAGTGGGCCGGTGGCGGGGTATGACCCGGCCAGCGCGGGGGAGGCCGGGATACTCACGCGGGCACCGCCGTCGTACTTGGGGATGGGGCGTTGGGATCCGGAATTCCGGCGGCCGGGTCGCTGGGGGACCGCGGTTTGGCGGTCCGCAGCCACGGGGTGAGCACGCGCTGGAGCAGTATCAGCACCACATCCATGAGCAGGGCCAACACCAGCGTGCCCACGATTCCCACCACTATCTCAGTGGGGAAATTGCGTTGCAGCCCGTCGGTGAAGAAGTAGCCCAGGGACGGGATGCCCAGCAGCGAGCCGACCGTCACGAGCGAGATGTTGCTGACGGAAATCACGCGCAGTCCGGCGAACAGGACCGGGATGGACAGGGGCAGATCGACCGTCATGAAGCGCTGGAACGGCCGGTAGCCCATGGCGGTGGCGGATTCGCGGATGGTGTCATCCACCGAGTTGAGCGCGTCGAGGGTGGAGCGGACCAGCAGGGCCACGGCGTAAATGGTCAGCGCCACGATGATGTTGGCGAAGTCCAGGATTTTGGTGCCGAGGATGCCGGGCAGGATCACGAACAGGGCCAGCGACGGGATCGTGTACAGCAGTGAGCCCACCGAGAGCATGGCCCCGGCGACGCTCTTGTTCAGGCGGGCCAGCTGCGCGAGCGGGATCGCGATGACCACGCTGAGCACCAGCGGCACCACGGCCTGGATGAGGTGGTAGCCGGTCAGGTTCAGCACCTGGTCGAGATTGGCGAGGAACCATTCCATCAGCGCTGGCCTTCGCGTGCGGCATCAATTGCCGCAAGGATTTCCTGGGCATGAACGACGCCGGTCACGCGCCCCGCGCCGTCAACGGCAACTCCCAGCCCGGAGGGGGAGGACAACGCCGCGTCGAGGGCGTTGCGCAGTGGGTTCCCGGCATGGAAGAGGGAGCCGCCGGGAATCAGGGCGGGGGTAGGTGTGGCGCGGGTCGACGTGCCGGCGCCGGCTGCCGGGCTCGCGGGTGTGGTGGATGCAGCCGGGGGCAGCCAGCCGAGCGGGCGCCCGTCACCATCCACAGCCAGGGCCCAACCGGCCGGGGCGCCGTCAAGGTGCGGGCCGGCGTCGTCCATTAACAAGGTGGGCGCCGGATGCAGCGGAACGTCGCCGCCGGGACTGAAGGAGAGGTGGCGGAAACCGCGGTCGCGGCCCACAAAATTGGCCACGAAGTCATCGACGGGGGCGCGCAGGATTTCCTCCGGAGGGGCGTACTGGGCCACTCGGCCACCGCTGGCAAACACCGCTACGCGGTCCCCGAGGACGGTGGCCTCGTCAATGTCGTGCGTGACGAAAATGATGGTCTTCGCCAGTTCACGCTGCAGCCGCAGCAACTCCTGCTGGAGCTCGGCGCGAACCACCGGGTCCACGGCGGAGAACGGCTCATCCATGAGCAGCACGGGGGGATCGGCGGCCAGCGCCCGGGCCACGCCCACGCGCTGCTGCTGCCCGCCGGAGAGCTGGTTGGGGTAGCGCTTGGCCATGGTGGCCGGCAGTCCCACGGTCTCGAGGAGTTCCAGGGAACGCTTGCGCGCCTGCGCCCGCGGCACCTTGTTCAGCCGCAGCACCGTGGCGATGTTGTCAATGACGGTGCGGTGCGGGAGCAGTCCGGCCTGCTGCATGACGTAGCCCATGGAGCGGCGCAGTTCGGGAGCCGGAATGGTGCTGACGTCGCGCCCGCCCACAGTGATGGTGCCCGAGGTCGGTTCCACCATGCGGTTGATCATGCGCAGCGACGTGGTTTTTCCGCAGCCCGACGGACCCACAAACACCGTGATCTTGCCCGTGCCCACGCTCAGGCTGAGGTTTTCAACGGCAGCCTGTCCGGGATAAATCTTGCTGACGTTGTGGAATTCAACCATGGCGGTCCCGGCCTGGCCAATAGTGTCCTGTACGGATGTGGCGCCCTGTGTTGCGGCGGTGGTATTTGGTGCCGCCATGGAATTTCCTTCACTGTGGGTGGCGTTCTTGTGGATCGTTCACCTGGTGCACTTCGATCATAGTCAGGGTCAATTTGGACAGTAAAGCGCTCGCCGGGCGCGTCGGTCAGGTTACGCTACCCGCGGACGGCTGGGGGAACGCCTGGGAGACGTGCCTGGAAGCCGGCGGAAGGTGCGGGTGAAGGTGCGGTGGACGTCGTCGAACTTGGGCTGGCGGCGTCGTTGTTTCCGGAGGTGCGGGGCAGGGTCTGCCTCGGGCCAGCTATGCCGCCGATAATGCCTCACGCCGCTGATATCTCGACGGCGTGGGGCAGGATGGGCGGCGTGCGGGGACCGAATCGACGGCGCTGGGCAATATGGACGGCGCGTCAGGCAGAGCAGATGGCGATCAGTGCTTCAAGGAAGCCTCCGAGACGGGTTCGGTCCATGTTTTGCTGC
>JBBPZC010000082.1:0-15888 GCA_038199275.1 Actinomycetales bacterium
CATTCGGAACACAGACCCTCGCAGTCTTCCCGGCACACCGGCTGGAACGGCAGGGCGGTTACCACTGCGTCCCGCAACACCGGTTCAAGATCGATAGAATCGTGCTCGACCCAACGTTGCTCATCTTCCTCTTCCGCAAGGATGTCCGCGGGCGGCTCCTCGTAGAAGAAAAGTTCCTGCACATCAACTTCAAGTTCATCCTCGAAGGTCTCCAAGCAGCGCGAGCACTGGCCTGTCACATCGACAAGCACATTGCCCGATACCAGAATTCCTTCATGGACGGCCTCAAAACGGAGTTCCAGATCCAAAATGGATCCGGGCGTCACCTTGATGAGCGGGGTGCCAAAATCTTCCGGCACAGGTACATGTTCGTTGAATGTCCACATGCTGCCCGGGCTTCGCCCAAGCTCCCTGACACCAACGGTGAGGGGCGTGCCATGGTTGGACTTGTTGCCCAACGTGGTTTCGCTAATGAGAACTCCTGTAAAAACAAACATATGACCGACGCACCATCTTAGCCCGAAACTGCACGGGCATCAAAATGAGCACTGCCAGAGGCCAATTGACCTCACCTAGTCTACGACAAATGCCCCGCCCACGGCGACCCGCCATGCGTGATGTAACTCTCAGGGCTTCCCGCACTTCAACCTTCCCAGGTACGACGCCGGATGGCCGGATTTGCGTCCCCCGCCGGTATGCGCGGAGGTTCTTGCGGGACGGAGCCTGCGGTGACGGCATCTGCGGCATAGTCTGTTCCCATGAGGCTTCCCGTGTACGTTCCGCACTGGCAAATAGACGACGGCGACTTTGAGCGGCCTGTGGTGGGCATGGCGTTTGACCATGTGCTGGTCTTCACCAGTGTCAGCGGACGTCCCGGCATGTACTACGGACATTTTGGACGTGAGGTCACGGTCACGGGCGTTGCCGAATGGTTGAGGGACCACAGGTCCCAAACGGAAGGGATGTTTCCCACCGCCATCCACGCACTCGGATTCACCTTATATTGGGACGCTCCCGTGGTCACCGAGGGGCCGGTGACACTGATCGGAACCATCGATGCCTCCAGCCACGGATCCGCACCTGCTGGATTTCCTGCAGTCACCGGCGTCGTGGCGTCCATGGAGCTCGCGTCGCTGCTGCATGAGGGCGGGGAATATGTGGGCAATGATCGGGAAGGCAGGTTCTGGCGGCCGGCACCCGGATTCCACCAGCAGTTTCGCCCCATCAGCAGCTACCCGGCCGATGTCGAAACCCACGACTCGCCCGATTCGCCGCAGCTGAAACGCACGGGAGTGGTGCTGCATGTGGAGATCGACCCGGCCGCGGTGCGGGGCGGTGTTTCCCCGGCCGACACAATATCCGAGCTCCGCGCGGATGCCGACGGCTCCCCCATTCGAGTCCGTATTTTTCCCGACTATGCAAGTACCGTGTTGTGGCTGTTCGGACCTGTTGCCTACCCCGATTCGGCCGTGTCCCCTGCACTGGCCCGTGACATGGCTTTGTGGGAGTCCTCCTACTATGCGTCCCTTGACAGCGACCAGTCGTGGAAATCCGCCTCGGGTGCGGAACAATTCACCGCCGCCGGGAGAGTGCTCGCGGAACGGCTTGCTGCGGAGCTGGGCCGGGACTTCGACGTGGAGTTCCACTCATACGAACCTGGATCCCGCAGGGAGTTCTTCCACAGCGGAGCCCGGGCCGGAAATCCAGCGGCTGCGGAGGCCTTCCACGGCATTGCTGCAGAGGAAGAGTCGGAGCGTGCGCGGTTTGAGGACCTGTCCGGTGAGGAAGGAGCGGGCTTTTTCGCTTACGCCCCGCTGTCCGGAGCTGTGTTCAATCCCAGCAACATTTCCTTGCCGGATTTAGCTGCGGACAACACTGATTTGCCTGCAGACGATTAACGCGGCCGGGCAAGCAATTCAGCGCATAGCCGCCGGCGCATTGCACATGCGCCACCGTGCACTTCGTCATGGCGCATGCCGACTCACCGCTTCCAGCATGCTCCACGTTGGGTCCCAGCGTGGCGCAGCTGACGCGGTGGCGCCTCGTTGGGTCCCAGCGTGGCGCATAGAGGAAGGCCGCCCAAATATAAACGTGTATCCGGCCGGCATGCGCACCGTTGGCACTCAACATGGCGCTGCGAAGTCGTCCAAGTGGCCCAAGAACCCTGAGGTTACTTTTTCCGCGGGACGATGCTGACGGGAGTGGTGTCCGGGCCGACGTCGCCCTGCAAACGGCGCAATACCGCCCGCGGAACAAAGTCGGCCACGTCACCGCCCAGCGTGTGGATTTCCTTGATCAGGGTGGATGAGAGGTGGAGGTACCGGCTGTCGCCGGGCAGGAACACGGTCTCCACACCGGAGAGCTGGCGGTTCATGGTGGCCATGGGCAGTTCGTAGTCGAAATCTGAGGAGGACCTCAGTCCCTTCACAATCGCGGAGGCGCCGCGGGAATGGCAGTAGTCGGACAGCAGGCCCTCCCCCATCGGCTCCACCACGATTCCGGACAATGCCGAGAATGTGGTCTTGGCCATGTCCAACCGCTCGTTAAGAGTGAAACGGTACTTTTTCGCGTAGTTGGTGGAGACGGCAACAATCACCTCGTCGAAAAGTCCCGTGGCTCGGGCAATGACTTCAATGTGCCCCTTGTGAATGGGGTCGAAGGATCCGGGGCATACAGCGCGTCGCATACCCACGAATCTAGCCGACTCACACACCAACGTGCCACTGTTCGGACGCAATTCCGCCATGTCCCGACGCTTACTGACTGGTAACCCTTCCCCTGAGTGATGTCATCAGTCCTCCCACCCTTTCCAAGTACGACGCCGGCACTCACGTTCGCGCCAGCGTTCACCTCGCGCTTCGCTCGCCTCGCGCCCGCCACTAGGGCTTGTGACGCCGCGCCCGGTAACGTGGTCAAGGAATACACCCACACGAAATTTGAGGAGCATCCATGAGCACGCCCTGGCATCGGACAGCGCAAGGCGCCAACCTGATGGGTCCCGACGGCTCCCTTGGCGTGACCATTTTCGAGGAAATCACCACCCTGGCCAACCAACATCAGGCCATCAACCTGGGCCAGGGTTTCCCCGATGAGGACGGCCCGGCGGAGTTGAGCCGCCTCGCCCAGGAAGCCATCGCCTCCGGCAACAACCAGTACGCGCCGGGGAAGGGCATTCTCGATCTGCGTCGCGCCGTTGCCGAACACCAGGACCGTTTCTACGGCATCACCCTGGACCCGGAGCACGAGGTCATCATCACCACCGGCGCCACCGAGGCCATCGCCGCCGCCGTCCTGGCACTGACCGGCCCAGGCGATGAGGTACTGACGTTCGAGCCGTTCTACGATTCCTATGGCGCCATGATTGGACTGAGCGGAGCCAAGCACACCACAGCCGCACTGCTGGCACCGGATTTCATGCCGGATCTGTCCACGCTGGAAGAATCCTTCAGCCCAAGCACCAAGATGGTCATCGTGAACAACCCGCACAACCCCACGGGTGCCATGTTCCCCGTCGAGGTGCTGCGCGAAATTGTCCGCCTGGCCACCAAGTACGACGCCGTCATCCTCACCGACGAGGTCTATGAGCACCTCACGTTTGGTCCCCGGCACATACCCGTGGCCACGCTGCCGGGTGCGGCCGAACGCACGCTCACCATTTCCTCCGCCGGCAAGACGTTCTCCTTCACCGGTTGGAAGATTGGCTGGCTGTCCGGCCCGGCGGAGCTGGTCGCCGCAGCCCGCACCGTCAAACAGTTCCTGAGTTACTCCTCAGGCACACCGTTCCAGAGCGCCATTGCCGCCGGCCTGCGCATGGACAGTAGCTACTTCACCGACGCGGCCGCAACGCTGGCCCACAAGCGCGACATCCTGGCCGAGGGCCTCCGTGCGGCCGGCATGGACGTCTACCTGCCACAGGGCACCTATTTCATCAACGCCGACACACAAAAGTTGGGGATTACCGACGCCACCGCATTGGCCCGCCGGCTGCCGGAACTCATTGGCGTGGCTGCGATTCCGGTGCCGGTGTTCTGCCATCCTGAGGGCGCCCGCCGCACCCGCTCCCTGCTGCGTTTCGCGTTTTGCAAGCAGGTCCCCCTGCTGGAGCAGGCCGCAGACCGCCTCGCCACGCTGAAAGACAAACTTTAGTGGCCACGCCGCACCGTTTCCTGCGCACCAGCGGCGTGCATGCAACCATCGAGCCCGATCCGTGGCACGAGAACGCGTTTGTCCTCAGCATTGACAACGCTGAGCAATCGCACGTCAATCTGGCACAGCCACAGGAAGTTTTTTACGAATACCTGCGCCGCATCGCCAACGCCGTCGATCTCATCAAGCCCGCCGGTGAGCCGATCACGGCCCTGCACCTGGGCGCCGGCGCGCTCACGCTGGCCCGCTACATCCAGGCCACCCGGCCCGGCTCGCTCCAGCATGCGGTGGAATTGGAACGGGAGTTGCTGGACTTCGTCCTTGACGCGCTTCCCCTGCCCCAAGGAACGGATCTAAGCGCGCACGTCGGCGACGCCCGCGAGGAGTTGGCCGCGCTTGGCACGGAGCTGAAGTTCGACGTCGTCATCCTGGACATTTTCAGCGGCCCCGATGCCCCTTCCCACCTCGCGTGCGCAGACTTCTACCGCGAAGCCGCGGCAGTGCTGGCGCCGGGAGGGGTGTTGGCGGTCAACGTTGGGGACGAACCCGGCTTCACGCTGGTCACGAGCCAGACCAAGGCCATGCAGGAGGCCATGGACGCCGTGGCAGCTTATGGCACGAGCATGCTGTTCAGCCGTCGCTACCCCGGAAACATCATCCTGCTCGGACGCAAAGAACCGTGGCCCGAGGGCTGGGCGGAATCACTCGTGGCGGCTGGCCCGCACCCGGCAACAGTCCTGACAGGGACGGATCTGGACGAGCTCACCGGCTAACCAACTGCCCCTTCCAACGCTCGCCCTGCTATTACGGGTTTTTCCCAGACGCTAGCTCACCTATTGCGGGTTTTCCCAGACGCTAGCTCATCCATTGCGGGTCTTCCCAGACGCCAGCTCACCCATTGCGGGTCTTCCCAGACGCCAGCTCACCCATTGCGGGTCTTCCCAGACGCCAGCTCACCGGCTGAGCGACTATCTGCCGAAGTCCGTGTCATTTCACAGCCCAGGCACACTCCAGTTGCGTAACACCTTGTTCATTCGCCATACCTGCGAGCTTGACTCCCACGAGATACCACCCCTCTCGCTGCAACAGCGGCGCGTCGTGGAGCTCAAACATTGCGCCGCCGTCGGGAGAGGTAGTCGCGGTCACGGGCGCGGTCGTGGAAGGTGCCGCCCACAAATCCGTCACTCCAGGGGAAGATTCATTATATTTTGCGCCCGGGCAGATGCCACCCCACGCGACAGCAGGCTGAGTCTGCACCGGCCAGATCTCGGCACCCTCCGAGGTGATCGTGATGGTTCGTTTGCTCAGGCCCGTGCCCGGATCGGAGCAAGGAATCTTGTCATCCAGCCCGGGAACTCGCACATGCTCGGTCAGCTTGATAGTCCCGTCGGAGATCACTGGAGGCTCCACAAAGATGGCACATCTGCCGCTGAACGCTATGGGATATTTCAGCTGCACGGCCCCCAACAGATCGGCAAGCCATATATACCAAAGCCCTTCAGTATCCCTGGGCGACGCCTGGTTGATGCGAGCCACTGCATCTTCGTCTCCGTCCCCGTCAACGTCGCCATAGACCACCTCGCCCAGGGTGTAGTCGGTGGAAAACTCCCCAGGATCTGTGGTTGCCTCCCCGTTGACCAGCTTCACCTCGAGCGGCAGCCTTAATCCTTCGGAAGAATACAGCCAGGTGGTGTTGGCCAGATCCACCGAACGAATATCCTTTGCACTGGGCGCTGCGGAGCTGGGCGCTGCTGAACCAGGTGACGGTTCAGTGGGGGCCGGGCTCGTTGAAGGAGCTCCTGCGCCGGCTCCACCCGAAACGGCTGTCTCTCCTCCGGAGCCCGGCGGATCTGCTGACCGTCCGTTGCAGGCCGTCAGCGCGGAAAGCACCACGGCTCCAAGAGTGAGTGAGAGAGTTGCAATCCGGATGCGCATAGTTCCAGCCTTAGCTCGGCAAGCGTATGGTGCCCCGAATTTATGCTGCCCGCCCTGGCCTGTCAACAAGCAATTTCATAGGACATCCAGACGGCCATCACGGTCATCCCACCGACGCGAATGGGATGGCGATCTCCAAAAACTGACCATAGGCGAGATCGCGTCCGCAACCTTAAAGGAGTGAGGTCGATGTGGGACTGCCAGCGACTACTGTCCGTCCACCAACTCTTGCACCGCTGCGGCGGAGAAATCCACGGCACGGCCCAAGGCGATCGACTCGTAAGCGGCGTCTGCCAGCGCGACTGCCATGACGCCGTCGTACGGGGCAACACGGGCAGGCCCACTGGAGGCACGCGCGGCCGCAAACTCCGCGTTTTGCAAGGTATACGGACTGCTGGCCACATCCTGCACGGGCAGATAATCCCCGGGCTCGTTCCCGGCAGCACTCGAATCGGTGGACAGAGGCCAGGCGAAAATAGCGCTGCCGTCGGCGGCCTCAATGCTGATGCTCGTGCTGAATGGAAGCGTGTCCAGACCCCACTGGCCACGCAGTGTGCTGACGGCGCCATTGCGGTGCGTCAGGACCACACGGGCGGTGACCGGGCGCGGCACAACTGCGTCCACACTGGGCGGATTCTGGTGGGCCTCGACGCGCACCACTTCACCGGCGAGCCAGCAGGCCTGGTCGATGTCGTGGATCATTTGGTCGCGGATGATCCCTCCGCCGAGTTCCTCATTGTAGAACCAAGACCCCTCTGCGGGACCCGCGCTGGAGCGGCTCAAATGGACGAAAGCGGGAACCTCACCGCTGTTCACGGCAGCCTTCGCGGCTTCATACTCGGGGAAGAATCGGACCACGTGGGCCGGGAAGAGACGCACCTCGGCGGCGTTGGCGGCCCGGACAATCTCCGCGGCGCGGGCGGCGTTTTCGGCCAGCGGCTTCTCACAGATCAGGTCCTTGCCGGCGGCGATCGCGGCCAGGGCGTACTGGTGGTGGGAAGGAGTGGGCGTCAGGATGCTGACCATGTCCGAGACCTCAAGCAGCGCCTCGAGGGTGTGGACTTCTTTGACGCCGTAGCGTTCCACCAGCCCGGCCGCTCCGGAGCGTGAATACACGCTCACCGTGGCACCCAATTGCTGCCAACCGGCGATGTGCACACCGGCAATGCCGCCGGCACCGATGAGGCCAATGCGAAGTTGTTCCACGAATCATGTCCCTAACGAAAGTGTGATTTCCCTCCACCCTATGCGGACAGCCTCAGGAAGCCGGGCAATTCCTCAACATAGACCGTCTGCGGCAGCTCCAGGTACATGACCAGCAACCGCTCGCCCACGTGGTAGGTCGAGGCACTCACCCCGCAGGCCAATGACCTCGTGATGACCAACCAGCGGGTCGGCGGACTCACGCCAGAGCTGGCAGAGATCCTTGCAGCACGCGGAATGGAATCTGAGCTCTTCGCCGCAGTCCCCACCAATACCTCCGTGGAAAGCTCTGCAAGCGCGGCCTCCGACCATGACTACAACGTGACCGTCGTTGAAGATGCCTGCTCGGCCGTTACACCGGATGCCCACGCCGCGAGCATCGAATCGTTGGGGCTGCTCGCCTCGATTACTTCCTCGCACGAACTTAGCTGGTCGCCCTAATCAGCCGAACCGGTTAAGAGCAGCCGCTGGAGCGCCCTCTCCGTTCAGTCAACGGCGCATTCATGAAGACCAGAGCCCACTGGTCCATGCCGGCTTCTGCCGCGCAGGCGGCCGGAGGTAACCCGGAAGTGATCAGGACAGCGAACGGGATTACGCAATCAGAAGGTCCATGACCTGCGGCCTCAAAAAATGCTCGTGCTTCCTTGGTGCTGGCAGTGAGCTGGTCTTCGGATTTGTCTCAACACCCTGTGCACCTGCGCTCGGAAAGCTCCAACCAAAAACCTAAGTTTCAACTTCTTGACGGCCGTCAATATAATGATACAGTTTTTGGATGAGCTGCCCCCATGCACAACCCCCCGAAGGCGTCCGCGAAATCGAAGGCGCGATCCGCACGGACTTCCACAGCACCATGTCCTACGGAAGCTACCTTGATCTGGATCGCCTGCTCTCATCGCAGCACCCTGTAAGTTCCCCTGAGCACCACGATGAAATGCTGTTCATCATCCAGCACCAGACCAGTGAGCTTTGGCTGAAACTTGTCCTGCACGAGCTGCTGGAATGCCGACGCTTGATGGACAATGATGAAATCGGCAAAGCGCTGAAGTGCCTTGCCAGGGTCAAGCACATCCAGAAGACACTCACTGAGCAATGGTCAGTTTTGGCCACCCTCACCCCGCGTGAGTATGCACAATTCCGTGGCTCCCTGGGCTCTTCTTCCGGATTTCAGTCCTTCCAGTACCGGGCAGTGGAATTCATCCTCGGCAACAAGCACCGTGGCATGCTAAAGGTCTTTGAATCGGATCCGGCGGCCCACAAGCTGCTCTCCACCATTCTGGAAGAGCCCACCGTCTACGACGCATTTCTGCGAGCGCTGGCCCGTGCCGGTTATGCCATCGAGGACAGCATCCTGCAACGGGATGTAAGCGAGGCCTGGCTTTTCCATGAGGAGCTGGTCCCGGTGTTCAAGGACATATATGAGTCGGACACCACACCGTGGAACTTCTATCAGGCGTGTGAGGACCTGGTTGACCTTGAGGACAACTTTCAAGCCTGGCGCTTCCGCCACATGAGCGTCGTCCAACGGACCATCGGCTTCAAGACCGGAACCGGCGGATCCTCGGGCGTGGATTTCCTCAAGCGCGCCCTGGACCTGACATTTTTCCCCGAGCTCTTTGCCGTCCGCACTGAAATTGGTAAATAACCTCCCCTCACCCCTCCCCACGAAGGACTCCCGATGACCAGCCGCACGGTATTTTCCCCTCCCACCAGCGCCAAACTTGATGCCAGTGACAGGCTGGCCCCCTACCGCCAGCGCTTCGTTGAGCCCGAAGACGGCTCCGTCGTGGCCTACCTCGACGGAAACTCGCTAGGCCGGCCGTTGCATGTGACATCGGGCAATCTTGCCGCTTTTGTCCAGGGCGATTGGGGCACCAGGCTCATCAGGTCGTGGGATGAGAAGTGGATGGATGAGCCCACCGCTGTTGGCGACCGGCTCGGCGAGGTTGTCCTGGGCGCCGCACCAGGACAGTCCTTCATAGGGGATTCGACGTCGGTGCTGCTCTATAAGTTGCTGCGCGCGGGACTCGATGGACAGCCGGACCGCAACCAAATCGTCATTGACCGGGACAACTTTCCCACCGACCGATTCATCGTCGAGGGCATCGCCTCCGAGCGCGGTGCGGAGATTGTTTGGATAGATCCAGATCCCACCACCGGTGTCACGCCGGAGGATGTTGTCGCCGCCATCGGGCCGAACACCGCCGTGGTGCTACTCAGCCATGTGGCCTACCGCTCAGGGTTCCTGGCCGATGCACCGGTGATCACCCGCATGGTCAAGGACGCCGGCGGGTTGATGATGTGGGACCTCTGCCACTCCATTGGCGCCGTTCCCTTGGAACTGGACGCCTGGGGTGTGGACCTTGCCGTGGGCTGCACCTACAAGTACCTCAACGGCGGCCCCGGCGCCCCCGCTCTGGCCTACGTCAACAACTCATTGCTCTCCCGGCTCCGGCAGCCGATCTGGGGCTGGATGGGTGCAGCAGATCCCTTCGGGATGTCTGCACACTTTGAGCCGGCTGCCAACGTGCGCCGATTCATCACCGGAACTCCGCCGATCCTGTCCATGCAGCCAATGAAAGACATGGCTGAGCTGATTGCCGAGGTTGGCATGCCTGCCATCCGGGAAAAATCAATAGCACTTACCGAGCATGCCATGGCCCTGGTGGAGGAACTTCTGCTTCCACTCGGCGCACAGGTCGCCAGTCCTAGAGACCCGTTCCAGCGTGGATCACATGTGAGCGTGAACCATCCGCTCTTTGCAGAAGTCACGGCCCGCCTGTGGGAGCAAGGAGTGATTCCGGACTTCCGCCCGCCGCACGGACTGCGCCTTGGCCTGTCCCCGCTGAGCACCAGCTTTGCCGAGGTGCGGGCAGGGATCGAGGCAATCCGTGATGTTCTGAAGTCGCTGCAGTGACAGCCGTCCTCGATGACATGGACTCCAGGCCCGGGAGCACCACATCTCTCCTGCGCACAGTCATAGGTTTATACCTCAGGGATGCGGGCGGCTGGATGCCAACCACCTCCCTGGTGGAACTGATGCAGGCGATGGCAATCCCAGCAACACTGACACGCACCGCGCTGACACGGCTGCGAAAAAAGGGAGTGGTCGTTGCCGCCGAACGTGGCGGGGTGGCCGGGTATGAGGTGGATTCGCGAGCGGCACGAATGCTGGAACGTGGCGACAGGCGCATCCACAACCCCCGGTCCATGAAAGGCCAGGACCCGTGGTGCCTGGTCTCCTTCTCGCTGCCGGAATCCGAGCGCATACGCCGGCATCAGCTGCGTCGGCAACTGCATTGGATCGGGTGCGGGATGGTCTCCCCGGGACTGTGGATCGCCCCGGACTACCTGCGTCAGGAAATCCAGGAAATTCTGGACTCCCTGGACCTGGGCGGACGGGCGGTGCTGTTCACCACCTCGCGCCCGCAGGTGGCCGGGAATCTACACGATGTAGTCGCCACATGGTGGAACTTGGAGGCCATTTCAACCCTGCACCGGGATTTTATCAAGTTTCACGAGCACGTTGGCACTGATGGGGTGGCGGCAGATTCTGCGACCTTTGCCGCCTACGTCAACATGATTGACCGATGGCGCATGATCCCTTATCTCGACCCGGGACTGCCCGCCGACTGTCTCCCTTCCAACTGGCCGGGTGACGAAGGCATTGCAACATTCCAAAGAATCAGCAAATCTCATGCACTGGCCAGCAAATCCTTCGTCCGCTCCATCCATCGGACCGTGCCGTCCCAGTGCGGAGCCGACGGGTCGATTGCAGCCATGTGATCCAGGCCAGGGGTCATCTGAAAGTCGACACCATCCCCCGCCTCTGCAGCCGCTTGGACAAAGTCTTCCGAGTGCCCCACCGGGACCCAAACATCAACATCCCCGTGAGCAATGAGGATCGGCCGTTCAAGAGGCAGCTGGCGGATGGGTGAGGCCAGGTCGTACGCGTCCTGCATTTGCGCATAATGCCCGCCCATGAAGCTGAGCGCGGCATTGTCGTCCAGCTCTTCCTCGTCCACGCGCCACATGTCAGTGACCGGGGCCAGCCCCACCACGGCGTCGACAAGGCGGGCGGAGAGAAGCGCCAGCTGGCCGCCTGCGGAATGGCCCACGGCAACCACTGCGCCCGCGGCACACCACTGGGGGCGTTGCTCCTTGGCGCACTGGATGCCGGCCAGAACATCCTCGAGCGTGGCCGGCCAGCCACCACCATTGCCAACACTGCGATACTCGAGGTTCGCCACAGCCCATCCGCGGGCCAGCAGGTCCTGGGCCAGGGAGTGCATGAGCGTGAGGTCCCAGCGTGAACGCCAGTAGCCGCCATGGATGAGAATGGCGTATCCCTTCGGCGTTTCAGCTCGGGGCACCCAGAGCTCAACGAATTGCGGCTCGGCGTCCCCGTACTGCACTATTTCCGGCCCAACAACCGCCGGGCGGGGATCGGTCATGGTCAACATTTTCCTCATCTGAGCTATACCGGGGCAGATTCAGCGAATCAGAGCCGCCTCTCACCGTACTTCTTCTCGGCGAAGCGGTCCAGTGACTCCGACCAGATGGTTCCAGGACCCCGGCCCGGGTCCGCGGTTCGGGCCCCGGGACCCAGCTCAGGGTCCGGGGTCCGGGGGATGTTGTGGCATCGCGTGGCATCAAGGAGGCCGCTGGGGCCGCTGTCTCTTGGTTCAGCTTTGGTCCGGGCGGCCCTTCGATGTGTTACTTAGAGCCCTTCTCAACAAACAGGCACTCTGCCGGCTTGTGGCTGCTGGAGGCTTGGCTGGAAACGCTGACATCATCAATGCTGATGGAGCACGAAATTTCCCCGGTGCCACCGGAGGGGTACTTACCCAGGACCAGGACCTTGGTGAAGACGGAATCGGCTGGCAGGGTTACTTCCTGGTCGAAGGGCAATGTTTGACTGGTCATCTCGCCACCGCTTTCCTTCCCGTCAGCGGTGACTACCAAGGCCTTAACAAGGGCATTGCTCTTGGCGCCCTCGACATGCATGGTGACCTTGCGCGCCTTGCTGGCAGCGTTCTCACTGGGCTTGGCGGCAGCAGTGGCGTCAGCCGTCTCGCTAGGCTTGGAGGGGGTGGCGGGAGTTTCGACGTCCACGGGCGCGTCAGACGTGCCCGTCACAGAGGCGCTGCCGTTCGAGGCCTCGGGTGCTGTTTCCTGGGCGCTCGTGGAGCAGCCGGCGAGGAATAGGCCAAGCAGGAGCATCGAGGCTCCCGCGACTGTGTTCATGAAATATTTTTTAGCGGTTTTGTGCTGAGTGGTCATGTCTTCAATGATTTCCTACCTGCGTCCGGGAACAAATTGGCAAGGCTGTCAAAATGAGGAGTTTTTCTCATAATTGGGCGCTTTGCCCGGCTCGCCCCCGTCCCGGAGCGAACACCGATGCGCGGCGCTTTTTGGCATCGCAGGGACGGCACTTCCGCTTGACCGTGCGCAACACGCCGGAACTTGGCCTTCTCGTCATCCGGTCAGAAAGGCATTTTCAGGCACAAAAGAAGCCTCGTGCCAAAGGTCACACATTTCTAATGTTCCTTTCCGCCCAGGGGCACGCTTTCAGCCAAATCCGTGTCTGAAGGAAAGGTTCTGCGTGGTCGTTGGCCACTCTGGATTGGGCAGGGCCGCGTCCTGAAACAAGTCAAAGCCGCCAACAGCGTCACTGTCATTTCAGGCGTTAACAGGTCGCCCACTCGGATCAGGGAACGAGGGCAGTCGGTCAGGCTGCCGGACAGGTTGCCGAGTGGTGATTCATCCGAAATATGGAGAAGGACACTGGGTATGCCCCAATGGGCATCAAGAAACTCCGGGAGCTGCGGAAGCAACTGTTCCAGGAAGGCATGGTGCTGCAGTGAGGTGGCAGGGCCGTGGGGTCGCAGACTTCACTGTGCGCTGTGGCTGTTGCTGTGGCCCTTGCAGTCAAGTCAATCCAGACGGTCCGCCAGTGCTTCTGTCACCGCTTTCACGGTCCGCTCACGGCTGACACACCAGCAGGCCCGGGTATGCCCCGGACTCGGTTCTTGGACAGTGCGTGTCCGCTGCTTGGGTGCGGCAACAGCCACTGGAAACTGCACCTCGGATTTCGGCTGCACGGACGGTAACTGCGGTTTTACCGCGCCCTGGGATGGCAGGATTCATTCCAGACCGTGGGCGAAGCCTTGCATCAATGGTTGCGGTGACGCTCTCCGCGGCCGCCCCCGCTCAGTCACCTGAGGGTTCGGCGAACCAAAGCCGGGTTTCTCCGTACTTCTTGTCGGCGAAAAGCCCCATACCGGCCGGCCATGTGGGCTCGGGCGTGCGGGCCGAGCGTTCCACCACCACGACGGCGAACGGGCTCAGCCGCGCTGCCAGCAACTCCAGCACCAGCGAGAGTTCAATTTCGGTCAGCGGGTACGGCGGATCAATGAACACCAGGTCCCACTGGTCAACCCCGGCCTCGGCCGCCCGCCCCAGGAACGTCTCCACCCGCGAACGTTGCACCCTGACAACTTTTGAGCCGACCACCTTGTTCACGAGTTCGGCATTGCGCTGGCACACGGCGGCAGCCTTTTCGTTGAACTCGACCAGTTCCACCGAGGTTGCTCCGCGGCTGGCACTCTCCACACCGAGCGAGCCGGAGCCGGCGTACAGGTCCAGCACACGCATGCCGGCAAGCATGTTCATGGATTCGAGACGCGAAAACAGCGCCTCCTTGACGCGGTCGGTGGTGGGCCGGGTGCCATCCCCGGGCACGGAAACCAGCGGAGTTCCACCGGCGGCACCAGCAACAATCCGGCTCATGCGCGCACTCCCGTCACGGGCACCGCGGTGCTGTTAGCCACGTTCAAGGAAAGCCTCATTTTTCTCGGTCACGTACATGTCAATTTCAAGCTTCAGCGCCGGGTGGTGCACCAGCCCGGGATCCTCGGCAACGATGGCCGTGGCATCGGCACGCGCGCGGCCAATCAGTTCCTCGTCGCGCAGCACGCTGAGCATGCGCAGCCCGCTGTTTCCACCGGATTGCCGGGCACCCAAAATATCACCCTCGCGGCGTATTTCCAGATCGTTCTGTGCCAGCACAAACCCGTCCAGCGTGGCTGCGACCGCCTCGAGCCGCTTCCGGCTGGGGTGCCCGCGTTCCAGACTTGTCATCAGCAGGCACGTGCCGTCATGGCCGCCGCGCCCCACCCGCCCGCGCAGCTGGTGCAGCTGGGACATCCCAAACCGGTCCGCATCGACAATGACCATCAGGGTCGCATTGTGCACATCCACCCCAACCTCAATCACCGTGGTGGCGACCAGAACGTCAATCTCCCCCGCCGCGAACGCCGCCATGGTGCCCTGCTTTTGCGCCGATTCCAGCCGCCCATGCAGCGGCTCAATGCGTGTGCCCGCCAGGACCGGCATGTCCTTCAGGAGATGGACGACGTCGAGTACCCCTGTCATGGCGCGCCCCTCACCACCGGTCTCGACAGGCTCGGCCCGCGGGTACGGCTCGTCCAACGTTGCGTCATCGAACAGCGCGCCGGAATCGTTCAACCCGTCGCTGCCGGCAGCGTCCCCGTCACCGATTTTGGGGCACACCACATACACCTGGTGGCCTTTTTCAATTTCTTCCCGGGTGCGTTCCCAGACCCGTTTGAACCAGTCCGGGTGTTCGGCCATGGGTGCCACGTGGGTTTTGATGGGGGCACGGCCGGCGGGCAGTTCGGTCAGTTCGGAGACTTCAAGGTCGCCAAAGACCGTCATGGCCACGGTGCGTGGAATGGGGGTGGCTGTCATGACCAAAAGGTGCGGGGGCTTGACCGCTTTGGCGCGGAGCGCGTCGCGCTGCTCCACACCAAAGCGGTGCTGTTCGTCCACCACAATCAGGCCCAGGTCGGCGAACTGTACGTTCTCGGACAACAGCGCGTGTGTGCCGATGACAATCCCGGCTTCTCCGGAGGCGGCAGCCAGCAGCGCCTTTTTGCGTGCGGCAGTCGGCATGGAACCGGTCAACAGTGTCACCGTGGTGGCGTGCGGGCCACCCAACAGTGAACCGGTTCCCAAGGTGCCCAACAGTGCCGTGATGGAGTGTAAATGCTGGGCGGCGAGCACCTCGGTGGGGGCCAGGAATGCGGCCTGCCCTCCGGCGTCGACCACCTGGAGCATGGCCCGCAACGCGATGACGGTCTTGCCGGAACCCACTTCGCCCTGCAGCAACCGGTGCATGGGATGGCCGCCGGCAACTTCCACGGAAATCAGTTCCCCAATCTCCTGCTGCCCGGCCGTGAGTGTATAGGGCAGCGTCGCATCGAAGGCGTCCAACAGCCCGTCACGAACCGGCGCCCAGCCGTGGGTGTCCTGGTGCATGGACTCGAAGCGGCGCTGGGCGAGTGCGGTCTGCAGTGCCAGGGCCTCTTGGTACCGGAACCGTTTGCGGGCCCGCGGCCAGGACTCCATGGAACTGGGGCTGTGGATTTCCTCGTAAGCCTCGGCCAGCGGCATGAGCCGTTCGCGCCGGGCGATTGCGGCCGGAATGGGGTCCGGGATCCGCTCCAGCTCGAGGGTGGGCAACAACACGTCAATGACTTTTCTGGTTTTCCAGCTGGGGAACTTTGCCGTGGCCGGGTAGAC